>JAWXAV010000080.1:0-71160 GCA_034439695.1 Bythopirellula sp. | reverse complement strand
TTCACCACGCGCTAGACGCGCGGTGGGGACGACCAATAAAATGGGGAGCATTCGGTGCCTGGATCGGTTCCAGGCTCAGTCCATATGGGGAATGTCGGAGTAGACATTTTCACGCCGCCGCGAAGAGCCCTAAGTCGTTTGCCTGTAGCCTGTTTCCTTCAGTCTCGGCAATCCTGTCAGAATGGCAGGTTCAGGCTTGACCCCAAGATTCGAGCGGGCCGATGGTCACCGTGGTTTGCTGGGTGAGAGGAAAGTCACGTAGCACATTGTGAATATCGGCGAGTGATACGCTTTCGAGCACCTGGAGGTCATCGGCCACGCTGCGGTATTCGCGGCGTTGGAGCCAGTTGCCGCCGACGTTGAAGAGGCGGTTTCGGGGTCGTTCGCTGCCGAGCACCACGCGCGATTTGACTTTGCTTTTGGCTTGATGCAGTTCCTGTTCCACAAAGCCATCGCGTTCGGCGATTTTTTGCAACGCTTCAATGCGAGCAAAATTCTCCGCGGCGTCCTCGGGATTGCAACTGGCCCAAGAGAAGTACATGCCCACGCCTTGGTATTCGTAATGCCCGACGCTCGCACTTTCGACCAAACCTGGGTCGACGAGTTCCCAATAAAGTCGACTGCCGGAATCGTCGCCGAAGATCGTGGCGAGCAACTTGGCGGCGAAGCGGCGGTCGTCTTCAGCGGCGGGGGCATCCGCGAGTTGCAGGATGTATTGCTGAGCGGAAGAGGCTCGCGTCACCAATTGGAAGGAGCTTTTCGACTGCGAGGTGGGCACTTCGCGCGGTGCCTGAGCCGCTGTCCATTGGCCGCAGCGGCTTTCGACCTGTTTTACCAGAGCGTCGAATTCGACTTTGCCTGCCGCGGCGACGAACATATTGTTGGGAGCGTAGCGCGACTCAAAATAATCACGCATTTGGCCGACTGCGAGGCCGCCGACGGTTTCTTCCGTGCCGAGCACACTCCGCGCCAGCGGGTGCTTGCCGTAGTGAATTTCTTTGATTTTATCGTCCATGCCGAAGGGGGGCTGGTCGGCGTACATCTGGATTTCTTCGATGATGACATTCTTCTCCATGTTGAAGTCTTCATCGCGCAGACTTGGCCGCATGATGTCGGCCAGGATGTCGATCACGGGTTCTTGGTACTCGGGCAACACCGAGGCGTAGTACACCGTGTTTTCTTCGCTGGTGAAGGCATTGTAATGGGCACCGAGTTCGTCGAACTCGCGATTCACGTCGTCCGCTGATCTCTGGGGGGTTCCCTTAAACACCATGTGCTCGAGAAAATGGCTCACACCGGCGACTTCGTCGGTCTCGTCGCGTGAACCGGTGCGCACGAAAAACCCGACTCCCACGGAGTGCGCGGCCTCGTTGCACTCGGCCACGATTTCCAAACCATTGTCGAGCGTGTGACTACGAAACTTCACTTGGCAACTCCAGCGGGGTTGGGCCCAAAGTGGCGAACGTAAAATCCTGGGGGGGATGCTGCTGTAAATACTCGTTGATCATCTCACCGGTGAGCTCATCAACCAGGCGGCCGACTTCGTCCAAGGTGCGTACTCGGCCGAGGTGATACCACTC
Organism: Bythopirellula sp.; assembly: GCA_034439695.1. Classification (GTDB taxonomy): domain Bacteria; phylum Planctomycetota; class Planctomycetia; order Pirellulales; family Lacipirellulaceae; genus Bythopirellula. Next base: position 69,580 of record JAWXAV010000080.1, on the reverse strand, counting down.
GCGGGCAATTGCGCCGCTACGGGCACTGGTAGATTCTTGCTGCATAATGAGGCCGCTTTTGATGCGGGCTTTGAGTCGCGTGAGTTCCCCGGGAAGGACACCCTCGCGGAGTCGTAGCAACTCGGCGAATGTTACATCGAGAGTTTCCTGAGCTCGCTCGCTGGAGGTACCCGCATAGCAGAGCACACGCGCGCGGTCGAGTTGGGTTTGCAGCGACGCACTGACCGTATAGCAAAGCCCGCGTTTTTCGCGGACTTCAGTGAACAGCCGCGAGCTCATGCCGCCACTTAACACCCCGACCGCCGCCCAGGCTCGCATGTACTCGGAATCACGATAGGGGACGCTCGGATACGCGATGCCAATGTGGCATTGATTGCCTTCGTGATGCGTGTGAGAGTCACCCAGCGCGGGTGTAGTTTCGACGATGGCAGGGACGTTGTTTGTTTGCCAATCGCCGAACAGACTTTCGATCTGGGCAATCAACTGCTGCCAATCAAAGTTACCGGCAATGCCGAGAATCGCGGAGTTGGGGCGAAAATGGCGCGACCAATGGGCTTGAACTTCGTCGGCGGTAGAGGCCATCACGCCTGCTTCGGTGCCATGGCTCGAACGGCCCCACGGCTGGGGGTACGTGCGATGCCGCAGTTCGACCATCAAGCGTTGCGCCGGTTCGTCGTCGATGCCGTTGATTTCTTGCAAACAAACGAGTTGCCCAGCTTCGATTTGATCGGCGGGTAAATGGGGTCGGCGGACCATGTCGGCATAGATCGTCAGAGTTTCCGTGAGATTTTCGGCGAGCGTCGCGGCGCTGAAGCTAATCTGCGAAGCACCGACCGACTCCCCGCGTTCGACGCCGAGGACTTCGAGGTCGTTGATCAAGGCCCGACTATCGCGACTCCCCGCACCACGCAACACCATGTCGCAAACGAGGGATGACAATCCCAAGCGATCCACGGGGTCGGTGGTGTAACCACAGGGAACGAGCAACGTGATTGCGGCGGATTGGACCGAGCTGCTCGGCTCGCCGACCAAGATCATGCCGTTCGCCAAGCGGTGCGAGAAGATGTCGTTTTGAGAAACTTGGCGAGTAACGGTCATCGAGGCTGTTTGGTTTTTGAACGGGCTGCTCAGGAATCTGGCTTCTCAGGAATAGAGGCAGCCTACCGGCCTGCACTCGCGTAGGCAAGTTCAACTGATTTGTAGAGGGTGCGTACCGTACGGAAACCAAGGCGGCGATAGAGTTTTACGGCCCCTTGATTCTCGGCGGTCACTTCGAGGCCCACTTGCGTGATGCCGACTTGTTGCAGGCCGAGCAGACTGGCTTGGATGAGGGACGTGCCGATGCCTCGTGCGCGGTGTTCGGCTAGCACGCCGATGTTCTGCACGCTGGCCTTGTATTTTTGGACGCGAACGGCTTGGATCGTTCCGCAATACTCAGCCCGATGTATGCCCGCGCCGACGTATTCCACCAACCAGGTGGCCTCGGGAATAAACCCTTCCTTGGCCTTGATCTCGCTCATGAGGCGCTGGCAGCCGGAAAGCTCGCCCAGGCAGGGAAAGACTTGAGCGTCGATGCCACCCTGAAAGCTGTGATACTTGACCTCGGCATGCGCGGCAGTGAGCGACTGATGCCAAGGGACAAGGCGGTAACCCATGGGGAGTCGGAGCGCTGTGTACTGCCAACGGAGGAGATTCAACTCCATCCGATAACGCTTCACGTATTGGAAATTCATAAACCGCATGGCAAGCTCGGCAAACCTTCGACATGAACGGATTCTCTCTGCCAGTCCTCTAAAGATACCACAAGTGGCTCTGGAGAAAAGCAATTCCCGGAAACTTGCTGGATTCCGCGACTTTTTGCCAGCGACGGGACCAGCTTTGTCGACAGAATCGTGCCGGTCGTGATTGCCAAGTGGATACTGGACTCTGGTTCTGGATCACGCAATCGATCTCGGATGGCAAAATTTTTTCTGGCCCCTTGAACATAATGTAGCCCAGGGTACACTTTGGGAGTGACTGTAGCGTCGGCTACAAATTATGTCCCGCGGGAGTTGCCATGAATTGCAGCAAAAAGTACGCGTTTACCTTGGTCGAACTGCTCGTCGTGATTGCTATTATCGGCGTGTTGATTGCGCTGTTGTTACCCGCGATCCAGGCGGCGCGCGAGTCGGCCCGGCGGATTCAATGCACCAACAATCTCAAGCAACTGGGGCTAGCGATCCAGAATTTTGAGGTGACCAACAAGCGATTGCCACCGGGTTATGCATCAAATTCCTTGACGGTGCCAACGCCGGCGACTCGTGATCCGGGGACTTGGGACGCACCGCCCGGTTGGGGTTGGGGGGCGTTTTTGTTGCCCCACTTGGAGCAAGCCAATATCATCCAGCAGGCGGACATGGAGCAGCCTTTATGGGCAACCAGACATTCCGAGTTGATCCGCACCGAGATCGCGAGTTTTTTGTGTCCGACCGACTCGGGCGAAGGCGGGCCGTTTTTCGTGACGGATCCTGCGGGGCAGTCGCTCACGATTGAAGGCCGGCAAGTCGAGGTTGGTCGGTCGAATTACGTGGCCAGCCACGGGCAGGAATCATGCTGGGGGGAGTGTGGTGCCGCAGCCACGGCCACCGTGTTCACTAACATTTATACGAGTGCCACGACCGAGATTGAGGTCAGCGGCGACGTGTCGACGGTGGGGGACGGACCGTTCTATCGCAACTCGGCTGTTGAATTTCGTGAGATCACGGATGGCCTCTCAAATACGATTTTCTTGGGCGAACATTCTTCCGCTTTGAGCGACAAGACTTGGGTGGGTGTTGTGCCCGGGGCGTTGACCTTGCCGAAGTTCCAGTCACCCGAGAATGGCGACGATGCGGCCGCAACCTTGGTGTTGGTTCATGGAGGGCCGTCGGGAGGCGAGTTAGATATTACCGGTTTCCCCATCATCCATCCGGTCAATTTCCCGACGTTCCATGTGGGGCAGATGTTTTCTGAGCATCCCGGTGGGGGGAACGTGTGTTTTGGCGACGGCAGCGTGCGATTTGCCTCGGACGACGTGGACTTGCTGCTCTGGGCCGAGATTTCGAGCATTGCCGAGGGTGAGGTTTCAACCAAGGAGTTATGAGCGATGCGCGCGAGCGAAGTGGGGAAAATCGTGGGGATATTAGTGCTATGTTTGCTGGCCGGTTATTTTTTAGTTGGTCGGCGAGGTTACGGCGAAGTCAGCGACAAAACTTACGAGATCGCCAGTGCGATGTATTCGGTCTGCAATCGCCAAGATGCAACGAAGTTGGCGAGTATTGGAGAACTGGTGAAATCCGCTGAATCCGAGTCGAATGTCACAACGGCGGAGGCCGATTTTTTACGAGAGATTTTGCAGTTAGCGGAGCAGGGCGACTGGGCAGCGGCGACAACCGAAGCACGACGGCTGATGGAAGACCAGGTCAAGTATCCCTAACGAGACTTCAAACTACTTTGGCGAGACGGTAGCCGGATCCAGAAAGGCCCGCATGGCTTCGAGAGTTTCGGGGCTTACGTGGTGCTCGATCCCTTCGCTGTCGATCACGGCAACCGCTTCGCTCACACCGATGGCTAACAGAAATTTGTGAACCACTTCGTGGCGGCGGCGGGACTTGGCAGCCAAGCGTTTGCCTGCGTCGGTCAATTCCAACGGTTTATAAGGTTCGCTCGTGACTAGGCCACTCTCCTTGAGGCGGGCCACGATTTTGGTCACTGTGACGTGGGTGACGTCAAACCGGCGGGCCAGGTCAATGACTCGGCAGACCCCTTTCTCAGCTAGCACTTCGCTGATCGCTTCGACGTAATCCTCGGCTGTTTCCGCAGCGTGATCCCGGCGAGTACGGCGATGACCATCGGCAACTTTGCGGGTTTCTTTCATAGGGTCTTGCTACGTAGCCCAACAAATAAGCAGGCACGGAGAATATATTGTAGCTTATGCTACAAATTAGTCGATCAGCTTTGTGGGATGATAGCGCTCCGCCAAGGGCTGCTAGCACCAGTGGACATTAATTCTACAACAAAGAGCTTTCCGTTGGGAGTCTGGTCTGACGACAAGATTCTAAGGAAGCTGATTTCCAGCAGTTCAGACGGGACTTTGTTATGGTCGCCTATTCACGCATTCGCCAACTCATTCTAGCGATCGTCGCCACAGCAAGTTGGCAAGTCCTCTGCGCGGAAACGTGTAACGCCCAGGCATCGACGCTCATGCGCTGGAATTCTCCGCTGGCCGAAGAGGGCGGGCCGAATCTCGATGAACCGATGGTGACGGATCGCCCCGATTTTACTGAAGCCTCTTCCACCGTGGGGCGAGGCGTAATTCAGAGTGAAAATGGTTACACCTACTCCTTCGACGACGATGGCACGGATGAAACCATAGGGCATAGCTATCCCGAGACGTTGTGGCGGATTGGCGTCTTGGCGGATTGGTTGGAATTGCGCTGCGCGTACAACTACGCCAATGAAGAAATTAATGGCTTGGGTGTCTCGGGGTCGGAAGACCTGTATCTGGGGTTGAAGCTGGGCCTCACCGGTCAGGCGGGCATCTTGCCGGAAATGGCGCTCGTGCCGCAAATGACTGTTCCCACGGGCGACGATAGTTTTAGCTCTGATGAAGTCCTACCGGGCCTCAATTGGCTTTACAGTTGGGAGGTGAATGACTTCATCAGCACGGCAGGCAGCACGCAGTTCAATCGCCAGATCGAAGATTTACCGAACGAGGCGTATACGGAATTTGCACAATCGTGGACGATTGGCTATTCGTTGCTCGACGATGTGGGTGCTTACACGGAGTGGTTCGTGCTTGTGCCCCATAGCGCGGTAACCGTCCAGAATGAGCACTATTTCAACGGGGGATTGACGGTCTATCTAACAAATAATGTCATGTGGGACATTCGAGCCGGTCTTGGGCTAAATGATGCGGCCGACGATTATTTCGTCGGTTCGGGCATTTCGTTTCGGTTTCTCTAAGCCGACTATCGTGCATATCTTCTTGCAAGTGCTCTGGAACCAGTTGACGCAAGGATTGTTGTTGGTTAAATTTGTAGCCTATGCTACAATTAAGCCTGGAAGGAATAATACAATGAAATACTGCGCTTTATCATTACTTGTCCGTTCATGGCTCGCCCTCGTTTTGGTGGCCAGCCTGGGGTGCAATACGGCCACTGATTCGACCCATTCCGAGCCGACTAGCCAGGAACTCACTTTTACTGGTACTTACCCCATCAAAGTGGTCGCTACCACCGGTCCGGTCGCTGAAATCGTGGCCCGGCTGGGGGGTGAGTTTGTGAAGGTCGACGCGCTCATGGGGCCGGGGGTTGACCCGCATCTTTATCGGCCAATTGCCTCGGATGTGGCGAAGCTCAACGAAGCCGACGCGATCTTTTACAACGGTTTGCATTTGGAAGGACGCATGGCGGACTTGTTCGTGCAGATGGCACGGCGGAAGGCCACGTTTGCGGTGACCGAGGGGATCACAACCCGCGAGGACAAACGCTTGCGCGAACCGCCGGAATTCGCGGGCATGTACGATCCCCATGCGTGGCACGACGTGGCGCTGTGGAGCGACTGCGTGGGGGACGTGGCGGAGATGCTCGCCAAGTTCGATCCTACCCATGCCAGCAACTACCGCGAGAATTCTGCTGCTTACCGTGCCGAGTTGGCCAAGCTAGATGAATTCTGCAAAACGGAAATCGCCAAGATTCCCGAGAACCAGCGGGTGCTTGTCACCGCCCACGATGCGTTCGGCTACTTCGGCAAGGCTTACGGGCTTGAGGTTTTTGGCCTCAAGGGAATCAGTACCGAAGATGAAATCGATCTCGCTCATCAGGAAGAAATTCAGAAAATGATCGTGGCGCGGAAGATTCCCGCGGTGTTCGTGGAGTCGGCGATTGCGCCGCGGACCGTGCAAGCCTTGGTTGAACCGTGCCGTGCGGCGGGACACGATTTGCAAGTACCCCAGGAAGAACTGTACGCCGATGCCTTGGGTCTGGCAGGGACCGAGGAAAGCACGTATACCGGCATGATTCGGCATAATGTCAAAACGATAGTTGATGCGTTGTCGAAGTGAGGCTCGCATTGACTGGTCGCTGAAGCGACCAGTCCGGGGGATTGGGATTTGGTTTATGAGTAAAACGGCTTTTGAAGTGCATGACATGACCGTGGCTTACCAGCGACGGCCCGTGTTGTGGGATATTGATCTCGCGATTCCCGAGGGCAAGCTCGTGGGCATCGTCGGTCCGAATGGCGCGGGGAAAACGACGCTTATTAAAGCTGCGTTGGGGTTGGTGCCGCTCGCTAGCGGGAAAGTGGAAATCTATGGCAAGAGCTACGAAGAACAGCGGCATTTGATTGGCTACGTGCCGCAGCGAGAATCGGTGGATTGGGATTTCCCCGTCACTGTACGCGACGTGGTGCTGATGGGCACCTATGGCCGGCTGGGGTGGTTTCGCCGACCGGGGAAGTCGGAACGCGAAATCGCCGACCGCTGTTTGCAGCAGGTCGGCATGGCTGGTTACGCCAAGCGTCAGATTCGCCAACTCTCGGGGGGGCAGCAGCAGCGAGTATTCCTGGCTCGCGCGCTGGCGGAAGAGGCGCAGCTTTATTTTCTTGACGAACCCTTCGCCGGCGTCGATGCGGCAACCGAAACGGCGATTGTCGAGTTGCTCCATGCCTTGCGTTCAACGGGCAAGACCGTGCTCGTTGTGCATCACGATTTGCAGACGGTCAGCGACTATTTTGATTACGTTATCTTGCTTAATATGCGGCTCGTCGCGTGCGGGCCTGTGGAGACGACGTTCACGACTGAGAACCTGCAAAAAACTTACGGCGGGCGGCTCACGATTCTTGATGAGGCCGCCGAAGCGATTCGGCGCCAGAAACCTTTGCCATGATCAGCCTTTCCCTGAGCGAAAAAGTGATGCTCGGCACGGCCCTGCTTGGTGGGATGGCGGGGGTCGTGGGGAGCTTTGCCGTGTTGCGGGGAAGGGCCCTCGTGGGGGATATGCTGGCTCACGCTGCACTGCCCGGTGTTTGCATCGCGTTTCTCATCACGGGCCATCGCGATTTGCTTGGCCTGTCGGCAGGGGCGCTCGTGAGCGGCTTGATTGCCATCGGAGCGGTGACGGTCATTACCCGTTGGACGCGCACCAAAGAGGACGCCGCCATCGGTATTGTGCTGAGCACGTTTTTTGGCGTGGGGGTCGTGCTGCTCTCGATCATCCAGAAACCCTCGACGAGCGGAAACAAGGCTGGGTTGAATTCCTATCTGTTCGGCGAACCGGGGGGGATGCTCAACAGTGATTTGATTGTGCTGGCGGTTGTCGCCGCGGTTGTTCTTGCCGGGGTAGCGCTGTTTTTCAAGGAATTTGAGCTCACCTGCTTCGATAGCGATTTTGCCCGTTCGCAAGGTTGGCCGACGCTGTGGTTGGACCTCGCGATGCTGGCGATGTTGGCCGTAGTGACGATTGTCGGTTTGCCGATTGTGGGGGTGATCTTGATGGCGGCGATGATTATTTTGCCCGCGGCGACGTCCCGCTTTTGGACCAACCGATTGCCGGTGTTGCTGTTGGTGAGCGGCTTGGTTGGGGCCGCGGCGGGGTTGCTCGGTACGCAAGTCGGTCGTGGCTATCCGGCGGGGGCGGCGATTGTGCTGACCGCGTCAAGTTTTTTCGTGGTCTCGTTGTTGTTCGCTCCCCAACGCGGGGTGATCTCGACATTGCTTTCCGAATACCGTCTACGGCGGCGGGTGGCTGAAGAGCATTTACTCCGAGCGCTATTTGAACTGGGCGAAGCGGAGCTCCCCGCCGTGCCGGTGATCGATGTGCAAGTCTTGCGCGATTACCGACATTGGTGGTCGCTGGACCGTTTGTTGGAGCGTGCCCGCGAAGAAGAGCTGATCGAATGGAGTGCAAACCACGTGCAACTCACACCGCTGGGTTTGCGGCGTGCCTCGCAGATCACGAAGGCTCACCGGTTGTGGGAACTGTATTTGGTGCGCCATGCCGATATTGCCCCCGACCACGTCGACCGCGATGCCGACGATGTTGAGCATTTGCTCCCCGAATCGTTGGTCGCCAAGCTGGAACAGGAGCTCGCCGCCGAAGGTCGGTTGCCGACGGTGCTGGCTGAGGTGCCGGATTCGCCGCATGTAATTGGCGCGGAAGCGTCGGGGAGTGTTTCTCCATGAGTAGCAACACCTTAATGCTGGCATTTGCAGAACCTGATCCCGGCATATGGATTGTCTTGACCGGTGCAACGGTCAACGTGGCGTGCGCGTTGTTGGGGTCGTTTTTGATCCTGCGGCGGATGAGCATGATGGGCGATGCGCTCTCGCATGCCGTCCTGCCGGGATTGGTGGTGGCGTTTGCGTTGAGCGGCTCCATGGGAATCGTGCCGATGTTCATCGGAGCGGTAGCGGCGGGACTCTTAACCACGTTTCTCACGCAAACCTTGCATCAATATGCCCGCGTACCGAGCGATGCGAGCATGGGTATCGTGTTCACGGCATTGTTCGCGCTGGGCGTAATTCTGGTCAAGCAATTTGCCGGCGGTTTGCACTTCGACATTGGCTGTGTCTATCAAGGGGCATTGGAATATGTGCCGTTTGCCAACCGCGTGTGGGGTTTGCCACGACCGCTCTTGAGTTCGCTGATCGTGATGGTCGTCAACATTTTTGTGCTGATCTTGCTTTGGAAAGAATTGAAACTGAGCTCGTTCGACGCCGAACTTGCGACGACCATGGGTTTCTCAGCCACGCTGATGCACTACCTATTGATGATGCTCGTATCGGTGACCACGGTGGCTTCGTTCGAGGCGGTCGGTTCGATTCTGGTCGTGGCGATGTTAATCGTGCCAGCCTCGACGGCGTATTTGCTCACGGATCGGCTAGGGCCAATGGTCGTATTATCAGCCGTCTTGGGCGTGTTGTCGGCGGTGTTGGGTTACTGGGGGGGGATGCACTGGGACACCAGCATCAGCGGCATGATGACCGTCGCTGCGGGAGGTATTTTCGCCCTGGCCGTACTCTTTGCTCCGCAATATGGCGTGATCAGTAAGGTGCTTCACAATCTGCGGATGTCGCTACGTGTGTTGCGGGAAGACTTGCTGGCGATGCTGTATCGCATCGAGGAACTCAAGAGCACGAAATCGCTCACCCCCCACGAAGCGCAAACCGCCGTTGGCGGAACGTGGCTGGCGAAAATCGCCACGAGCCAACTCGAACGTCGGGGCCAAGTCGGCGAACGCGATTCGCGCTTAATCCTGACCGAGCCGGGTCGCGACGCGGCACGGCAGTTGGTCCGCTCGCACCGCTTGTGGGAAGCTTATCTGGTGAAGCACCTGGGGCTGCCCTTGGATCACGTTCACGTTCCCGCGCACCGTGTCGAGCATTACATCGACGAGCGGATTCAAAAGGAAATCGCCGCAGATTTGGAACCAGCCGCGCAGGATCCTCATGGGCGGGAGATTCCGGAGTAACACGCTAAGCGGGCTTGCGACATTCGACGCCGAGGCAGTTCGTCCAGCGTTTTTCGTTCTCGACGAGCTTGAACATCGCGTCGACGGAGTCATTGAAAGCAGCGCGGCGGATGTCGACGAAGCCAACTCGCTGGAGTTCCGCTGCCATCGCTTTGTAGTCCCACATCCACAGATGGGCGCTGGTGCGGAGCCATTCGTAAAAAAACTTTACCATGCCTTTGGGTTTCTTCTCGATGCCCAATTGAATCTCGCGGAGGAATTCCTTGGCCGCCTCGGGCGCGGGGTCTTGAATATATTGATGTGCCCAGTATTCGAGATCGGGTAGCACGAACCGGAACACCCCTCCTGGCTGTAGGAGTTTGAAGACGTTTTGCAAAGTCTTCTGGCAATCTTCGAGCGACAGATGCTCGAGCACGTGAGAACAGTACATTCCCTGGCAGGAAGTTGCGGCCAGAGGCAGGCCTTTCACCACGTCGCCGTACTCCACGTTGGGAGGGAAGCGATCCTTGTTCTTGGTGTAGTAGGTGCCTAGGAGCGGGGTCTTTTCGAACCGCAAGGTGGGCGAGGAATCGAAGTTCCGCCACTCGGCGGGGGCACAGTGTCCACAGCCGAACTGGATATATTTGGAGTTATTCATATTTTCAAGCGGGGGGTGTCGCGCGCGAGGATCGCCCAATGGTTTTGTGGCGATTCGGTAAACATTTCCATCGATCATAACCTCAAGGTGTCGATTCCTGTAGCGAACCGCGGGGGTTGAACCCCACTTTTTCCTAAACCCGTCCCTAGCCGGTTGGCAAGCTGCCGAATTTACCGACTGTGCGACCTCGCACACGGTAAAAACCGCTCTGATTCACCTGTTAAATTCCTGGGCTTCGCCGGTATACTAAGAGGTAAATCACAGCATCCGCCGACCAGTTTTTGAGTGCGATTCATGGCTACCGATACGATTGAAGACCAAACTGTTGACCAAGAGCCTCAGCCCGCCGCTGACTCAGAGTACGTCACCCCGCAGGGTCATGAGCATGGTGGCCCACACCAACTCGAATGGCCCGAGACCGCCGTGAACCCCGTGAGGGTCCGCTGGCGGTATGCGATCGGCATCCCCGCCGTGCATGTGCTCGCCTGCTTGGCGTTCTTGCCACACTTCTTCAGTTGGACCGGTGTGGTGCTGGCGATTCTGGGGCTCTACGTGTTCGGCACGTTGGGGATCAACCTCTGTTACCATCGCCTGCTCACGCACCAAGGTTTCACTTGCCCGAAGTGGCTCGAACACACCTTTGCGATTCTCGGCGTTTGCACGATGCAAGACACGCCCGCCTGTTGGATCGCGATGCACCGCATTCATCACAAACACTCCGACGATCGCCCTGATCCGCATAGCCCGCTCGTGAATTTCCTGTGGGGTCATTGCGGCTGGTTGATGTTTCACAACCGCGAATTTTTGAACGTCTACGACTACCAGCGGTTTACTCGTGATATCCTCCGCGATACGTTCTACATGAAGCTCGAAAAGAGCGAGAACTGGCTCAAGGTGTACTTCGCGTCGATGGTCGTGTTTTTCCTCGCGGGGTTTTTGATTGGTTGGCCGCTGTGGGGGACCGATGCCGGCGTGCAATTTGGTGCGAGCTTGCTGGTGTGGGGTGTCTTTGTGCGGACGGTGCTCACTTGGCATATCACCTGGAGCGTGAACTCGGTCACGCATGTGTGGGGTTATCGGAATTACGAAACCGATGACAATAGCCGCAACAATTGGCTCGTTGGCTTATGGGCCAACGGCGAAGGTTGGCACAATAATCACCATGCCGACCAACGCGCGGCCGCGCATGGCCACAAATGGTGGGAGTTTGATCTGACGTGGCTTACGATTCGCTTGTTGGAAAGCGTGGGTCTCGTGCAAAACGTGGTGCGCCCGCGCGTTTGGCAGGAGAAGCAAGCGTAAGTTATCCGTCATTCTGACATGCCCGTACTCATGCCATTCTGACAGGAGTTCTACGACTGGAAGAATCTACGTTCCACACGTGAAAGGATCGAACATAGATCCTTCGGTCGCCAAGGCTCTCTCAGGATGACAACTTCATCACTCACTCGTCCGCCGCGCGCATCCAGGGAGTGATCGTCGGGATGTACTCACAAATCTCTTTGTCGCCGAAGTACAAGGCGATCTCGCGCTTCGCCGCTTCGGGGCCGTCGCTGCCGTGGACCAGATTCATCTGCCGGCTGCTGCTAAAGTCACCGCGGATCGTACCGGGGGCGGCGTTGAGGCCGTTAGTGGCGCCAAGCATGTCGCGGACCACGCGGATCGCTTCCAAGCCTTCAATGACCGCCGCGACGACGGGACCGCCGGTGACGAACGCTTCGAGCGTAGGATACCAACCCTTTTGCACATGCTCGGCATAATGCTGCTTGGCGAGTTCAGGCGTGATGTGGAGCATTTTCATCGCGACGATGTTGAGGCCCTTGCCTTCGAAGCGAGCAATCACCTGGCCCATCAGGCGACGTTGAACACAATCGGGCTTTAAGAGAATGAAGGTACGTTCCATGGGAGCTGCGCGTGGTTGGTTGTGAGTTGCGAGAAATACAATAGCCGCGATGCGACGCATCGCAGGGAATCGCGGATTTTACGGTAAATCGGCGGCGTTCTCAAGGTCGGCAGTTTAAGCGGGGAGAGAAGTATTTTTTAACCACGAATCTTCACGAATTGCACGAATAGATTTTTTGTTCTGTTCGCTGTAGTCGCGCTATCCGCCACAGACTCTGCGTTGTTATAAAATCTTCCCAGGCACCTTGATTCCGCAATCCGAGCTCCGCATACCGCATTTCTTTTCCCCCTTCCGCCCTCCGCCTTCTCCCTTTATCCTCATGTGATGGCGATTCTCGGTGCGCACATGTCGATTGCTGGCGGGTATTATAAGGCCGTGGAGGCGGCGCAGCGTGCCGGGTGTGATTGCGTGCAAATCTTTTGCAAGAACAACAACCAATGGCGAGCGAAAGAGATCACCGAGGCCGAAGCGGCGCGGTTTCGTGCGGCGCTGGTTGATCTGAAGATCACCCACCCGATTTCGCATGATTCGTATCTCATCAACCTCGCGAGCCCCGACCCTGAGTTGTGGCAGAAGTCGATTGATGCCTTTGTCGTGGAACTTTCGCGGGCGGAGCAGTTGGGGATTCCCTCTGTCGTGGCGCATCCGGGGGCGTTTACTACTTCCAGCGAAGAGGCGGGTTTGAAACGCATCGCTCAGGCGCTCGACGAAGTTCACAAACAGTTGCCGGGCTGCAAGGCACAGTGTCTCTTGGAAACCACGGCGGGGCAGGGGAGCAATCTGGGGGCGAAGTTCGAGCACTTGGCGACGATTATCGACGGCGTGCAAGCGCCGGAACGGCTGGGCGTGTGCGTCGATACCTGCCACATTTTTGCGGCTGGCTATCCGCTCGATACGCCGAAGAATTACAAGGCAACGATGAAGGAACTGGATCTGGTGGTCGGCATCGACAAGGTGAAAGCGTTTCATTTGAACGATAGCCTCAAGGAACTCGGTTCGCACGTTGACCGTCACGCGCATATCGGCCGGGGGAAGCTGGGCCTCGAACCGTTCCGCAATCTTCTTAATGACCGACGGTTCAAGCAGGTGCCGATGTATTTGGAGACGGCCAAGGGGGAAGAAGATGGGGAGGATTTGGATGTGATTAATCTGCGGACGCTGCGAGGGTTGATCGTGTAGTTGTCTGGTACTTGGGACTAGGTTTGCCGTAATTTGGAATTATCCTAGAATAGTATTAACATATTCTGACACAGCAGACTGAGGAGTCGTTGCGATGCACAATGAATTCACCGCTATTGTCGAGCAAGATGAAAAATGGTTCATCGCTTACTGCCCCGAAGTGCCTGGTGCTAATGGGCTGGGTGTGAGCCGCGACGCAGCGATTGATAGCTTACGTGATGCGATTGCCTTGATTTTGGAAGATCGCCGCGAGGACGGCTTGCGCGGCGTTCCCGACGATGCGGATCGGACGGTGGTGACGATTGAATGAAGCGCGCGGCTCTGCTCAGACACTTGCGCTCGGAGGGATGCTATCTGAAGCGCGAGGGTCGCTCCCATTCTCTTTGGACGAACCCTGCGACGGGTGCTGTAGAAGCTGTTCCGCGACATGTGAAAATCTCAAATAATTTAGCACGCAAGATTTGCCGAGCACTCAGCGTGAGCGATCCCAACTAAGTCAAGTTGGCCGTGCGACACGTTGTGTCGCGGCTATTACTCTTTTCGCAAGTTCACAATTCTCAGTGGCGGTATCTCCCCCGCCAAGCGCGGAAAGAACTTGTCGATGTAACCAGCGTCAGTGAGTAGCTGTAAATCTTTGCTCAGCGAGTCGGCGCTTTTGAGCAGCACGAGCTCGTCGGCATCGATGCAGATCGCCAGCCGCGCGGCGATGGAATCGCTGGTGACGTCCCACGAAGCGAGCAGCCGCGTACCGGAAACGAGAGGCTCAATGTTTTTGAGCCACGTTGCACATGAAAAAATCACCGTGCGGTGCGGCGGGAAGGGAATGTGAGTCTGGACTGTTACGCCGGGCATCAGCTCGCCGAGATGGCTGGCGGTGGCTGACAATGCTTTAATGCACTGCCAATGGGCCTCGTGTTCACCAAGCTCTGCGGTCTTACACTCCGAGCGAATTCGATCCACTTCTTCGCCGCCACCAGCAAAGAGGACGTTGCCCGCTGGAGTTTGCCGGTCGAGCCAGGCTTGCACCTGCTCACCTAGATTTGGCAGATCGAACAGGCTGCCACCGACTTTGACGATGCGTGTGATTGGCGTTGGCATGAATTCGGAGCGAATCATTGATTCGCGGCTATTTCTGTTGTTGAGCGAGAACCGCGAGTGCGTGGGCTGGCGCGCAGCGACTCACTTTTTGTCCGAGTTTCTCCGTGAGCGAGACGATGCGGCCTTGCCAATGCACGCGCGCGAGCAATTGCCGCGCGAGGAATTCTCCGTGTCCACTGAGAACCATCGCTTGCGGTTTCGCGGGCATCGCGTCGACGACTTGATTGAAAGCGCGTTCAAGCATCGCGAGTTGAGCTTCGCGAATCGCCTCGGCAAACGCAATCACTTCAGCGCGCGAGACGAGTTCGCTGTCACTGCACACCATCCGTGCGAAGCGGGAGTGACTGGCTGCAATCGTAAACGGCTTGCCATCGGTCGTATTTGTGTCGGTTTCATCCGCGCTCAAGTTGCCGAGCAGCAAATACGCATCGCCACTTGTGGCAAAGAATTCTTGTGCCACGGGGCAGCTTGCGTCGCGCCATGGTAAGTGCGAGACAATCGCACAGACGGGGCTGCGTTCAACGCCTGTGTAGACCAGCTCGCCGGTGAGGAGCCGTTCAGGGTCGGTGCGTCCACCCGCCGCTTCTTTGCCAGCGACGAGCGGAATAAGATCGGCGGTGGTGGAGCCGATGTCGATGAGAAGTCCCTGTTCGCCTTCGCAATAACCTGCGGCAAAGCTGGCCAGGGCGTGCCAATTGCTCGCGGCGGCGAGCAGGTAATTCTCGATGGCTTCCTCGGCGGCAACAAATTGGCCGGTGGTTTGATAAACGGTGACCGGCGTTCGCGGGGCGGCTTCTATGGTGGCGGCCAAGATGTGCTTAACGCCTAGCGATTTGGTTTCGTAGCAATCACACAGTTCGCCGGTCATCGTCACGACGATGCGTTCGGCAGATGGTGCCGCAGTGAGACACTCTGCGATTTGCGCCGCGAGTTTCTCGGGCGTTTTCCAGAGGGCGAACGGGCAACTCGCGGCGTAGTCATGGCCGTTGGCGAGCTTGATGTTTGCGCCGCCGATGTCGAGGGCGAGGATGTTGGGCATGTGTGCCATTCTCAATATAACCTAGCCGGACCGCAACGCGGGCCGGGCCCCTACTATAATCTTGTGGCCCAGAGTACGTTGTGCTCCGGCTAATCTGAATTATCCAAGCGGTCGCCGCACCGCGCCGTTGGCGGAGAACTCCAACGGGTCGAGGCGGAACTTAGGTGTAAACTCGCGCCCCGCCGCGTTTTCCAACATTGCCGCCGCCAGATTGTCGTGGGACATCGCGCGTAAGCCGACGTAGGACGTGGTGAGGCGGGGATTCACTTCGATCACGACGTCTTGGCTGCCATCTTCGGCTTTGCCGAGGACCAGATCAACTCCCACGTAACCGATCGCTGGCGGCAAGGCGGCGATGGCCCGCGTGGCGAGATTTTTCGCGCGCTCTGCGAGATCCGTTTCCCAGAGGAGCGAACCGCCCAGATAGCCAAACCGGCCATTCTCGGTAAGATGCTGCCGACAGGCGGCGAGCGGCACGCAATGCTCTGGCCCGCACAGAAAGGCAACGCTTGCCGCTATGCCGGGGGCAAATCGTTCCAACCGTCGTGGCCAAGGGTACGGCGGCGGTTCATCAAAGCGGCTCGTCACGAGAAACGTGTGCTGCGAGCCGGCCCCATCGAGCGGCTTGAGTACGCCGGGATACTCGAAATCGACCGGCAACTTTTCGACATCGGCGTCGAGCAAAATTGCCTCAGGCACAGGAACACCTGCCGAGGAGAGATGTTCGGCCGTGCGTTGCTTGTGCGAAGTGATGGCGATAAAGTCGTCGGACGCGGCAATTAAGCGCGCTCCCAACTTTCGCGCCAAATTCACCGTGTCAGTGAGGATGGCATCGAACTCGGGGGCGATCACGAGCGTGTGATCCGCCTCGGTGGCCAGCCGTGAGAATTCTTCAAGATGGTGTTCACGGGAATGAACTTCCACGGCTTCGCACCTATGGAGCAACATCGCATCCAATCGGGCATCTCGCAGCACGGTCACGAGCGTCTCAGGCAGCGCCGCAAAGTCGCTCGCCAAGGCGGTGAGCATCGCCTGGCCTTCGATGAGCAGCGATTCAGGCAGCGGACTGGGTTCCTCGACCAAGCCCCCGCCCGTGATCCACTCGTAGAGAAAGATGTGCATGGGAAAGTCGAGAGCTGAGTGCTTAGAGACAAGAGCCAGATTTACCAGCAATCAATGCGTCAAGCTTCTGGCTCTCGACTCTTGACTCTCTGCTCTGGACTAAAAGATTCCCAATTGATCGCGGGCGTCTTCGGTCATGCGGTCGGGGGTCCAGGGTGGATCCATCACCAGGCGCACGTCGACTTCGTTGACCCCTTCGAGGCGGCCCACGAATTCCTTCGATTGACCCAACAACTGCGGCCCCGCAGGGCAGGCTGGGCTGGTCATCGTCATGTTGACCGCGACATTCGACTTGCCTTCGTCGGTTTCGTCGACCTTGATTTCGTAGATGAGCCCCAGGTCAACGATGTTCACGAACAACTCGGGATCGATCACCTGTTTGAGCGCTTCACGGACGGTATCTTCGGCAACGGGCATTGGATTTCTCCATCAATATCAAAGTACTAATAGTTATCTGTCTATCGATAAATGTCATTCTGAGGGAGGCTCGCCGACTGAAGAATCTTGGTTCAAATATCACATGGATATGATGACGTGCTCAGATAAAACCTAGATTCTTCGAGTCGTGGAACTCCGCTCAGAATGACATTAATCTTGCAATCGCACGAAAACCTGGTCCCCTTCGACCTTCACGTCATGGGCAATTGTAGGCTTGGTGGCGGGCATCGTCACGGCGGCACCGGTTTTGATGTCGAATTTCGCCCCGTGTCGCGGGCAGGCAATGGTGCCTGCCGTGGCATCGAGCGGACCGTCGCTCAAGGGTCCGCCGTCGTGGGTGCAAACGTCGTCGAGAGCGTAAAAGTGCCCCGCAGCGTGAATCAACACGATAAGGCGTTCTTCGACTTCAACCAGCAAGGAACCGGGGTCGGCGATCTCGGAAATCTTGGCAACTGGCAGGAAATTATTCAATTTCTTCAGCATTGGGTTTTCTGGGAAAGAAGAGCTTCATCACAATCAGTTGCACAACGACACAGGCAGGTAGCAACAGAATTCCAACCAAAACACCGCCATAAGAACCATTTGTGAGCATGTAAGCGACCAGAAAAATGAGAATGACCAAAGTGAGCAGAAGTCTTTTCATTTCTCAAATACGTTAATTCATTCAATGATGTCCCGCACGCGACGGCCAATGGCTTCGCCCAGGGCTTCGCGGACACTTTCAATCGTGATGCGGTCGAAAACCTGTTGGAAGAAGCCTTCCACGATCATTCGCACGGCTTCCTTGCGGGTGTAACCGCGGGTCATGGCGTAAAACAGTTGCTGATCGTCCACCCGACCGCTCGTGCTGCCGTGGGTGCAACGCACATCGTCGGCTTCGATTTCTAGGCCTGGAATCGAATCCGCGCGGGCGGTGCGCGAGAGCATGAGATTGTCGTTGCGTTGGTACGCGTCGGTGCGTTGGGCCTTTTCGTCAACCTTAATCATCCCGCGCCACACGGTCCGCGACTTATCTTGGAGCGCCGCCTTGTAAAGCAAGTCGCTGCGGCAGTACGGGGCCTTGTGGTGTTGATGGGTGCTATAGCAGAGGTGTTGCTTGCCCTGTGTGAACATCACGCCGTTGACTTGAGCCTCGGCATCTTGACCGGTGAGAGCAACATGTTGGTTCACCTTGGCGAGCCGACTGCCGAGGGCACCGATGGTCCACTGCAAGCCGGCGTTCGCGCCAACATGTCCCATCTGGTGGGCAAAGTGCCAGACGCCGGTGCCCCAGTTTTGGAGATTCACATAACGAAGGCGAGCCTCGCGTTCGACAACGAGTTCAATCGAACCGCAGTGCAACCCTTCGCCTTCGAGATCAGTGCTCGCTGTTTCCGAAAGTAGGGTCGCTTCGGCACCTTGTTCGAGAATCACGAGTGTCTTGCCGAGATCGACGCCGCCCGAGGAAAGGATCGAGAGCGAATGAAACGGGTCGGAGACAGCCACGCCCTTGGGCACGAACAGCAGCGTGCCACCGCTCCACAAAGCGGCATTGAGGGCGGAAAACTTGTCACGATGGGGGTTCACCAACTGCCGTTCGATGTAGGGTCGCAACAGGTCGCCATGCTCAGCGATAAGCATGTCGAGGCTGCCAAACAGCACGCCCTTTTTGGACCACTTGGCGGCAAGTTCGCTTTCCTGACTACGGCTGTCGAATGACAAACTCTGACCAGCTACCTTAACTCCCTCGGCGAGCAAACCTGTTGGTTTCTGCGTTGGTATTTCGCTTTCAGCAAACGGCGTGAAGCGGTCGAATTTGAACAGGCGAATGTCGGTCCGCATCCACTCTTCGTCGCGTGTGCTGGGCATGCCCAGGCGTTGGAACGTATTCCACGCGGCCACACGGCGATCGGTGAGCCAACCCGGCTCGTCCCGACCAGCGAGAAACGCATCGAAAACTTCTTGACTAAAGCCGGTTGCTGGCTGGGAACTAACAATCATGCAGAAATCTCTAAATGTCGTAGGCCGGAACGAGTTGAGCGAGTTCCGGCAAATTCAACGTGAAAATTTAGGTTATGCCGGAACTCGCATTACTCGTTCCGGCCTACAAACTCAAGGAAATTGACTTGTTAATGAGGATAAGAGCTTAGCCCACGCTGCCTTCCATTTGCAGTTCGATCAGCCGGTTCATCTCGACGGCGTATTCCATCGGAAGTTCCTTGATCAACGGTTCGATGAAGCCGCTAACGATCATCGAACTGGCTTCCGCTTCCGAAAGCCCGCGGCTCATCAGGTAGAAGAGCTGCTCCTCGCCGATCCGCGAGACGCTGGCCTCATGCTCGACTTGCACGTCTTGCTCCTCAACTTCGATGTACGGGTAAGTATCGCTGCGGCTGTCGGAATCCAGAATCAGTGCGTCGCAGACCACGTTGCTCTTGCTGCCGACCGCGCCATCTTCGATCTTGCATAAGCCACGGTAGCTACTGCGGCCGCCGTTTTTGCTAATGCTCTTCGAGATGATGCGGCTCTTGGTGTGCGGGGCACAGTGGACCACCTTGGCACCGGCGTCTTGATGTTGACCCTTCGAGGAAAACGCGATGGAGAGAATCTCGCCACGAGCCCCCGGTTCCATCATGTAGACGGCGGGGTACTTCATCGTGAGCCGGCTTCCCAAGTTGCCGTCGATCCATTCCATCAAGGAATCTTGATAGGCCACGGCCCGCTTGGTCACCAGATTGTAAATGTTATTGGCCCAGTTTTGGATCGTCGTGTAACGGCAGCGGCCATTCTTTTTGACGATCACTTCCACCACGGCGGAGTGCAGGCTTTCGGTGGTGTACATCGGGGCGGTGCAACCCTCGACGTAATGAACCGAAGCCCCTTCATCGACGATAATGAGAGTCCGCTCGAACTGGCCCATTTGCTCGGCGTTGATCCGGAAATAAGCCTGGAGTGGGAATTCAATCTTCACACCCGGCGGCACATAGATAAACGACCCCCCCGACCAAACGGCCGAATTGAGGGCGGCGAACTTGTTGTCCGACGGCGGGATAATCTTGCCAAAGTACTCGCGGAGCAACTCGGGATGTTCCCGCACGGCGGTATCGGTGTCGGTAAAGAGCACGCCCTGGTTGCCGAGTTCTTCTTGCAGCGATCCGTAGACGACTTCGCTCTCGAATTGGGCCTTCACGCCGGCGAGATACTTTTTCTCGGCCTCAGGGATGCCCAGCTTGTCGAATGTGTCTTTGATATCCTGAGGCACATCGTCCCAAGATTTTCCCTGCTCGTTGGTTGGCTTCAAATAATAAAAGATGTCCTGGAAGTTGATGCCAATATCGCCGCCCCATTTGGGCATCGGCTTCGACTCGAAAATCTTGAGCGATTCGAGCCGGAAATCGCGCATCCAGCCCGGCTCTTTCTTCATTTCGGAAATCTGCGCCACGATGTCGGCGTTCAAACCGCGTTGGGCTTTGAACACGTCGTGCGAGGGCGTGATGAAATCGTATTTGTTGATTTCACCGATGGTGGCGGGTTCTTGGAGAATGTCGGTAGCCATTTTATTTGTCCCCTCTCTGGGGGTGGGTAAGTGTTAAATCGAAACGGCCTCGGCAGTTGCCATGGCTCGTTCGTTCTCGGCCGCGTCAGGGTAACTGGCCCGGATACGGTCGTAACCATCGGTAAACAACTCGTGAGCGAGCTCCACGCCGCCGGTTTCGACGATCTTGCCGCCGAGCATCACATGGGTGTAATCGGGCGTGTTTTGGTCGAGCAACTTGTCGTGGTGAGTAATAATCAGGATGCCCATCGCCGCGCTGTCGGCGGTTTCTTTACCAATCTGTGCGATGCTTTGGCTGGCGAGCTTCACGGCGTCGACGTCGAGGCCGCTGTCGGTCTCGTCGAGAATCGCGAACTTGGGCCGCAACATGGCCATCTGCAGAATCTCGGCCCGTTTCATTTCTCCGCCGGAAAAACCATCGTTCACATAACGACGGGCGAACTCGACATCCATCCTCAGGTGTTCCATCTTTTCGGTCAGTTCCTTGCGGAACTGCCGCATGGGGATCAGTTCCTCGCCCTCTTTACGGCCAGGATTGCGGACATTGGTGGTCGCATGACGCAGGAAGTCGGCCATCTTCACGCCGGGAATCGCCATCGGCCGCTGAAACGCCATAAAGATTCCCGCCCGGGCCCGTTGGGTGGCATCCCAGTCGAGAATATCCTCGCCGTTAAGTTCAATGGAACCCTCGGTGACTTCGTAGTTGGGATGCCCCATGATGACGTTGCCGAGCGTGCTTTTGCCGGAGCCATTGGGCCCCATGAGGGCGTGGGTCTCGCCCCGGTTGATGGTGAGATTCACGCCGCGCAAGATTGGCTTGCTTTCGACGGAGACATGGAGATTCGTGATTTTCAGCGTTTCGGTCATTTCAATTTGTCAGTTGTTCTTTGTCAGTTGTCAGTTGCGATTAGCCGCGACTCAACGAGTCGCAGGTCTTAACTCGTTATTTTTCAGCCCGTAATCTTTTGGTGATCGTAAACAGGGTCGATATCAATCGCCGAGGCGACATAACCGCTGTGATGCGGCATGGGGAGTTCATCTTCCAACTTGCGACCCAACAAGCCCGGGCCCGCCGAACCAGCGGTTTTGCCAATGCGGTGGCCTTTGATCTTGTCTTGAATGCGCATGAGTCCTTCGAGCAAGGCTTCGGGACGTGGTGGGCAACCGGGGACATACACGTCCACGGGCACAACCAAGTCGACACCCTTCACAACATGGTAGCCATACTTGAAGTAAGGTCCGCCGCCGACGGTGCAAGCACCCATGGCAATCACGAATTTCGGATCGGGCATCAGGTTGTACAACCGACGTACGCGGCTCGCCATTTTGTAAGTCACCGTGCCGGCGACGATCATCAGGTCGGCTTGGCGTGGGGTGGCACGAAACGCCCCGGCTCCGAAGCGATCCAGGTCAAAACGGCTCGCCCCCGCAGCCATCATCTCGATGGCACAACAGGCGAGGCCAAACGTCATCGGCCAAATGCTCGACTGCCGGGCCCAGTTGATGGCCTGCTCCACGGTCGTCGTGATGACGTTCTCTTCAAAGCGTCCTTCAATCCATGGTTGACTCATAACAATCTTCCCATACTCAAAAATAGGCTCTGACTACGGCTCCTCCAGGAACCGCTCGAATCCGTCAAGGGTAACACGGTATTTTCGCAGTGGCTAGGTGTCCACGTAGTGTTGGCTTCCAGCCGCCACTCAGCAAAATGCTTGGCGGCTGGAAGCCAACACTACGACACCGACGCGGCCACTTGGGGATTCATATCAAACGTGCAATGGGTGGCTCCATCTAAGCGGCAATCGCTCAGACGCAGCCCACTGCCTAAAATCTCTGCAAACAACATTTTTTCCATCGAGCAGACTGTACGATCCTGTTCCGCCAAACTCGGGTAGGGACAGGCCAACGCTTTGAGCACGGGCAACTGTCCAGCCTGGGGCGGGACGACTTCAAACGGTACGTCATGCCCACGCATCAATTCAACGAGCGACTCCATCCGCTCAGCCACCGACTCGCCCTTGACCTGATCGCGATAAAGCTCCGCCAGTCGGCTGACAATTCGTTTCAGCAAGCCATGACGAACGTCGGGGTCTTGCACCGCGCGAATCTCGGTCCACAACACGCTCACTAAATCTTCGTAGTTGTTGCCGCTCGAACGCACCCCGGCCATTGAGAGCGAATAGCGGTGGGTCGGCCGGCCGCGACCGGCGGATTCTGCTTCGCGAACGACCAAGCCTTGGTCCATCAAG
Organism: Bythopirellula sp.; assembly: GCA_034439695.1. Lineage (GTDB taxonomy): Bacteria > Planctomycetota > Planctomycetia > Pirellulales > Lacipirellulaceae > Bythopirellula. The sequence continues at coordinate 46,891 of JAWXAV010000080.1, read as the reverse complement.
CGCGTCAGCCGCTGCCGAACGGCCGTTGCTGTCACCCCGGCGAAATCGACCAAGTCCTGCACCGTGGCAGCACTTTGGCGACGCAGGTACTCGACGATCTCGCGATCACCGACTGTCTGGTCTTCATCAGGGAGCTGCTGGGGGAATGACATAAGTCGTTACCATAAATAAACTCGGCTATCCGCTTCCTTAGTTATCCTACCCGTTGGCTGATTTTTGACAATGGTTAGTTTGACAAATAATAAAAACGTGTCGATATAGGCGTGTTAGGCCTAAAAAAACAGCCAAGAGCAACTTTTCTGCCTATGCCTAGGCAGAAAAGTTGTGGCGGGCTGATAATAGGGCCGCTGTTAAGAAAAGCGCAAGCAGAGCGCTAGAGGGTTCTGGCACTGATTCCATTGAGTTGATCCTGCCAACAACGATGACCTGACGCCCAGGCGTATTCGAACCAACTGGGGGTAATTCGAGAAAAAGGAGCGACCAGTTATCGTTGTCCGAAATATCAAAAAGCGGTTCGATCTTCTTGGGAAGAGAAAAATCGGTAATGAATTCCGGAAAAGGTTCGCCCACAGGAGACCGACTACTCCAGAACATAGAGAAGATCGAGGGATAGAACGCTCCGACAATGGCCTCGGGATCAACAAGGCCCATTGGCTGATTGAAAACGTACGGATTGTTATGGTTGAGCGTGAACCGATCGGCAACCGCTACCCCTGCATCGATAGGGATATTGCCGTCCACTCCAATGTAGTTTAGAGGCCTGCCAAAGAATGGCACGCCTGGCGTGGCGAAATCAGAGGCAAGAAACTGGTAGATGCTACTTCCCAGGTCGATCTGGAGCAAAACCTCGGTAAAGGCTCCCCAGTAAGTAGCCCTGCCATCCGTAGGAGGGTTCGGCAGAGTCGCGGCGTCAGGTGAATAGCGAAACGAACCCGTGACGGATTGTCCCCTGGCAAAGGGAAGCGCACTGGGAGCCCCGGGTGATGTGGGGCTTATCACATCGATGACTTTGCTGGAGAAACGGTACAGTCGGCCTGTCGCATGCGAGATATCAACAGCACTCATAGCCAAAACGATTGCCACGAGGCGCATCACCTGATTGACTCTGAAATTTGAGCTCATCGGAGTTTCGGCTTATAAGAGATGCACGCTAATTGTTGACAACCTAGTAGGCAAACTAACCACGTCTGCGCGCTGAGTCAATAAAGTTGCGCGCATAATCGCTGACGTTCATGACGGCAATGAGCCGTAAAGTGTTGACCCAGAAGACTTTATTGGCTAGAAGTAGCATCGACCCAGAGAGTGCCACAAATGGGTTGCTAGTAATGGCCGTCTTTCCCGCGCAGGCGGGAATCCAGGCCGCAGCAGTGAAACACTTGATTCCCGTCCGCGCGGGAATGGCGTTTTCGTCGAAAATTACGTGTTTGTCGGAGAAAATTGCGATGAGCGGTAAGGAAACAGAGCAGTGGGCCTCGCGCCTGGGGGTCATTTTGGCGGTCGCCGGCTCGGCCGTGGGGCTGGGCAACTTATTGAGATTTCCCGGGAAAGCGGCGATGAACGGCGGCGGGGCCTTCATGCTGCCGTACTTTATTTCGCTCTTGGTACTAGGGATTCCGCTCTGTTGGGCCGAGTGGACCATGGGCCGTTATGGCGGTAATCGGGGCTTCAACTCGGCACCTGGCATCTATACGGTAATCTGGCGGCATAAGCTTGCGCGCTATCTGGGTGCCTTCGCCTTGCTTATTCCGCTGGTGATCTACATGTACTATGTCCTCATTGAGGCGTGGTGCTTGGGATACGCCTGGGATTATTTGGTTGGCAATATGGACCTGGGTAATGACCCGCAAGCCTACAAAGCCCATTTCAACGACTTCATTGGCGGAAATGCCGACGGTTTCGTCTATGAAGGGGGAAATAACAAACTCGTCGGCGTTCTGGCGCTCGTTTTTGGATTAAACTTTTATTTTATCTACCGCGGGCTTAGCCAAGGCATCGAAGCATTCTGTAAATGGGCCATGCCGTTGATGGCGCTCTGTGCGTTGTGCGTCCTGGTACGCGTGCTGACGCTCGACGGCGACAAGGTGATTGCTGGATTGGGCTCGATGTGGAACCCGAATCCTGAATACCTGTGGAAGCCGCAAACGTGGCTGGAAGCCTCGGGTCAGATTTTTTTTAGCCTCTCGGTCGGCTTCGGCATCATTATCAATTACGCGAGCTACTTGAAAAAGAAAGACGATGTCGCCCTGAGTGGCCTCACCGCCAGTGCGGTCAACGAGTTCTTTGAAGTTTGCCTGGGGGGATTGATCACCCTACCGGCGGCGTTCATCTTCTTGGGCCTCGCCGCCACTCAGCAAGGGACTTTTGGGCTGGGCTTTAACGCCTTGCCCAACGTGTTCGCCGAGATGCCGGGGGGGCGATTCTTTGGTTTTTGCTGGTTTTTTATGCTCTTTCTGGCGGCGATTACCAGCAGCGTCTCGATGCTGCAACCGGTGATTGCCTTTTTTGAAGAAGGGCTCGGACTCAAGCGGCACGCGTCGGTTTCCCTGCTGGGCTTTATCGCCGGCATAGGCACATTATTTTGCCTCTACTTCTCGAAGGACATGCTGGCCTTGGACACCATGGATTTTTGGGTCGGCACGATGTTCATTGTCGCGCTGGCGCTCATCCAGTCGCTGCTCTATGGCTGGGCCATGGGAATTGAAAAGGGCGAACGCGAGCTTCATGAGGGGGCCAACATCCGCGTACCTCACTTCATCCAGTTCATTCTTAAGTACGTCACGCCGGTTTACTTGTTGGCGATCTTCGTCGGCACGTTCATCACGCAGGGCCCTGACTATGTAAAGACTCTGAAACAGGGGGGCGTGCCGGTCTATGCGATTTCGTTCATACTCGCGGTCTTCGGGCTATTGCTGCTCTTGGTCCACACCGCCGGCAAGCGGTGGGATCAAGAAGGCCGCTTTGATCGACTGCCTGATTAGTCCGTGCTGTTACAGAAGGATTGAATTATGAATCCCGCTGGTTGGACCATCATGATCGTCTCGGTCGGGTCGGTGTTGGCTTTGACGGCCTATTGCTTTTACCGCGTGCTAACACTGCCGCCCGTTGAAGTGACTGAACACTTGAAGGCACCGCTGGATATCGACACAGGTGATACCCGCGACGCGGATTAAGCGATCCATGACACTCACCGAGCTGATCCCCGTGTTGCAGGTGGCCGTCGGGCCGGTGATTCTCATTTCCGGCGTGGGGCTGTTGCTGCTAAACATGACGAATCGGCTAGCTCGGACAATCGACCGTTCGCGGCAGCTCGTTACCTTGCTGCGGAGTTGCGAGGAAACGGAACGGCAGAGCAACAAAGCTCAGCTCGACATTCTGTGGCGGCGGGCTTGTCTACTCCGGACCGCCATCGCGCTGGCCACCACGAGCGCACTCTTGGCGGCACTGCTGGTGATCGTGCTATTTCTCGGCGTGCTCCTGAACTGGGAGATGGGCTGGCTGGTGAGCCTACTGTTTGTGGGCTGCTTGCTGGCAATTATCGGTGCGCTGATCTTTTTCTTGCGCGACATAAACGTGACGTTGCATGCCTTGGCCTTGGAATTGGGGCGGGAAGAGAAGCTCCAAGAGTAGTTTCAAATTTGAGAAAGGGCCAACACTTCACGGGGAAAGTACTCCGCGACGATGCCGCGGAACTCGTCGGGGGTTTTCATCGTCGCCACGTGCTTACGAAATTCGCGGGCTCCCCGGCGGCCTTGGGCGTAGCAGCAGGCGAACTTCCTCATCAGAATGGTTGCGCGCTCAGCGCCGAAGCGTTCGCAGACCAGTTCAAAGTGGTGGAGCAATAACTCCTGTTCCTCGGCGAGCGTGGGTTCAGGGGGGATCGGCTCTCCACGAATCGCCGCAGCGGCTTGGGCGAACAGCCATGGCTTGGCCAGGGAGGCCCGGGCGATCATCACGCCGTCGACGTGGTAGTGTCGAAAGGCATCGACCACCTTTTGCGGCGTGTCGAGATCGCCGTTGCCGATGAGCGGGATGCGTTTGAGATGCGGCTTGATCGCGGCGATGCGATCCCAATCGGCGGAGCCCGTGAACATATCGGCTGCGGTGCGGCCATGCACGGTGAGCGCCGCCGCGCCTGCTCCTTCGACGACTTGGGCAATGTCGATGGCGACAATCGAATCGCGCGTGCAGCCGAGGCGAATTTTGGCCGTCACCGGCGTAGGGGCACAGGCGGCGACGACTTGCTCGATGATCTGCCCCATACGCTCGGGCTGGCTGAGCAGATAGGAACCGCTGTGCGCCTTTTGCGTGACGTTCCGCACGGGGCAGCCGAAGTTGATGTCGACCACGCTCACGCCGTATTCATCACCGGCCAGCCGCGCGCCGACTTTGGCGAGCGTCTCAGGTTCATTATCCCAAATCTGCACGGCCAGCGGGCGGGCTTCGTCGGCGACGCCCCACAAGCGGTCGGGGTGCTCGGCCTCTTGTTCGTCGAGCCACACGAATCCCCGAGCGTTGACCATCTCGGTCGCCAAGAGTCCCGCCCCGCCAAATTCACGGACGATTTGGCGGAAGGCGTAGTTGGTGAACCCCGCCATGGGGGCTTGCAAGATCGGGGGATCGATCAGCAGCGGGCCAATGTAAAACGGCTTGGCGAGCGGGCCGACGGTGTGTGGCAGTGCTTCAAACGACATACGCTCATTGTAAGCGAAGTCTGGCGAGCGTTGGAGGCCGCTAAGGTGCCAGCGGCTGCATGTGGCTTTGCTGGATTCTGGTGAAAAGCAGAATTGCCAAGAAAAATTTGCTCCCGTGCCCGTCCCCGTGATACGCTAAGCTGGTTCACGCTACTTTTCTGATCGTGCCCTAGGAGATTTTGTCCATGCGGCCACGAATTTTTTATTTCTGTCGCGGTATTGTGACCGGCTTGGCCGGGTCGTTACTCGTGTTATGCCTCGGCGGCGCCGCCCGCGGGGTGACCGTCTATATGGAGGATTTGGGCAGCGACTTCGTTCCCGCGGCGGGGAACGCACTGGGCGACCTAGTTGGTTATAAACTCTCCACGGGACAGGCCGCGTGGCGACATCCTGATGGGCAGATCGACGATCTCGGCACGCTGGGGGGTGCGCAGTCTCGTGCTACTGCGATCAACGACGATGGCACGGTGGTTGTTGGTTGGGCGCAGAATGCGACTGGCGTGCAAAATAGTTTTCGGTTTGAAATTGGAACAATGATTTCGGTGTTGGGAAACTCTTCTACAGCCAATCAAGCGGTTGGTGTGGACAGCACGAATAACGTCTTTGTGAATCGGCAGGGGGGAGTGCCGAGCGTGCGTAAGTGGAATCGCTCGGGTGGCACTATCGACACGTTACTCGCCGATGCCCTGGCGACAGGCGTGAATGGCGACGGAAAAATTGCTTTCTTGGATACCGCGCTGGGGTCCGCGAAATATTATGATGGTTCATCGCACACCATCTTGCCCAATGGCTACAATCCCGTGGCGGGCCTGAGCGACTCGGAACTGACCGCGGGAGCGATCGGATCGCTAGCCGCCTACTATCAGCTTGGCGATGCGCTGGCACAGACGATTCCCGGCATCAACGCCTTGGGCGCGAATTCAAGCGGCACGGGGGTCAACGATCACGATCTTATCGTGGGTAAAACCGATGCCACGGTCTTTCTATACGCGGTGAACGAGGGCAACCTCATCGATCTCAATGCCGGTGAGCTGCAGGGGGCTGGGGCTTTCTATTTACTCGCACTCTACGGCATCACCGACGCCGACGTGTTCTTTGGCCAATACATCAACTTCGTGGGACAACTGCGGTATTTTCGCGGCGCGCTCGATCCGGCGGCCTTAGCCTTACCCGGCGATTTTGATGCCGACGGCGACGTCGATGGACGAGACTTTCTGGTTTGGCAACGGAATCCGGCCGTGGGAAATCTGTCCGATTGGCAAGGAAATTACGGCACCGGTGGACTGTCCGCATTGAACCAGACCAGCCGAGCCGTGCCAGAGCCGGGGGTGGCTTGGCACGTAGTTGGAGTAGTGCTGCTGCTGGGGGTCAGAGGGAAGCCGCAAGTGGTTTTAGAGTCTTGAGTGGTCCGAGACGTCACCAGCGTCCCGGCTGCCCATGGATCTGTGGACTTCGATGTCAATGTCGTAGGAAATTGAGTGAACGCTGCCATCGCAGAGGACCATTGAAATGACCGTCGGATGAGCGCTGCCGAAAAGGAAAGCTCCATCGGCATACAGTGGTATATCGCGCAAGGGTGGAAATCGTGAGGTGAGATTATAATCCTGGTCGAAGCCAATGTAGTAACACTGGTCATCGTAGGGCACGAGACCGTCGTGGTAGTGATCCGATTCCAGGAATTTTTCGCCGATCAAATAGGTGTTACTGAGTCCGTCGGTGATCTCTTTCAATCTGACCTGACTGTGCTGATGCACGACTCCGTCAAATAATTCCACTTCAAACCAGTCAAAGTTTTTCCCTTCGGCGAGGGAGGCTGGCTCTGGCTTAGCGTCCTCGACCATGCCCCGGCCACCCATGCAAGCGCCGTAATCGCCGCGCACCACCAAACTAGGGTGATTCATGTTGAAATAGTTCGTTGTGTGTGCGGGGACGTAGGTCAGCGAAGGACGGCGCGAAGGACAATTCATTAGGGAGATTGGTGTCTCGGAGAGTTTCGTCAATTCGATCCGCTTTTGCGCGGAGGGCAGCCCCGCGGCGACCGCGCGGACGTTGGCTTGCTCCAAGTAAGGCAGAATCGAGTAGAGCCAGCCTCCCGGCTGATCTTCGCCAAAACCGGCGTCGGGATCGCCCATCCAATGAAAGCCCCAGCCGCCCGAAGGCAGCCCATTATGAACGCTTTCGAAGTTGACACACGCCAAGCCGAGCTGCTTCAAATGATTTTGGCATTGAATCCGTCGGGCGGATTCCCGAGCGGCTTGCACCGCGGGGAGCAGCAGCCCCACGAGGATGCCGATAATGGCAATCACGACGAGTAGCTCGACGAGGGTGAAACCCTTGTTCCAAGATCGGTGGCTCATGACAAACACCTGCTCCACCAAAGAATCAGTTTATGAATCGCGTGACAAGAGTCGGGACTTGCAAGTCGTGGGCTGATAGCCAAAAGCGGCGGTCGCTAGCACAAATCGGAGGCGGCGCGTGGATTCGCTACTTGAGTAATAACGCATCTTCTCTGTCAGTACATCCCGCCGAGTTATTTGATCTCATACGGACAGAAAAGTCTTGTACACCCGGGAGGAGGGTTTGGTACATACATACCCTCCCAAGAGAGCTAATCAGCACTATTAAGAATGATTTTCGCGCCTATTCGCGCAATTTAAGGGCAAAGCACTTAGTACTGAACAGACCGATGCCGACTAGCGCTCCTGGCGACGCTCGTCGGTGTGTTATATCGCTGAAGTGATTAGGTCTGAGATGGCCTAACCACGCGGCACGAGAATCGAGCGTTCGCGGCTATTGGTGGGAGCGGGTTGCCAGTCGGTGACGCCGGGGCCGGTTGCTGGAAGGCTCGATGAATCGTTAATGCTCTCTTCGACATTCGCTTTTTGCACGTCAGTGTCGAAAGTTTTGCCTTGCGAGCCGCCGGTGCGGATGAGCATGCCCACCAAGCGTTCGGTCTCGAGTGTGCCCGGTGTGGCGATTTCGGTGTAGCGGACGATGCCGAGGTTGTATTGCTTGACCGCTTCGACATACATCCGTCGCCTCGCGGCGAAGAGCTCGTAAGCCTTGAGAAGTTCGTTGCCATCGGTTTGCGGGGCGCGCGTGTCGCTCACCTTGAACATCCATTTGCGGGCGTCGGCGATTTCCTGGGTGCGGGTTCCCAAATCTTGAAAGGCGCGGGGCAACAGTTCGTTGAGTTGTTGGGCGAGGGGCGAGGGGGGACCCTGGAAAATCTCGGCATAACGCGTTTCGTACGGACCACAAAACGGCACGTCACTCGGCAAGGGCATGAAACCGACCGTGGTGTTTGCCATGACTTGCGTGAGATATTCTTGCGCCACGCGAACACGTTCTCGTGCGAGTTCCAAGCGGGCGGCGGTGGCTTGCCGGGCGATTTCCCATTCAGGGCTTGGCTGGGTGATCCCCTGAGCCAAGGCGGCGAGTTCGGTTCCCTCTTTGGTTGTGAGATAGTAATTCGTGACCGCTTGCGAGAGTTCCCAATAGGCCACGACGCGCTGCGTCTGCTCGGGGCGGGAAAGCGAATTGGTGATCGCCTCGGCCAAGGTTAGCGGCGTGCCCTTGAGCGGATTTTCCTGCGGAGCTTCTAGAAAACTCGCGAGCAACTTGGCAGGATCGGTTTCGCTCTCGGGGGCCGTGGTGTCTGTGCGAGGTGCTGTGGTCTGTGGCTGCGATTCACTGGTAGTGCCTGTTTCCAGCGGCGGTGTTTCAGGCGGCGTGAGGGGCTGGGCTGCCTTTTCAAGGGAATCGAAAAAATTCTCGTTCGCGGGTTCCTCCGTGTCCGCCTCAGCTTGCTTTTCCGTCGTCTCAGTGTCGATGGGGCTTTCGACTGCACTTTCCGTAGAGGACGGGCTGCCGGTTCCGGATGGATCGTCGGTAGGATAGCGCTCGCCCAGTTGGCTCGACAAGACGAACACGAGTAACGAGAGCAAAGTGGCTAACATCGCTGGAAACTCCTTTGGGGCGATTGGCGGAGATGACGGCGGGCCGCACTTTGGCCAGCAGGACGTCCCTGGCTGGGGCTTTAGCTTGCCACGGCGGGGAGAAATCGTCAATGCGGGAGGGGAACCACCTATTTAGCCGCGGAGCTTGCTCCGCGTTAATGTCAACGAATTCTACCCGCCGCAAGCGGCGGGGCTAAATATTATTTAGTCCAATTCTTCAAGCCAGACGCGTAATTCGTTTTCGTATTCGCTTGCTAGATCGCCGATCACGAGCGTTCGCTGGAATTCGGCCAAACCGCCGCTGCCGGTGTCGGCATCTTCGGCGCTACCAAAGCGTAGCACGGGATCTGGTGAGGTGAGACGGCGGCAAATGCTCATCAGCAAATCGCTGTCGGCCACGTCTTCGGGCAGAATTCGATCCAATCGTTGCGGTAGCGTCCACTTCGCTTCGAGCAACTCGCCAAGATTACGCAAACCGGCGAACAAGGGCCGACCGGCGAGAATTTCGATCAGCACGTAACCCAAACTGGCGAGGTCGGCACGCGGCGTGAACTCGTTCCGCTCGAGCATTTCCGGCGCGGCATACTGCGGGGTGCAGGTACGCTGCTCGGGCATGTTTTCGAGCTGTAAGGCCGAGCCGATATCGACGATCTTCGGATGGCCCGTGCGCTTGACCATGATGTTCGATGGCTTCAAGTCGCCGTGGATAATTTTTTCGCGATGCAGCGCGGCCAGCGCAGCGAGGCACTGCCGAATAATCGCCACGGCGACCCCTGGCTTCAAGCGTGGTCGCACGGGCCCGGCGGTGACGATCACGTCGTTGATGTATTTCCAGCGGCGATTACTCACCCGCTGTTGCACGCGCGAGAACATCGCGGGGGTGAGCAGATTGTCGAGGTCGTAGCCGTCGACCCATTCCATTTCCATGACGCGGATACGGCTACGTTCGGTGAAGTTTTGCACGTCGAGCAGGTTGTCATGCTGAATCTTGGCCACGCAGCTCGCGACTTGGGCGATGCGTTCCATCGCGCGGTCGTAGCTCTGTTGACAAGCAAACCGTTCGGGCGAAAAAACTTTCAAGGCGACAGGGAGGGTAAAACCGTCCGAACCACGGCGATCGGTGAGATACACAACCCCTTGGCCACCCGTTCCCAGCAGGCGACGAAAGCGCAGATGCTCTGTCCAGCCGATGTATTGCGTGTTGAGCAGATGCTCGTAGCGCTGATACAACTCGTTGGGACAGCGCCGCGATTGCTCGCCGTCAAAAGTGATAGTCCGCGTTCCTTGCAGAATCGTTGTCGAAGGGTTCATCCGTTACCTAATTGGGTGGGTCTGGATTTCCGAGGCGTGAATGGTGGTGCGTGCTCAAGTTGTGCCTGCAAAAAGGCGCCAGCCAGGGGGGTGGCGAGGTAGGTAGGGTTGCTTTTCTCTATCTCTTAACCGTATTTGCTCCATTTTAGTCACCACAGGTAGACAAGAGAATACTATTCAAGGCGGGAGAAAGACGACCAAGTCGTGTTTTTTCGCCCAAATTACCGCGAAATTTCTTGCGGATTCTACGATTTTCTGGCGATTTATGGAGAGAAGAGGATCGAGCCCTGTTCGGGAAAGCCGAGGGGTTTGTTGACGCGGTTGATGAGGGGTTCGCCCGCCTGATAGCGGTGGGAGTTTTCGATAAACAACCGCGTCATGTCGTCGATGCGGCTCTTGCGCTGGCCACCGACGTGGGGGGTGATAATCAGATTGGGAATCACCCAGAGCGGGCTGTCGGCGGGGAGGGGTTCTTCCTCGGTGACGTCGAGCGCAGCGCCCCAGAGGTGTCCCGAGTTGAGCACCTTGGCGAGATCGCGCTCCACGATCAGTGGTCCCCGGGCCATATTTACCACGACGGCGTCCTTGGGAAGAAGCCGTAAACGGCGCTCGTCGATCATGCCGTGGGTGTGGTCGTTGAGCGGCGCGGCGAGAATGAGGACATCGACGCGGGGGAGAATTTTGTCGAGGGCGTCGGCGGGTAGTAGTTCGTCGACCTCGGGCGGCTTGTTGTCGGGATACCAATCGGTGGCGAGGATCGTGGTTTCAAAGGGTTTCAAAACCCTGGCCAGCACCCGACCGTTGCCCCCCATGCCGACGATGCCGATGGTGGCCCCGTGGAGATCGCGAGTGGGTCGGCGGATAAATTCGCGTTTTTCCTTGGCGCGAAAGTAGGTGGGCAAATCGCGGAGCATTCCAGCCAAGAGGGCCATGGTGTGGTCGGCCACCTGCTTGGCGAGGACGCCCGATGCGCTGGTGACAATAATGTCCGAGTTGATGACCGACGGCACGAGGCAATGGTCCATCCCCGCCGCGGAAGATTGGATCCATTGGAGCCGCCCTGCGGCGACCACATCGTCCCAGGGAACTGGCACTTTGGCGTGTCCACAATAGATGTCGGCCTGTGGGAGTTCGGCGGCTATCCGTTCCTGGCCGGCATCAACGATTTCGCAGCCCGGCCAGGCGGCACGAATTTGTGCGAGGTGAATCGCTTCCACGGGGTAACATAGGACAATACGCATGGCGGAAAATTGGTACAAGTTGTTGTTTCTTCGGTAGTTTCGGCAGTGCCAAGCCCTAGAGAAATTCGCACTTACCACCTAAAATAAATGGCTTGAGCCGTTCAGGGAACGGGCCTTGTATCGTTCATTGTTCTTAGCTGGCCGCAGCAGAGACCAGTCCGTTGGGAGGTTGGCGATTTTGAGCGAAAACTCTATCCCTGAAAAGAACAGTTGTCTCGTCATGCCGGCAGCTTGTTGTGCGTGGTCGGTTGTGGTGGCGCTCGTTTTCTTGCGGCTGTGCGTGGGTTGGCACTTTTTCAGCGAGGGAATCAAGAAAGTCGAATACGATGCCAGCAGCGACGAGTGGAACATGGTCTTCTCGGCGGAAGGCTTCTTGAGCAGTGCCAAGGGACCGTTGGCTGGCTTTTTCCAGAATCAAGCACCCTCGACTCACCAGTGGCGCAAATCGCTGGCGGTTTCGCAACAGCTTGACCCTGCCAAGAGTGCGAAGCTCGCGGGCTGGGTGGCCAGTTATGTGAAGCGCCGACAGGGCGAACTCCCGAGCGGCAAGGTCACGCCGCCGCAATTCGCTGATTTTTCTCCCGCCGCGTCTTGGGGTGAGGAAATCCGCCAAGATTGGCAGGCGACCCTCAAACGGTTTCGCGACATCAAAACGCTGAGCAAAGAGCAACTCGACAAATCTGAGGGAGTTTTTAAGAAATACGAGCTGTATCTGGCCGATTATTTGGCCGAGGAAGCGCTCGCCATTGAAGCGTATCAGCACGAAATTTTCCGCCTGGAACAGGCCAAACAGGCGCCCGGGTTTGATGAGGTTCCCTTTGAGATCGCGCGAGTGACCGATCAGCAGGCGACCGTGGATCGCACGCCGGGCAAGTGGGTGGCCCAGATAAAAGCCCTCGACGCAGGCTTGGCCGATGAACTTCGCGGCTTGCTGAGCGTAGCAGAACAAGACTCGGCGGTTGGCACGCGAGTTCAATCAGCGCTGACGAACCCCGAGACGCGGCGGCTAGACCGGATGAATGTCCTGGTGACCTGCGTGGTGACGGGCGTCGGGATTTGTTTGTTGTTGGGACTTTTCACGCGCGTCGCGGCAATTGTCGGCGCTCTATTTTTGTTATCGGTGATGGCCTCGCAACCCCCGTGGGTGCCGGGAGCCTACACCTTGGTGTTCTATTATCAGTTGGTCGAATTCGCGGCCCTGTTGTTCCTCGCGGCAATTGGCGCGGGGCAGTGGGCGGGGCTCGATTTTATTATCCAGGGACTGTGGTCGAGACGCCGCAGTACTCAGGGAGCAGCAATTCAATGAATCTCACACCCGAAGAAAAAGCCGTCGGCAAGCAGAATTTTCAAGAAGCCACGGGATTTAACCTCCAAGCCAGTCGCCGTGATTTCCTCAAGGGAACGCTCGTGGGTGGGGCAACCGCTGGGGCCACCCTGGGGGCCATGTATTTTGGCTACGGCTCGATCAAGAATGACCGCCTGCGGGTGGGCATCATCGGCACCGGCGATGAAGGGGGCGTGCTGATCGGCGCGCTCAATCCCGACTACATCGACGTGGTGGCCATCGCCGATATTCGGCCCTACAACATCCACCGCGCGTTTTATGGCGATCTCTCCAGCGACGGCACGGCAAAAGCCCGGCCCGGTTTGTGCGAAATCTACAAATGGAAAGATCAAGCCGAGGGCGAAAAGCACGTCAAAATTTACTGCCAGGAAAAAGGCCAAACCTACGACGAACTGATCAACGATCCGAACGTCGAAGCGGTGATTATTGCGCTGCCATTATGGCTGCACGACGTGGCCGCGATCAAAGCCATGCGGGCGGGCAAGCATGTGCTCACCGAAAAGCTGATGGCCCATAGCGTGCGACAATGCAAAGAGATGGGCCGCGTCGCCAAGAAAACCGGCAAGATACTGGCCACCGGTCATCAACGCCACTACAGCATTTTGTACGGCAACGCGGTCGATCAGATTTCCAGCGGACTCATTGGCGATGTGCATCACATCCGGGCCCAATGGCATCGCGACAATCTGCCTGGCAACGACAGTTGGCAGCCGCCGATGCCGACCGAGATGATGAGTCCGAGCGAATTTACCGCCTTGGAAAAGGCGGCGAGTAAGCAAGGAGGGCCAGCGGCTGTTGCTGAATTGCGGGCGCAATACAAGATTCTCCGAGAGATGCACGCTTGGACGAAAATGCGGGATCAGCAGTCGAATGTCGTGGAAGCGGAAAAGTGGGCGCGGAAAGTCGAGCAAAAAACGCAGCAGTTGCAAGATGCTACCGTCGATGCTGCCGGTTACGGCTACGAGAGCCGCGAGCTTAAGGAACTGGGCCGCGAGCGCACGCCGCTCGAAGAGTTGCTGCGGTGGCGGTTGTGGGATCGCACCGGTGGCGGTTTGATGGCGGAACTGGGGAGTCATCAACTCGACGCGGCGAGCATTTTCATTAGTGCCCAGAATCCTGCGCATGAAAAAGTGTTGCCGCTGAGCGTCACCGGCAATGGCAGTCGCTCGCTGTTCCCCGCCGACCGCGACGTGGACGACCACGTTTACACCATCTTCGAATTCCCCGCCAAGGGTTATTACGAAGAAGGCTTCAAAGGTAACGTCGCCGATCCGAGCAAGAAAACCATAGTCACGTACTCCTCGATCAACGGCAACGGTTACGGCGGCTACGGCGAAGTCGTGCTCGGCACGCAAGGGACGTTGATCCTTGATCGTGAATCGGAAGCAATGCTATTCAAGAAATCCGACACCGCGACCAAGATTGCCGTCGGGGCCGGCGCTGGTGGCGCGGTGATGAACACTTACGAAACGGGTGGCGGACAAGCGGCGGTGGCCGATGCGGCGCTGCCCAAGGATGTAAGCCGTGGGTACAAGGAAGAAATCGAGCACTGGGCCTGGTGCATCAAGAACCCCGACCCCGCGAACCAACCCAAGTGCCCTCCGAAGGTGGCGCTCGCCGACGCGGTGATCGCGCTCACGTCGAACATCGCCATGAAACGCAACGAGCGGATCGACTTCAAGCCGGAATGGTTCGACATCGAGAGCGACGAAACGCCGGAAGGCGCAAAGCCGCGGTCGATGAGTGAGTTGGTGTGAGGTCGCGAGTGTGTCATCCTGAGAGAGCCTTGGCGACCGAAGGATCTGATTCGCAGTGCTATCACGTTCTCAGATCGTGTGAGTGTGGAACATAGATTCTTCAAGTCGTAGAACTCCTTTCAGAATGACATGACTTCGCAAGGAGAGTTCATGAACAATTGGCTAAACAACACTTCTCGTCGCGCGTTCCTCAAAGGGACCGCCAGTCTCACCGCCGGTTTGGCCCTGCCCGCATTCTGGGATGTTCGTGGTGCCTATGCGGAAGCGTTGTCGGCCACGCCACGGCAGACCGAAGGGCCGTTCTATCCGGATCACTTGCCGCTGGACACCGATAACGATCTGATCATCGTCAACGATGGGATCACGCCGGCGATTGGCGAGGTGACGCACCTCTCGGGCCGAGTGCTCGATTTATCCGGCAGTCCCTTGCGGAATGTAGTCGTGGAGATTTGGCAAGTGGACGGCAACGGTGCCTACCTCCACTCAGCCGATCAGAATGCCAAGAACGATGCCAACTTCCAAGGCTTCGGCCGGTTTCTCACCGGCTCGACTGGCGAGTATTACTTCCGCACGGTCAAGCCGGTGCCCTATCCCGGCCGCACGCCGCACATTCATTTCAAAATCAAGCAACCGGGTGCCAGTGAGTTTACCACCCAGTGCTACATCAAGGGCCATCCCAATAATGAGCGCGACGGCGTGTTCCGGGGCATTCGTGATGAAAAAGCGCGGGAGTCGGTGCTGGTCGACTTTGCGCCAATTAAGGATGACAAACTTGGCGAGTTATCGGCGAAGTTCGATATTGTGTTGGGTTTGACGCCGCGCGAGGGGTGAGTCGATTTATCTCTCGGGGTAGGCATGCGGAGCACAAGAGGTATTTGAACGAGCAATTCAAACTTCGATCTATATGGTTGTAACCACCAAACTATTTTTAACAGCTATTCAGTAGTTGCTTCAAATCCTGCCATCCAATGTCCACTGCAAACCACGATGTGTCTGCATTACGTGGTAAATCACTTGTCCACGCAACGAGTACACACAAGATCGTCTCCTAGCCCGCTTGAAGACTGGGGACGTGAATCTCCAATCCAGTCTTAAGGTATGACACGGGATTATTTTCGCTCCAAAGCTGAGCGAACCGTCGGGGAAAGCCTAAACCATGTGCAGCTCTAAATGACATGTATTCATCATCCTGAGTACCTAGTGATACCTCACATGTAGAGGTAGTCCATGTTAGGGCTTCGAGGCACTCGCCTGATGCTGGTCCGCCTATTGTGGGGTCAATTTCAAGCCACAACTTAGCAACGACCTCGGATGTAGTTGAAATCGCCTGAATGCGAATCAATATCGCGTGCGTAGCATCTACGGAACGGTGTTTTGGAATACATTGCGAAATAATAGGCATAGTTGAGAGGCATACTGTACCCCCGGATATATCCCACTGAGTTGCCTTGCCCCGCTCTGAAACACTTGAGAACACGTCACTCGATTGAGATGTGGTTATCTCAGCGTGAAGTGCTCCAAGTGGGGTGATGATCGGACAAATGCCCATAGGGAATCGGCAGAAAATTAGTCTGAGATGCCTATTGAAATGTAAACGAGATTTTCGGCAGTATAGTGTTCTGAGAAAAAGATCGAAAGCCTTACGCAGCGCAAGAAGTTCTCATGGAAGCGTCAAAAACCTTTTGGCTTCGACACCGACACTCGACTAATCGTGCCGACTCGTACACTTTCCTCTCACCAGTCGAGTGTCGCTGCCACCCAGCGACGATTTCTCGTCCAACCCAGCGTCACACTTGCCAGGCCGAGCATGGCGAACATGAGGGTTGTTGGTTCGGGGATGATCGTGACGACGAATCCCTCGGTTTGTCCCAGCGGGTTCCGGCCTCGTCCGACAATGGTTCGACCGTTGGGCGTAATCGCGAGAGCCTCATCCAAAATCCAACTGTCGAGTCCCATTGCCCCCCGCGTGAGCAAATAGTCATAGAGCCGCACCATGCCGATTTCCGCGGTCCAGATAAATGCCCCCAGATCGCTTCCCCCCACAATTGTCGATCCGTCGTGGGTGACGCCGTGAGCCTCGCTGCGTCGGCCTCCCGGCAGGTTTCCCAAACCCACCATGCCTGTCTGGCTTGTCCAACGAAACGCTTGGCTACTACCAGAGGCTACGTTTCCTCGACCAACGATTGTCGATCCGTCATCGGAAACGTCATTGGCAAAACTGCGAAACGGACTTCCCGGCAAGTCGCCCAGGCTCACCATGCCAGTGCTGCTGGTCCAGCGGTACGCCTGGGTGCCGTTAGAATCCGTGGCGAATCCTGCAATCACGGAACCATCCGCCGACACGCCAGCGGCACCACTCAAGACGATGTCTCCGAACAAATCACCGAGACTCGTGGTACTGCTGGAGCTTGTCCAGTAGTAAGACTCATTGGTTGTACTGCCGTTGACAAATGCCGGTGTCTGCCCCGAGCCGACGATGAATTTTCCGTCCGGGGTAATATCTACCGCACTCCTGGGTGTGATCGATTCCGTCGCTTCCATGAGGACCATGCCACCGGCACTCGTCCAGCGAAACCCGCGCCGGTTCTCCCCAGGGTTCTGCACGTCTCCGATAATGAGACTTCCATCGGCGGATGCTGCCACTGCATAACTCGAACTCGGGGCACCCGGCACGCCATTTAAGTCGTCCATGCCGCTATCAACAGTCCACCGGAAAGCCTGGGATTGCAAGCCCGTCGAGTCGCGGTTTCTCCCGACGACCACCTGACCATTGGCCGATATGCCTATCGCCTCGCTGGAACTGTACCCAGGCGCGATGCCAACGCCTTGAAAATCAACAGACGCGGTAACGGCCGCAGCGGAAGACGCCAGAGAGCAGAAAAGGAAGAAAAGATTGACAAAGTCGTTCGATCTCATGAGCAGCACTCAATCTCTGAATCCCGAGGGACTCTTGGTTCCGGAGGTGGTGGCTGAATTGAAGATCATTATAAATGCTCGATTTTATCAGGGCAATATTGCAGGTGGACGGCAATGGTGCCTACCTGGATGGCCGATCGCGGCACAAGAGTTTTTCCAGGAAGCGTCAAGAACCTCCTGTCTGCGACACCGACACTTGACTGACGATGCCGATTCGTACACTTTCCGCGCACCAGTCGAGTGTCG
Organism: Bythopirellula sp.; assembly: GCA_034439695.1. Classification (GTDB taxonomy): domain Bacteria; phylum Planctomycetota; class Planctomycetia; order Pirellulales; family Lacipirellulaceae; genus Bythopirellula. The sequence continues at coordinate 29,425 of JAWXAV010000080.1, read as the reverse complement.
CTGCCACCCAGAGTACTTATTCAGAATTGACGTTTGATTTCAAAAACTTCCCAATGATGATATTGTAAGAGCCAATTAGAGTCTTCGGCCCAGATATTGACATCATCGCTACTCGGATAGCAAAAACTCTCCCAATATTCAACAAAGATGGCCCATGTTGTCTGAATTGTTAGAAAGTCATTCCATTGAATCGTCACCAAACATTCAGGATCGACAGAAAGATTATCAAGCCATCGTCCGACGGTTGCGGCTGTCGTATCAGTTGCAATACTTTCTACTGCTCCCAAACTTGATTCGATTGGACATCTATTCGATTGTTCAAGAATGGGCGTGATGCGTGCCATTACGCTAGCAGGAAGTACCGAATGCTTTGGATCCGTCCAGCGCCACGCCAATGGAAATGAATATGCGTTCACTGAGTTAAACTAACGCAATGGTTCAGTTATCCGTCTACACAGCGTTGCGGACTGGCGGAATTTTAACATGGGTAAAGACGTCAAGAAACTTCAAAGCCAAGATTTGCACTAAACATTCACCCCAAACCACCTCAACACCGGCACAAAGAACGCTTTCGCCGCGTCATCGACGCCATGCACGGCGTCCCACACGTAATTGCCGAAGCCAATTTGGGCGAGCACGTAGCCTCCGAAGGCGATTTGTCCGATGGCGATATGGCCAGTCGCAAACTGACCTAGTCCGAAGTAGCCACCGAGGCTGAGTTGGCCGATGGCCAGGATGCCGGTGCAGGCTTGACCCAGGCCGAGGCCAAGTCCAATCGCGAGTTGCCCGATGGCGATGATGCCGATCGAGGCGTGGCCGATGGCGATCACGCCCCGCGCTAAGCGTCCGACAGCGATAAAACCGTGGGCCACGATCCGCCGGCCGGTTTCAGGGCATTTGCCGTAGGTGTAGTGTAGAATCGGCAGCGGGCCGAAGTAGCCATGCGATTTGAATTCCGCGAAGAGCGAACCGTTGGGATACACATACCGCCGCCAAGTGCCGAGCACCGTTTCTTCCCACTGGTACTCAATTTCCTTGAAGAGCAGATTATCGCTCGCTTGGGCGGCATTGATGTTGGCGTTCATACCACGAATCTCCGCAATCCTGGGGGTCAGTGGGTATTCGCTGGGGTGGAGTGGATCTTGGTGGAAATTTTACAAGGATGTATGTCATTCTGAAAGGAGTTCCACGACTTGATGAATCTCTGTTCCATACGAACTCGTCTTCCATGCGTGAGAATACTAAGGCCAGATTCTTCGGGTCGTACAACTCCCCTCAGAATGACAAGTTCGGGACTCTCTCAGGATGACACTACATTAAGGCCATTAAAGCCGATTCAGCCCCGCGATCCAGCGGGTGATGGCGGCGCGGGTGGTGGCGTCGAGTTGCTGATTGTCGTCAGTCGCGGCGGGGCGTTCCAGCACACTCACCGGAAAACCGGCTTTGCGGAGTTGCGCGATGTCTTGCTTCACCAGCGGGGCAAAACTGGAATTGGCCGGCAGGATGGTGAGGAGTGAAAGCGCTGCGCCGGGAGAATTTTCGGGAATCTTCATCGTGCGGGGCAGGGGGGCGTTGTCGGCGATTACGCCGCTAAAATCTTCCGCGCGGCGAAGGCCCAAGGCGTAGGCCAATTGCCCCGCCTTGCCGCTGCCGGCGATTACGGTCTGCTGAGGATCGGCGTCGAAACGGCCACGCGCGGTCCGTGCAAGTTGGTCGAGGTATTCCAAATCTTCAAACTCCCAACCATTCTCGCCACCGGGACGAGCCAACAGCAAGACCATGCCCTCGGCATCGCAACTCGCTTGCCACGCCTTGGCGAGCGCGGCTTCGTCTTTCTCACCCTTCTCGGCGAGCCAGATCAACAAGCCAGGCGCGGCCGATTCCTTCTCGGGTGCGAGGAACTTTGCTTCCTGGGGAAACTGCGGGAGTTTCAATGTCTCAAGTTCACGCGGCTCGGAACTAGCAACTTTTTCCTCGTTGCCGAGATCGATGCTCGACAAAATTACTTCAGTAACCGTTGTGAGCTCGGCCGTGAGTTTGAGTTCTTTCTCATCACGCACCACAACGATCGTGATTTTTTCCTCGGGCTGCAAAGCCTTCATCACCACGATCGCAGCAGCAAGATTGGCAATCTGCGTGTCGCCGAGTTTCGTGAGGCGATCTCCAGCGCGAATCCCCGCGCTGGCTGCGGGACTTTCAGGCCAGACATGCCCAACGACAACTCCCGGCGCTGTAATTTCTTTATCGGGCTGTTTTTCGTCGGGAGTGGCCGGCAGAATTCCCAAGAACGCATGGCGAAAAGCAGGCAGTTCCGCCGCGAGGGTGATTTCGCTATCGAATTCCTCGGCCTTGTCGCCGGTGCCGCGGCGCAGGGAAACCGTCAGCTTGTCACCCGCATAGAGTGGCTTGGTCTGGTATTGCAATTGGGATTGTGTAGTCACGCTCTTGCCATCGACGGCGATGATGGTATCGCCCGCTTGCCAATCGGCTTCCGCAGCGGGCGAGCCGGGCCAGACCGTCACAATCGCAGGGGGTTCAACGAACGCGCTGCCCGCTTTCATGCCGATGCCGAGCTTGCCGGGGAGCAAATCTTCGCCCGCTTTCCAGCGGTCAAGGACGGTGAGTACATGCTCGAGCGGCACGGCAAAGCCGATGCCCGAATCGTAAAATTCCGCGCCGGCGACTTCGCTTTCCGCGCCGCCACCGGTTGGTTGCGGCGACATCGGTACGAGAATGCCAAGCACTCGACCGCGAATATCCACCAGCGGCCCGCCGTAGTTCGCCGCCGAGACGTTGGCGTCGGTTTGCACCACGCGGCCATGCATCCGCTGCAGCGCACTGATGATGCCGAGTGACGTGTCGACTTTGTCGGTTTGAAACGTGCGGCCCAAGGCGAGCGACCATTGGCCCACCGCCATTTCGCGTTCGGGAACGAATGTCGGCACGGGGAGCTGTTCGTCGACCGCCACCTTCAAGAGCACCAACATGCGATTCAAGTCACGGGCCACTAGCTCGGCGGGGACTTGCTTGCCGCTCGGCATCCCAACTAGTATCGAACTGGGCCGCTGGGCGAAGTTAAACGCGCTTGAGACGATGTAGCCATCGGGGGTGATGATGAGACCCGTGGCAGGGCCCTGCGAAGTCATCGTTTCGCCGATGCGCTCGAAGCCACCAACCGTGTGAATCTGGACGACCGAATCGGCGACCGCCGCTGCGGCTTGACGAATGGCTGTTTGCTCAAGCGCGTAGTCACGACCATCGGCGCGAACGAGATTTGCTGAGAATACCGCGATCGACAATGTCAACAAACTAATTTTGTTCCTCATGGCTCAGTTTCCCCAGTCGCTTCGGCCGGAGCTTCCGGGGCGAGTTTCAAAACCATTTCCACAATGCCACCGTCGCGCAGCACCAAGAGGGGAATTTCATCGCGCTGGTCGTGGTAGGAAAGTTCTTCGACCAAGGCGCGGCAGGAGGCGATTTGCTTGCCGCCCGCGAACACAATGAGATCGTCCGGTCGGAGGCCCGCGCTTTCGGCGCTGGAACCACGGCGGACGGCATCGATGTATGGAGGAGTCAATCGCAACACGTCGGGAATCAGGCGAATGCCCAACAGCTCGGTGCTGAGCGATTCTTCGGGAAGCTGCGAGGGAGGTTCAATGTTGTTCGCGCGACCGGCGATCATGTTGTCGACACTCTCGGCAAAGTTCGCTGTGGGCAAGGCGTAGTTAAGCCATGTGCCGGTGATGCGGCTCTTGAGTTCCTTGCCCAACAGGCCGAGCAATTCTCCTTGCCAATTGACGAGCGCTCCGCCGGCCGCGCCGGGGTTGTTGGCATAGGCATCAACGACATAAACGTCGTCGTGATAGTTGGTGGTGAATGAACCACGTCGCGCGTCAAGCGGCGCAATGGCCGTGAGCGCGCCTTGCAGCACGCTCACCGGTTCATCACCGGCAGCTATGCCGTAGAGATTGCTGAGGGCCAGCACGCGGTCGCCAATTTCGACCTCGGGGCGCTGCCGCAAATCAAAATAGGGAAGCGTTTCCCCCTCTTCAAGCGGCAATTTCAACAGGGCCAATTCGCGCAGCGGGTCGGTGCCGATGCGCTCGGGTTGAAACTTGCGGCCATCATCAAGCACCACGGCGAGGTCATCGGTATCGAGCACATAGCTCAGCACCGTGAGTACGTGTCCCTCGGGAGAGACGAGGATTCCCGATTGGTAGGCTTCCATTTGTTTGAGTCCACCGGCACCGTAGATCTTCACGACCTTCTGCTGCGTTTGGCGCACAACTTCGTGGAGATCGGCTGCGGCTGCGCGTGTGAAGTCAACCAACACAACAAGCAGGGCCAGCGGGCAAACAATTTGGCAGAGAGTGCGGTTCATCAATTCGCCGCCTTCGTGGCTGGGGGAGTTCCGGTGTCGATTTGCCAGGACGTGAGATGCAGGTCGGCAAAAGGTTTCACGCCATGCTGCACTTGCCAGCGCATCGGCAGCCGCCTGCCCGCGACGTCGGCATACTCGGAGAAATGCACCACGCAGGGGTCGAAATCATCACCGGGAAACATTTCCAAGCCGACAAGATCGCCGTTTTCGGGCGAGAAAAGCAGACGAAATTCCATCCCCGTATGAAAGCCGACGAGGCAATCGACCATTTCTCCGGAGGCACCCAAAGGAAGTTGCCCCAGGTAAAATACTTCGCCGAATTTTTGCAGGCCCTTGTCCAACATTCGTTGCCAAAGGTGCAGCGCCACTAGTAACCCACCGGAGCCGGGGGGGCTTAACTGGGTGTCGAGTTCACCCGCGAACAAGGCTACAGATTTTACGGTAGGTAAACGCATTTCCGCGCGGTCAGGTCCAATCTTGAGCGAAAATTCCTCGGCATCTACCTTGCCAGCGATTTGCCAGGTGGCACCCATCTGCTCCAAACTATTCGCGTCACGAAAGTGGTCCCACAACTCTTGTTGCCGCGCGCGGTTGTACCAGTAGTTGGCATAACCACGAACTTCCTCGTAGCGGGACTTCACCTCGGCCGGCATGGCCGGTTCGCGCTTCAAAAGTTTTTGCAGGTCGGGCAGAATGCCGGGGCCGGGTTTCTTTTCTTCGTCCTCCTGGGGTTCATCGAGAGGATCATCTGGTTTAGTTTTTGGCTTGTCGGGGGGATCGAGCGGTTTTTCTTTTTGCTCTTGGATCATGTCGATAAGCTGCGCGGGATCATGAACGCCGGGGAGTCGCAAACTCACTTGCTGGTTTTGGCCGTCACGACGGAAGGTGAGCGTCGTGACCCAATCACGGGGGAAAGTACCCAGCGCTGTTTTCAAGGCATTGGCGGTCGTGATTTCTCGACCGGCGAACTCGACAATCTCGTCGCCATAGCGCAAACCGCGACGATAGGCGTCGCTGGTTTCCAGAATGTCATCGACCACCACGCGCCCAATTTCGCCGGTGCTCACCGTAAAACCGAGCGAAGCATGATCGACAATCCGTCCAGCTTTGAGATGCGAGAGAAAACGCTTGATTTGGTTAATGGAAATCGCATAACCGACACCCACATTGACCCGACCACGCTTTTCAAACGAGCCGCGACCGTTGACGCCGATGAGCTTGCCGTCGGCGTCAAATAATGGGCCACCCGAATTGCCGGGATTGATCGCGGCATCGGTTTGCAGGCAGTCAGCGTATTCCAACAGGGTGCCAGCGGGGTACTGGTAGCGATGCACCCCCGAAATGAGGCCATAGCTGACCGAAGGCGTGAAATCGTCAGCCAGCAGAAAAGGATTACCAATCGCGAAAGCCCAATCCCCCACGCGAACCTTGTCACTGTCGCCGAGTTCGGCGGTGGGGAAATCGTCGCGGCCCAAGAGTTGGATGAGCGCCACGTCTCCCACGGGATCGATGCCCACCACGACCGCGTCGTAAAGCTGGCCATCGTTGAGTCCGCATTTCATCGCCGCGCCACAGGGGGCGACAACGTGAAAATTCGTGAGCGCGAAACCGTCGGGGGAAATAATCACACCAGATCCGCCCCCTTGGCCACTGCCCTCAAAGATCGCCACGGCAGCGGTTGAAGCGCGCTTCACGACTTTGACCCGCTCGGCCTCGGTGGCCAAGACTTGCGGAGCGGGCGTAACTTCGCTTCGCGCGACCGTGCTTAGTGCGAGAAAAGTGAGACAGAGTGTAATCGAGTGAAAAAACTTCATTTCACAAAGCGGGCCTCGACCATGTGCAGGCGGTCGCCCAAGTCGAGGTTCTCTCCATAATCCACGAGTAGTTTCAAACGTTGTTTGCCGGCCACATCCAAGTCGATCTTCACGGGTCCATGCTGGCCGTCGATGGTTTGCGTCAATGCGACTTGGCCATCAAGTTCAATCGTGAGTTGCACGCTCCCTTGGGCAAGGGTTTCGGGATCGATGCCCGCGATGGCGGTGAAGCGGCGGAGCGACTTGGGGAGCCGATATTCCAGTTCCGTGCGGCTACGAATCGCGAGGCCCTTGTCGTAGGTTTCGAGCCGGGCGTTCGTTTGGTTTTCATCCGCCGGCCAGGAGAGTGCGAGCGGAGATCCCGTGAAAGAGCTGTTGCTGCGCGGTTCGCCAAAATTCTTGATTGACTCGGCCGCGGCGGGGAGTGCCACCAAGGGTGTCCATTCCGAGCGGAGCGGTTGTATATCGCTCAGGAATGTCAGCTTGCCAATTGAGTAATCAGCAGAAACGAGGTCCGCGAATGGGAAGGTCAATACCAGCTTGTCGGGTGTGACAACTTGCAAACCATTATCGGACAGCTTGATGCCGCTTACCGAGATTTGCGCTCCCGAAGACAATTGCAACACACAAACGGGCGTCGCCGACTCGGGGACGTTCGCATGATAAAAAGCTAAGGCTGCGATCTTGGCCCGCTTGACGGGGATCGTGTCCCCTTCCCAGGAGAACTCAACCTGCTCGGCGGAAACTTCGCCGATCACGCCTTCTAGAGTTTCGGTTTGTTCGGAATCTTTTTTGCTCACGACCAACACATCGCCGGTAAGGTCTGACTTTTGCCAGGACGCGTCGTTCGCTTCCATTGGCAAAAACTGTACAAAGCGAATTTGTTCGGTCGAGATTTTGAGCGGCTCTGCCGCGAGCGGCGTGACAATCGTGGCTTGCCGATTGGTCACGGTAAAATCCGTGCAAGGGATGCGTGTGCCATCCAGGAATTCGACATGCGGAGCAAACGGTTTCTTGCCAGCAGTCGCTGTGATGGGACGTAGTGCCAGCAAATCCGCGGACGGAATATCGAGACTTTCCTCGCCGACTTGAACAACGAGTTTGTCTACCGTCCAGTTGGTGAGTTTCCCCACCGACTTCTTGCCATCGAGAGTGGTCAGTTCAATTTCCTGCCCCAGAGATTGAGACGAAACAGTTACGACCGACAGCGCAATCGCCAAGAACATGAAGCAGGGTTGGAGGGAAACTCGGAGCATTCTCAAATTCCGGGGGTGAATCATTTCTCTACGACAAAAATTCAGAATACATAGCCACGGATGAAACACTGATTAAACACGGATGGAAGGATAATAAGAATGACAATTCTTGTACGCGACAACAACGCTAACTAATGCCACAGGCATCACTTCATTTTGTCCGTGTTTAATCCGTGAAATTCCGTGGCTATTAATTTTTTATTCGTTTTCACAGCAGTATTACTTGCGTGGCTCGTCAGTGGGTTTTACCGTGGATTCGTCGGCGAGGTCGCGGAAATATTGTTCGATTAACTGGCGATAGTGGGCGGGAAATTCGCGGCCAATTTGTTGGAGGGCTTCCTCGCGCTCCTTGGGAGGTAAGTCGCCCCAGCCCGATTGATGGCCGATGTCGCGCGGATCAACTTTGCCGGGGGCCTGCATACGGGGGAGTTGGCTGTCTTGCATGGGAGTGGAACTTTGGGCCCCTCCGCCACCACTTGCCGATTGTTGTTGCTGCTGCTCTTCAATTTTCTTGATGAGCTTGTCGAGTGAATCAACAACCCCTTTCTCGACGACCTGCACTTGCTTGCCTGCTTGACCCAATTCCAAACGTCGTCGCACGTCGTTCATGCGACGCGAAACGTGATCGAGCGATTCATCCTTGAGGCCGGCTAAGTCTTGTTTGACCATTTCCGCGATCTGTCGATAGCGGAGGGGGAGTTGGTCTTCATGTTCCAAAAGCTCCACCAAGGCCACACGGCTCTGCTCAGGTTCGACAATCTGGTGATAGGCTACCATCCGAGTAAACAGGAAACTCGCAGGATCAACGACGTCATCGGGTTTAATTTCGGCGACCATGTCGAGCACGTCGTCGTACATTGCTTGCTGAGCGAGCCAACGTGCCATGTAAAGCCGTAAATTGTCTTTCACGAATTTCGGGAGCGAACTGTCGGCAATCCAACTCGCGTCCGGCGGCATGTGCGATTGCAGTTCCGCATTGCAATCTTCGACCAATTCGGCGACTTGTGGATCAAGCAGGGCGGCCGTTTCGATCACGCTGTCCAAGAGTGCCGGGCCCTGCATTTCACGCAAGGCCACCGAGGGCCACAAGGAGCGGGCCTCTTGTTTCACTTCGGGCGCGCTAGAAGTCTGATCGATCCACTCGAACACCTGCCCACGCACGTCGTCATAACGGGGAAGTTGCCAACTCGGCTCGAAGCTGAGTTGCGCCCAACTGGACGAGCCAACACTTGCCACGGCCAGCGCGACGGCAACGATCCAGGATTGTGAAAGGGGACATAACATAAATAGCATCGCTATTGGTTGGCACCTTGATGCAAATCGCGGGTCGCCTCGAAAATCTGTTCTTGGCGCTGAGCTAATTGGACGAGCGCTTCGAGTAGCTCGGCTTCTTGCGTGCGATCTCCTTCAATCAGCTTGTCGTAAAACTCCGTGCGGCCATTCACCCGGTTCTGCAATGCCCGAATCATACGCAATTCGGCCAATTGGTCCACCAGAGGTTGTTCGCCCGGCTCGCCCCCTCCTTGCTGCTGCGAGGCCTTTTGTTCGCGCAGTTCCTTAAGAGCTTGCTGCAACGCGGCCAGCGTTTCCTCGAGCGTGGCGATGATATCCATTTCCAAGCCCTGCGTAATCGCGTCGGGTTTTACCCGGCGCAGACGGTCGGCGACGGTTTGCATATCTTCGCGAGCTTGCTGCAAGGCTTCGGGGAAGGCCACGGTCGTGCCATCCTCGCGGAGCAACATGAGGGCCCTATCCGCTTCATTGACGATTTGATCTTCTTGACGGCCCAAGCTGGCGCTCGCGATTTCGAGTTCGTGTTCGGGAATGTGATCAGTTGATTCTTCCAACTTTACCGTCTGGTCGTAGACCGCGTTTTGAGCTTCCAGCATCTTGCGGATACGCGCTTCGAGCAAGACCAACATCCGTTCCATTTCTTCTTCGCGAAGTTGCCGCAAAATCTTCTCGAGTTCGGCCTTTGCTTGCTCCAACTCCCGTAAGGCGGCTTCTTGCTCTTGGACGGCTTCGTCGCGCTCAGCTTTCTTGAGCCTTTCTTCGGCTTGTTTCATGCGCTCTTTGGCTTGCTGGAGTTTTTCGACAGCCTTTTCGCTCGGGCTTTGGGATTGTTGCTGCGATTGGCTTTCGGACGACTCGCCGCTTTCGCCAGAAGGTTGACCCGATTCACCCTGCGACTGGCTGGGTGGGGACTGTGACGGCTGAGATTCGGAGGGTTGAGACTCGCCTGATTGGGATTCACCTGGCTTCGACTCGCCCGATTGAGATTGGCCGGGTTTTGATTCGCTTGGCTTTGGTTCACCGGACTGAGATTCCTTCGGATCACCGCTACTGCCTTCTTTCGGTTCCCTCGACTTCTCAGAGGGTTCTCCGGGCTTTGATTCGCTCGGCTTGCCATCTGAGTTTTTGCCAGGTTGGTTTTTACCTGCCGACGGTTTACTCTGGGAGTCTTCCGCCCCACCCTTTTGTTCTGAATCCTTTTTTTCGCTGACTTCGGTTTCTTCGATCTTGTCGCTCAACTCGCCGGTTTTCTTAGCCGTGCCGCCTTGGTCTTCGGCAAGTTCCTGCTCGAAGTCGCCGCCGGCGGTGCGGGCACGGATGCCCCGTTGTTGGCGGATTAGCTTGTTTAGCTCCGCGAGATATTTGCTGATGCGTTGACGCTCAGATTCGATTTGGCGGTCGCGGTCTTCCTGAAGCAGAAGCTCCAGCATCGCTTGCAATTCGGTTTGCAATGCAGTTTGGTTCTGCGTAGCATCGCCCAAGTCGTCTTGCCGCAGAGCTTCAACAATCGTATCGAAACGGCCGGGTAAATCTTTTTCGCGGCTCTTGGCGACGAGTTGTTGCAGCAACTCCGCTCGCCGGGGTTGCGTGGCCTTCGACATTTCCGCCAAGCGACCGGCCAACAATTCGAGCCGATTATACCGCTGCGACAGCGAAGCCTCTTGCTTGGCTAATTCGGAATCGCTGGGCGCATCCTGTCCACGTAGCGGTGCCGTGATGAAAACGGCAACGAGTAGGGCCATACCAAGCCAAGGGGATCGCAAGGATTGTGGGGAAAAATTCCTCAATTCTCATTCCTCATCGAGCAAGCTGCGGAGTTTTTCACGCCGCTCGGCTTTCGTTTCTTCGTTCAACTGCTGTTGGTCGCCGACGATGCCCCGCAAAAGTTCCACTATTTCATTGTAACTCTCAAGTTCCAACATGCGGTCTAAAATGCGCTGCATGGCGGCGACAACTTCGTCGGATTGGATAATCGCCCCGGCGAGCACCTTGGCGTTTTCCGCTGGATTATCGAGGGCGTCGGGGATTTTCTGCACACGTTGCTCGAGTTCGGGCATTAATTCGGTCGCGACCACTCGCAGCGGCTCGGCAATATCGCGGCCCAAACGCTGAGTCAGCTCCTCGGTGTCGATGCGATTGTTCTCCAGTTCGACGACAATATCCTCAAATCCTTCGGCCACGCCGAGGGTTTCGTAGCTGAGCTGTGTCACATTCTGTAGCACACCCACAACTCGCAACTTGTCGCGTTCACGACGTTGGGCGATTTCTTCCGCACTCAGCGACTGACCATCGTCACCTTTTGACTGAAGTTCAATGCGCGTGACCAGATCGCGCGTGGACATCATTTTCTCGTGCAGCGCTTCAAAGCGTTGCCGGAGGCCAAGCTCGCGCTTTTCCAAGAGTGCCCGCAGTTGCGAATCGGTGACGATGTCGAGCACAAAACGCTGGCTCGAGCCGACATGCGGCTCGGTATCGAGATCATACGCATCGCGGGCCTTGGCCGAGAGGGTGATCTGTTGCCCCGGTTGTAGCACGAGCAGGCGTTCTTGGGATTGCGGATCGATCGCCGCCAGATCGTAACGGCCGAGTTCCACGTTCTCGCGGCTGGTGTCAGCGATGTTAGTCAGAGGTCGACGGTGCGGTTCTTGTTTGTCAATTTGCCCATCGATCCACGCTTCGGCCACGCCGTGGTCGTCGACGATTGTGCCGACAAGCGGAATCGTCGCTTGCGGCGTCACCGCGGAGCCGATGCCGCGGAGTTGCACCGCGACCTCGGGGAGTTCATCGGCCACCAGCGCGATCATGAGTCGATACGGCTCACGATTCAGCACGCCATCGGTGTCGCGCAAATCCACCAACAACACGCGATCTTCCTTGATAGTGGTGAGCGGGAACGAAAACTGCCGCGGCTTGTCGCTGGATAATTGCGCGGAAATGTCTTCCTTCGTCGCCGGATCATAAATGCGCACATCTTGAAGTGGCTTGTTGACTTCGGCTTGGCAGATGGCTTGTGAACCATAGGGAACTTCGACTCGGCCCGTGAATGGCAAGGATTGCGGCGACCAACCCAGATATTGGGGGAACTCCACCGCGAGCGCGGTTCGCACGATTTGCGGTCGCTCGACGACATGCAGGCGGAGATCGCGAATCCGGTCGTCGCCGCCGATCACGTCGAATGTGATATCTGCCGACAGGTTTTTGAATTCGTAGCGAAACTGCTGAGCATCGTCTTGCTCCACGACGGCCGCGCCGATTTGCGTGAGCATGTCTCGACCACGGCGACCGTCGGCCAGTTCGTAGCGAATTTCGACTTGCTCGGGTGCCACGTGCTTCTCAAGCAGCGAGGCCAGCACTTTGAGCTCGAAATCGTCATCGCGGGCGACATTCATGGTGCGCTCGCCCTCGACTTCCTCGAATCCGGCGACGGTAAGCTGAACTTTACGCGGCCACAACTCGGCAGAGAGGGCCGCCCGTTGGAGCCAGAAGTTGTAGGCTTCGGCGCGGAGGGTCGCGAAACCGACAAGCGAGCCGCTGAGCGTAATCGCGGCGAGGAGTTTCCAGAGGAGCGGTTGGTAACGAAAGACTCTGCCCAGGGGCACTTGGGCGAGTCGATGACTGGCTTGATTGCTCGTGTTGGCGAGCAGTTCGCCTTGCTGAGGAGAAATCGCAAACCGACTGTGGGCGGCTTGCATGGTGGTCACGAGGCTTTCATTGATTTGCGGGAACGACCGCTCCAAGAGGAGGGCCATGTTGGTGTCGGAAAGCCGGGCAAACACGCGCGAGAAAAATTGCCGCCACGCGACGTAACCGATGGCCAAGATTGCCACTCCCCACATCACGACTCGGATGGCCGCGTTCGGTTCAAAGGACCAATCCAAGAATAAGGCGATCCAAAAGGCGAGGCCCGCGGTGATGGCCACCGCCGCGATTCCTTCTAGGGCCACGTAACCGCGCACAAGCCACCGAAGCCATTGCACCTTGCGGGTGATGGTTTTGGGAATCGCGAAGGGTAAGGACACGGAAGACATAATCGTTTACGCAAGCTTGACGAGCCGCCGCAGCAGCCATTCGAGGCATAGGGCACCGCAGATCACGCCGAGCAATATTTTGTTCCACCATTCGCCGAAGACTGGGTCCGGCGTACCGCGCAAAGTGCGAGTCTCGGCGCGGCTTTCGATCAATTGGTCGATCGGTTTCAAATCGTCCATGCCGCTAACTGCCGCGGCCAAGTCGGTGTAATACTTGCCGTCGGTGCGACTGGCGAGCGCGGCGAGCAGTTCGTCATTCCGCCGAGTGTGATCGAATTCCAAATCGGGCACGACGACCTGAATCCGCCGCACAAGTTGCTCGTCGACGGTATCGGGAATCGCCAATTGGATGCGATACGAACCTTCCCGTTTGACGGTAAACTGGCCGATAAAGTTCCCCGGCCGACTTTTGTTGGCGAGCATCACGAGGTTGTTTGTGCGGCCGGCGTCTTCAATCACTTGGGCCGTCACTTCCTCGGCGAGCAGGGGTTCACGACTTTCAGCAAGCAATTGGGCCCGCACGATCACCTCGTCACCGACCGAATAGCGATCTTGTTCCACGAGCAAACGGCCGCGCGATGAACCCTTGAGCAGTCGGCCTTGGCTGACATGGCGAATTAGCCGCGTGGTGAGCACCTCAAAGTAAGCTGGGTCGAGCGACCGCAGCCGCCAGAGCTCGCCACTGCCCAAGTAAAACACACGGCCGCTGCCGTAAAATTGCTCGGCGAGATAGACGGGGTACTCCCCAGAGAAACTGGCATCGGGATCGCCATACCAACCCAACACGCGGGCCCCTGGTTTGGGGCCTTTGACCGCGTAGCAACCATACACGCCGGGAAACTCCGACCAACGCATCCGGCTGTCGGCCTCGTCATCGGCAAGCCCGAGATAGTCGGCTTCTTCCCCCTCGCGGGTGAACAGAATGGGCCAGGGGGTTTTGCTGCCGTAGAGGCCATCGTCGAGCAAGGTGAGCCGGCGTTGAAACTCGACGGGATAGAGCGCGCGAATCTTGCCATGTTCGGGGCTTTGCGACCAACTCAGCGTGTGTATCGGACCGGCCACGGCAATCAACCCACCCGCTTCTTCGGCCACCCACGACTCCAACAGATCGACCTGCCTGGCGTCGAGCATTTCCCAATTGGGGTCAAACGCCACGATGCAGTCGTAATTGAAAAGTTCTTCTTTCGTCGCGGGAAATTCGCTCAGAATACTGTCGGCTTCCTGCGAGATGCCGCCCGAGGCGGATTGAATCCAGACATCGACCGTGGCGTGGCGATCGCGGAAGAGTTGATTCCGAAGAAATTGATAATCACGCGAAGCCCCTCCCGCGATCAGCAAAACGCGCGTGCTGGCTTCGACGACTTCCACTTCCACTTCGCGTTGGTTGTCTCCTTCGTACTGGTCTTCTCGCGGCGCGATGATCCGCATCTCGAGCGCCAAGCGGCCGATCTCGGCGGGTTCGATTTGAAACTCGACGGGCTGGGTTTCCGCGTCATTGGAGAAAGTAACTTGCGTCTCGCCGACGAGCGATTCCGTGCCGCCGTTCGACTCGGCTTCGCGGGCATAAAGCTGCACGGGAATCGTCCGGCTGGCAAAACCTTCGCCTTGAATCACGCCGGTGACGGTCGTGCTATCCTCGGGATAGACCCGCGAGGGGGCATTGAGTTCTTGGATGCGAAGATTGCGGCGGGGTTCGTTCGAGCCAACACCAACCGTATACAACGGGATTTGCAATTGCTCCGAGCCGTCAACCAACGAGAGCGGTTCGATGCCGCTGTTTTGCACGCCATCGGTGATGACAATCACGCCCGCGAGCGGGCCCTCGCGTTGTTGGTCGAGTGTATTTTTTAGCGCATCGCCGAGCCGTGTTTCGACACCGCGAGGTTGCAAAGCGTCGTTCCAATCGAGTGGCCCGAGCTGCTCAGATTCCGCGGTATCGGTACCCTCATCTTTTGGGCTTGTCGTCTTTTTCTCACCGCGTTCCCAACTGCGCACGCGCCGCACTTCACGATCAAATGTGGTTAACGAAACTTTATGTTTGGCGAGGAGAGAATCGAGAAAAGGGGACGTTTCCAATATCTGGGCCACGGCTTCACCGCGCGTGAGCGGCTGCCGACTCTCGGCGTTCACGTCGGCGACCGACATGCTTTGGCTAGTGTCGACGAGCAGCACGACCTGCGAATCGGTGACGACTTGCTGATCAACACGCTTTTCGAGGCCCAGAAAAAACAGCATCGCGCCGGTCCAAGCGATAATTCGCAGAGCTGGAAAGAAAATTCGCAGGGCAGGGGAGAGCGCAGCGCCTTCACGGCGATAGAGCCAGATGATGAAGGCACTCAACAAGACGGCCAGCACGACGAGCAGCGTCCACAGAATCCGTAGGTCATCGAACTGCGCGAGTCGGCGAAACTCAAATGTGACCAACTCGCGCGTGGCTGGGCCTGCTTCACTCACGGCGGCCAGCGGAAAATGGGACATGGCGGGGATCATGATCGGCTCCCCGCGGGATTGTGATAACTCGCTTTGTAGGCAAGCCACTGCTCCGCGACGAGTGCCGCAATCAACAAGTACAGCAGCGTATCGCCCAGACGATAACCGGCGAGTTGGTCATCGGCGGCGGTCATTTGCGAGGCGAGCGAAAAGCGGTAGTCGATCCCATCCAGTTCCTTGGCCAGCGCCGAGCGATCAAGATGATGCAAATCGCCCTCGCCGTTGGCGACATTGACCGCGACCAAGTGGCTCGCGGGGGCCTGCTGCCGAGGTTGTAGCGCAAATTGCCAGACGCCACTCACCTGCCCACGCCCCGCGTCGACGAGATAGCGGCCATCCTTCGCCTGAGGAGTGAGGGTGATTTCTGCTTCACTCGCCGGGGAACGCACTTGCACTTCCGGTTCGTAATCTTCCTCGGCCAGATCAAAGCGGACTTCGCTCCCCACTTCCCGCACGTCGGCTTCGCGTTCCCCTGCCGTCAGGTAACCAGCAAGTTCATTGGCGACGACGGGAAAGACGGGATTCAAACTCCAATTGCTCCAGACGCCGAGCGATGTCGATTTCGGCGACAATTTGCAAAGCTGCACTACCACGCGGCCCGCGCCGAATTTTTTCTCCACGACAAACGGGGCATCGTTTTGCAGGGAAGCAATGACGCTCACGTCGGGATTCTTTTCAGTTTGCGGCTGAGTCGCGAAATAGAAATTCACCTGGGCGACGGAGAGAAAGCTGTTGCGCTGCCCCGCGAAAATGCGGAACACCGGATGGTCGGTCACCACCACGTCAGATGTACCTTGTTCGCCGTCACTCACAAGCTGCGAGGGAACGTCGAGTTCGACCGGCATCAAACCGGTGCCGTCACGGTAGAGCCTTTCATTATAAAAAGTGCGCTGCGATTCTGGCCCCAGAAAAATCGCTAAGCCACCGCCTTGATTAACGTATTCCTCAAGTGCGGTGACCTCCGCATCGTCGAGGCGGGGGACATCGAGCAGAAAAATGGCAGCGAATTTTTTGAGTTGCTCATGATCGCGTAAGAAACTGGGCGGTTCGACACGCGGGCTCCAGCCGGGCTTGCTCGTGCCGCCGGGGCTTAGAGCCGTACGGAGATAAAAGCCGTCATCCCCCGCAGGCGAGCCATCGATCAACAACAGCGGAAAACTCGCCGGCACGTCGCAGGCAAAAAACCGTTTGTCATCGGTCGTGACCGCATCGCTGGGAAGTTGCGATTGGAGCTCGTGCGGGCCGGCGCTGGGGAAGGCCACGCGAAACCGGCGAGTTACGGCTTCGCCGGGGCCGATTTCGTCGAATTCCACCGCTGGTAACTTATGGCCATCTTGCGAAACACTCACCGGCACAGCAACAGCGGCTTCATCGCCATAGTTGGCCACTGTGAGCAAAACCCACGTCTCAACTCCCGCTGCGCGAATGCCCGATTCGGGTTCCAATTGCGTGATCGCCAAGTTGGGCCGCGTTTCATCGACGCACTGCACCAAATGAAGATCGGACACTTGCTCGCGGAGTTCGCCCAGCAGTTGCTTCGCCTGCGGATTGCCGGCCCACTGGCGATTGCGGAAGTCAGAGATCACATACACGATTTTTGCTTCCCCCTCTTCAGCCTGCGGCATGGCCAGCACCGCTTGCACAACCTCGAGAGGCGCGACGGCGGTTTCGCTCACAGCGCTCTTTTCGAGCAGCGTGTTGACTTGATCCAACGTCTCGCGGTCGAGTGGACGAGCGGCGAATTCGAGTTCCTGTCCTGCGGAAGCCTCGACAGCTTGCGAGAAGCGCAAGAGTGTGAGCTTTTGGCTGCCCGGACTGGCCGTGGCTTGGTCAAGGACTTCGCCGACGGCTTGCTTCGCTTCTTGCCAGGCGGAGGTTTCTTGCCAGCGGTCGGCCATCGAATAGGTGTCGTCGAGCAAAACAATGTGATGGGTCTGTCCGCTGCCCAGCAGGCTGCCCCATTGCGACATCAACACTGGACCGGCCAGCATGAAGACCACCAAGGCAATCGCCGCGGTCCGCAGAAACAGCAGCAATAGTTGCCGTAGTCGAATCCAATTCTTGTTGCGTTTCTGGCTTTCGAGCAGAAAATCCATCGCCGCCCAGGGAACGCGCTGGTGCCGACGCAAATTAATCAGATGGATTAACAGCGGCACGGCCACCAGTGGGAGGCCAATCCAGAGCAGCGATTGAAACAAAAATGACAACTCAGTTCCTTTAAGATTGGAGAATGTTACCGCGCCCGTTCGGCGGCGAGTCGATGACTCAAAAACGCGGTGAGCGCCGCATCCAGGGGTTCGCTGGTCCGGACCAGTGCGTAATCGACTTCGTTGCGGGCACAGCCTCGACGCAACTCGGTGAGAAATTTTTCCACGGCCGCGAGATAGCCTTCACGCAGCGCGCGGGGATTGCAATTCAACTGGTCAGGAACTTCCAGTCCCTCGAAGCGAGTCGGACCGTCGAACGGAAAATCAAGCTCGTCGTCGTCCATCACATGCAGAACCAACACGTCGTGGCCTCGCTGCCGCAAGAGGCGCAAACCGCGTAGCGTGGAGTTCACGTCGCCCAACAAGTCGGAGATCACCACCATCATGCCCCGGCGTGGTCCTCCTTCGGCAATGTCGCGCAAGATTGTCCCAGCGTCAGTTTTATTGTCCGGCTTCGTGGCGTCGAGCGTTTTGACGATGGAATACAAATGCTGCCGCGTGCTGTTGAGCGGTGAGCGCGCACGGATCGTGCTGTCGAACGCCACGCAGCCCACCGCGTCGTGCTGCTTGAGCAGCAAGTAGGCCAAGCTCGTCGCAACCGTGGCGGCGTATTCGTATTTATTGAGCGGGCCGTTGCCGTACTGCATGCTGGCCGACACGTCGACCAATAGCGTGACGCGCATGTTGGTTTCTTCTTCAAATTGCTTGACGTAGAGCCGGTCTTGCTTGGCCCAGGCTTTCCAGTCGACGTGCCGCAAGTCGTCGCCAGGCGTGTATTGGCGATGCTGCAGGAACTCGACCGATTGGCCGAAATAGGGGCTGCGGTGCATACCGTTCAACAGGCCTTCGACGATATGCCGGGCGCGGAGCTCGAGCCGACTAATGCGTCGGATTGCTTCAGGATGCAAAAATCGCTTGGAATCGGGCGTCATTGGCCAACTCATCCTCCTGTGTCGGCGTGGTGGCAAGCAGCGAATCGATGACGTCATCGGAGGAGATGCCGTCGCTCTCGGCGGCAAAGTTGACGACGATACGGTGACGGAGCACCGGCTTGGCGAGGGCTTTGATGTCGTCGACGGTCACATGCGAACGACGATTCATGAGTGCCCGGGCCTTGGCACCGACGATCAGGAACTGGACCGCGCGGGGGCCAGCGCCCCAGGCCAATTGATCGCGGACGAACTCCGGAACTCCTTTTTCACCAACCCGAGTTTGTCGCACCAAAGAGAGCGTATAGCGAATCACATGATCCGAGACGGGCACCTCACGCACCAGTTTTTGCAGCGCCATAATTTCATCAGGAGAGACAACCGGTTTCACGGAATCGGTCATGGTGGAAGTCGTGCGGCGGGCGACTTCAAACTCTTCGTCGAAGCTGGGATAAGTCACCAGCACCTTGAACATGAACCGATCTTGCTGGGCTTCGGGCAGAGGGTAGGTGCCTTCCTGCTCGATGGGGTTCTGCGTGGCGAGCACGAAAAACGGGTCGGAAAGCTGATGCCGCACGCGGCCCACGGTGACTTGGCGTTCCTGCATCGCTTCCAAGAGCGCAGCTTGGGTCTTGGGCGGGGTACGATTGATTTCATCGGCCAAGATAATGTGCGAGAAGAGCGGCCCTTCCAAAAAACGCAGATCGCGCGTGCCGGTCGAGCGATTCTCCTCGATGATGTCGGTGCCGGTAATGTCGGCGGGCATCAAGTCGGGCGTGAACTGGATGCGGCTGAACGAGAGATTCAAACTCCGCGCGAGCGTGCTGATGAGCAGCGTCTTGGCCAATCCCGGCACGCCTTCCAACATGCAGTGACCGCGGCTAAACAAGCTGATGAGCAGTTGCTCGACCACTTCGTCTTGGCCGACGATCACTTGGCTGAGCTGGTTGCGAATTCCGTCAATCGCTGTTGCCAGACGTTCGATGACTTGGCTATTGCCATTTGTTTCGTGCGGTGAACTCATCCGAGGGTGCCTCTCCTTGAACACGTGCGTGTCGTGTGAACTAGCGTTGGTAAATTGGCAAACACGCCTTATCCAATTGCAGAATAATCAAATTAAGGGCCGTCGTGTAAACCGGCCCCACCATGCCTTGTTTCCAGACCGCAACGGTTTCGTCGCCCACTTTCATCAGCTCGACTTCGCGCAGCAAACGCTGCGAGATCGACTTCCAATAACTTTCCCATTCCTCGCCACCCAGGCGGTAAGTGACTTGAGAATAATAAAAGTGAGCGTAATGCCAATGGCCGAAGCTGTCGTGCTGGTCAGGCTTGAGGTTTTTCTCGCAATAAACCAACATCCGCGGCACGTAATCGTCGTCGTATTCGCCAGCATTGTACAAACAGGCGATCGCGGCGGCGGTGATCGCGGGGCGACTGCCGCCTCCCTTGGAACTGTATTGCACGCCCCCTTCGCTGGTCGTGCATTGGTGAATGTAGTTGATCGCCTTGTCGATAATCTCCTTGGGCACGGCAATCCCCGCGTTGCGACAGCCACGCAAGCCTTGCACCTGCGTAATCGTGGTCGAGCCTTCATCGAAGCCGCTGCCGTCTTTGGCACTCACGTAGCCCCACCCCCCGGCGGCGGTTTGCGCTTGCCCGGTGAAAACCACCGCCTTACTCAGTACGCGAATCAAATCTTCACGGCGCTCCAAATCTTCCTCTTCGCCAAGAATTTGCGACAGGAACAACATCGCAAAACCGTGGCCGTAGGTGTAGCGGTCGTCGTCGGCATCGCCAATGAGTCCATTCGGCCGCGCGCGGCGAATCAGAAAATCTACGGCCCGCCGCAGGTTGTCGGAATACTTGCCTTGCGTGGTCGTGGAACCTTCGCACAAAAACGCCAAACCAGCGAGCGAGGTCATGGCCGTGGGATAGCGGCCTTGGGCGGTCCAGTGTCCTGATTTTTCCTGCTGATAGGCGAGCCAATCGAGTCCCTGGCCGATGCACTCATTCACTTTGGTATCACTCGCCCGAACGGTCGGCGCGCTGGCAGCCACTAGGCAAACGCAGGAGAGGCAACCCCAGCGTGCCAACCAAAGCGACCAACGAATTCGTGATAATCGAGGACGAGACATAAAACCTAGTGGACGAAAACGGCAAGGAAGGGATCTGTTGATTTATATCCGGAGAAAGGAGGGAAGAAAACAGGACCAACCATCTGCACCGCTTCCAGGCAACTACTTTCCCCCAAAGCGATTCAAAATGCCGAAGATGCCTTTCGGACCTTCCTTCTCGGTGGGAGCTGCTTCATAGGTGGCTGGCGGTTCGGAGGGGCGGGGTGCATCGGTAAACTTGAGTCGCACAACTCGGCTCACCATTTCCACCAAGACTTCCTGGGTTTCAGGGTTCGCCACCGCCACGCAATGACTTGCCGACTGCGGCAGCCCCTTGTCGGAGAACAAAACTCTCCCCGACGACTTTTCCAAGAGCAACATATTCACCAATTGCTGTGAACCGTTGGCACCTTGGTGATTATGATTTCCCACGAACGTAATCACGGGCGAATCCGCCGGCTGGGCGAGCATGAGCGATTCTTGCCGCACTTCGGCTGGCCGCGACCAGAGGGGCGTGCCATCCTTCGCCGCAAAAGCCATCAATTGGCCGTCGAAAATTACAAAATCGAAGACGTTAAATGGCATGTGAGTGCGATTTTGCTGACGATCCAGGTTATTCTCCGCCGCGATCAGAAACTCATGCGTGCCCGCGAATAAATGGACCCGCTCTAAGGACGGAATCGGCTTGGTTTGGTAATCGACCAACGTGCTGCCATCCAGAGCGTCAATCACGACGTAGCGTCCGGTCGGCTCAACGACCGCCACATAGCGATTCATGGCCACGTCTACTTGCGCGCCGCGCGGAAATTTCTGCTGCCATATTACCGAGCCGTTCATCACGTCGCGCTCGAACAACAGATTCTCGCCATTGGCCAAACGCTCCCACGCGATCACGTTAAGACCTCGCGTCGCCAACTGTTCGTTCCAACGAGGCACATCGACTTCTCCCAGGCTGCGACCATCGAGCACGTTATAGGCCTGGGCTTTGGTGCTTCCCTCGGCAACAGCGATCACGATGTTTTCATTGCCGAAGAGTTGGCAAGCGTTGAGTGTGTTGGTTCGCATCCAGCGTAATTTACCGGTGAGCGGATCGACGCAGTGTAGCCCGCGCTGATCTTGGTAGATAAAACTGTCGCGCGTGAGGGGGCCCAAAACTCCCACCCAGCGGTCGTTTTCCTGAGAACGTGGCGTGCGATGCGAGCCGGGACGCTCGGATCCGCCCCGGACATTATGACCTTGGGTGCGGAAGATATTTCCGGTGTTGCGAATCGTATTTTTTCGCCAGAGCACCGCGCCCGGCTCGGATTCCGTGGCGAGGGTGTCAATCGCCGTGATTTGCTGTCCAAGTGACATAATCAACAAGTTGCCGCGGGACACGCCGTAGATTCCGCGAGCATCAAAAATCTGTCGCTCTTCGTCACCCAACATTTGATGAAAGACTTCACGCCCATAGCTGTCGCGAATCGCGAGTTCCCCCACCCTGATCGAGAAAAACAGATTGCAGCGATTCAGTACATCATCGCTTTGTTCTAGTCGCACTTCAGCGAGCGGCATTTGCGCACGGCGGGGGACCGTCGGATTCACCTGCGGAGGGTGGTCGACAATCACCTTTCCGTAAGGCCAATCCAAGGCATTGGCTTTCTCATTCACGCCCCAGCCGGCGAGCAACTCGCGGCCGGTCTTACCGCCTAAGCAAGTTACTTCGGCTAGGGGGCCAGCCAACTTTTCATCGAACGAGACCGCCAAACGGGCGAGTCCGGGATCGCGCTCATGCAAGATGCGAGCGCAACTCGCAACGGCGGCGGCCTGGTGCGGTCCCTCGGCCTTTGTGTAGTCGAGGTAAAACTGTTGCGCGGCGAGCCATTTCTTCTGATCGGCCAAGCCGTCGGCCAGTTGGATGTATTGTTCGCTCGCGACTGTTTCGATGCCGCCAAAGCTATCCAGAAAAGCGTTCGTGGCCGCATCTCCGAGGGGCAAATCTTTTCTCATGGCGGTGAGTTGGTCGACTATTTTCACTCGGACCGGAGCATCGGCAGCTTGCCAAATGGCTGCGGTCTGAGCCCGGAGCCAATTGGCGGCACTTGATTGATGATCGGCCGCGATTTGCAAAATTTCTTGGCTGTCGGCCGTGCTTTCATGAATCCGCAAGCAGACCTCGAAAGACTCCGAGTGCTCGCTTAATTCCAACAACCCTTGGGCTTCAATCCGCAGCAAAGCCAACGCCTTGGCAGGGGTGTCCGCCAAAATCTCGCGGAGCTCTGGCAGACGGTCGTGATAAGCGGCGAAGTCCTGCTCAATCGCCTCCAGCAAACACTCGCCGAGAACTTCCCGCGTGCGTGAATCGTCGGCGGAAAGTTTATAGGCGCGCTCCAAGAGCTCAATCGCCTTGGCGAGCTTGCCTTCGTTGTAGGTCAATTCACCCAGCGTGCGGAGGGCGTCAAAGTCGTCGGGATTCTCGGCGAGGCGTTCTTCGGTGTATTCACGCAGCACGTCTATTTGGTCGAAGCAATCGAGGAATCTGCCGTTCTGCGAGAGGATGGCCCCCTCGTGTGAAATCAGGTTCCCCAAGACCGCACCAGAGCGCGACTGGGTGCGCTCGACAATTTGGCCAGTGGCGAGATCGACCGCCACAACCTCGGCCGTGGTGAGAGGCAGAAAGTATTTACCCCCGCTGAAAAATCCCCGTCCGCTGGGCATGGCTTCGCTGGGCAAAAACTTCGATTCGGCTTGCCAGAGAGGCTTGCCATCTTGCAGGCTGAATGCCGTCAGGCCATGCAGTCCGACGATCAAGACGGTCTCGCCCTCGACACCAGCCACAAAAATCCCGTCGCCGCGATCTCGTTTCCATCGCAATTTGCCGGTGATGAGATCAAGACAATGGAGCGAATTAGATTCAGGCGGGGCCAACAATGCGCACCCATCGGCCAGGATGGCTGCGCTTTCGATCCACTGGCCCGCATGATCGACCAAGCGGCCCGCATCGCGACGAAACTGGTTCATCGGGTTGTTGTTGGTTTCATATTGATAGGCCCAAGCCAGTGCGAGTTTCTCAAGGTTGATGCCGATCACAACTCCAGCGCCCGTGGGACAGACCAACATGCCGGAGTCGTAAGAGGGCATCGCGGCTTGCAACCGCCGCAGGGTGTCGAGATAGATGCCGTTCTGCAAGCCGGCCAACTGTTGGAGCCAGGCGACTTGGCCCGTCTGCCGCTCAATGGCGACCAGATGAATCGCGCTTTTGATTTCAGCCAGACAGTACAGCTTTTGATCAACCACCACCGGGGCACCCAAAAAATAGGCCCCGGCCAGTTCCCTCTTGTTGATGGCGCCGTCGATTTCCCAGACCAACTTGCCTTGGGTGGCGAGGTCATACGCACAGAGGCGGTTGGCGTAGACCGAATCGTTGCCGAAATCGCCGCCGCGGAAGGGAAGTCCCCACGCATCCGACTCGTTGAACTCGAGAAGTTTCAAATCGCGAATCACAAATACGCACTGCCCGTCGCTGCTGACGCTGTTGTAGAGATAATCGTCCCAAACACGTCGGGCAAACGCTTGGGCTTGCGGGGTGCTTGCGTCGAATTGGCCCGCGTCGCCGACCGCGCTGAGCAACTGTTCAAACTCGCTCACTCGCTGAGGCTCTGTCTGCCAAACCCGCTTGCCGGTGCGAAAATCAACCGCGATCACATTGTGCGCCGTCGTGGAGATAATCGTGTTGCCAATGGCCAGCGGTGCGCCCGCGGTTGGCAGCGGTTGACGACGCTGCTCCAGCGAGGCCCATAGCTCGTTGTGAATCGTTTCAAACTGCGGATGGCTCAAGAGCCGCGCTTCCCAGCGCACCCGCATGTGAGGCAAACCCCCGTCCGCTTGGCCGTTGCGCGCCGCATTCCCACGCGACATCAGCCATTGATCTTCCGGAGTGGCATCCGTGCGGCGGGGAACCCCGACAATCTTTTCATACCACTTGAGTGGATCGCTGGCGGCGGAGTTGAGTTGCTCCTGGCGGCCAGCAATGCGGGCCGTGGTGTCGCCCTGCTTGCTCGCCGAGGCGACAACGTCACCCGCCCGCTCCGTTTCGCCGAGTGCCAAGCGACTCTTCGCCGCGAGCAAGGCCAATTGCGGATTGAGCCGTTTGAGCGCCGCGGGGGTGTTGAGCAGTTGGTCGTACAGCAAGCTGGCCGACAAATGGCGTCCGGCGTCGGCTTCGTGTTGGGCCACGAGCATCGCCGCTTCGTAGCCGGCGGGTGTGTAAAAATACTGCTGCGCGACTTTGCGTAATCCCAACGTGTCGCCGGCGGTGACCGCGTCATTGAGTTTCTTCCGTGCGACCGGGCCGAACATCGACTCATACATTTCGCGCCCCGCGTCGGGCAGATCGCGAATCATCTCGCTGGCCGTTTCCTTAAGGCCCGTGTGTTCGCCCGTCTCGCCGTTGGCGATGAACGAGTCTTGATTGCCGGCGAGCACTTCGTCGAGAAAGCGAATCGCTTGCGAGTATTCGCCCTCGGCGATGCGATCCTTCGCTCGGTCGATGCCGCGTGCCATCGTGCGATCGGTAGGCAAATCGACAGCCGTCATGCCTTGCTCGACAAGGACGGATCGACCTGGCCCGACGATGATGCGCTGTTGAGCAATCGAGCAATCGATGGCCGTCAGTAAACTCAGCAGCGCCGCCAGCAACGGGATTGTCGATCTGCCCAAGAGCGGGATGACTTTCATCACAAGCGGTGAGTGCATGGCGGGTTCCTGACGAAAGCTGCTATTGAGAGAATCCATTACAAGCGAGTCACGCCGAGTGAGAACCTGTTGGGGAATCGAACATCGGCCAGGGAATTTTAGGGGGCCAATTCGGGAAACTCCCCAGCATAATGACGTTATTTCCCGCAAAATCGTTCCAAATGACCCCGTTGGTGATCCCTCAACCGAGCAAATCGAGCGTAAATCTTTACCCTCTATAATCTTAGATCATTGCTACCATTCGGGCAATCGAAATGGAGGTTAAGGACGCGGACTCTACTCGCCAGAGTCGGTTTCAGAGGTCCACTGGGGTCAAATTCATCTCAATCCGCGACAAAATGGCGTTGGTTGCACCTTTTTTGACAAAAAACCCTATTTTTCTAGCGAAAACAGGGCAATACGGCTTGTATTTTCGTGCCAGCGGGCCTTAAATCAGCACGTCGAACAAATTGTAGGTGCTAGGTTTCAAGCATATTCCTGGCATCCCTATTCACCCAGAGCACTATGGAGGGTTTCCGAACATGGCAAAAGTCGCAGCAAAAAAACCACCTACCAAGACCGAAATCTTCGCCAGCATTGCCGAGTCAACCGGCCTGGCCAAGAAAGACGTCGGCGCTATCTTTGACGCGCTCAACGATGAAATCACCAAAGCCTTGAGTAAGAAGGGGCCCGAGACCTTCACGATCCCCGGCTTGTGCAAAATCGTTGTGCAGAAGAAGCCCGCCACGCCAGCGCGTGAAGGCATCAACCCCTTCACCGGCGAGAAGACGATGTTCAAAGCCAAACCAGCCCGCAACATCATCAAGATCCGTCCGCTTAAGAAGTTGAAGGACATGGTGTAATTCAGTGCGTCGAAGCAATTCGACGAGCGTGAATAACCGAGGTGAAAATTCAAGAGCCCGCTGAGACGCATCGCTTGATGCGAAACAGCGGGCTTTTTCTGTTTGTGCCGAATGTTCCCACTTGATGCTGGTGGAAGTATGTGTTACAATAAAACATAACACCAGAGTTGCTCATGCCGTTTTATTTCTTTCAATGGACTGACGTTGTGGTCGAGCATATCGCTCGCAATGGCGTGTCTGTTGAAGATTTTCAGAACGTCGTTATGGCGGCAAGGAAAACTGATACAAGCGTGTCTACGAGTCGTGACATGACCTATGGGCGAGCAGCGGACGGTCGTGATATCGTCTGTATTTACGAGTGGCTCGATAAAGATTCTGTCTTTCCGGTCACCGCCTACGAAGTGGAAGGTTAGCATTATGCAGCGCCAAGCCAAAAGTATTTTTCGCGAAGCGACTCCCGCGGAACTAGCCCGGCTAGAAGTTTTGTGGGAAAAGCTCGACAAAGAAAAGCCTGAAATTATTGCCAAGGCCAAGGCTCATTTTGCCGCTGAGAAGGCCTCCAAAGCATTGATCGCACAACTCAAGGCGGAACGAGAGAGCCAGGGGTTGAGTCTCGCGGACGTGAAGAAACTATCCGGAATCACCCGCGAAGCGATTTCAGCCATGGAGAACGCTGAATCGCCGAACCCCACGATCAAAACCCTGCAGCGCTATGCGATGGCGTTAGGCGTGAAGCTCGAGATGTCGATTCGGTGATGCGCAAGATCTATTTGTATTCCAGGATGTCTCCGGGCTGACATTCGAGGGCCTTGCAGATCGCTTCGAGCGTTGATAACCGGATCGCCTTGGCCTTGCCGTTCTTCAGGATCGAGATGTTGGCCATCGTGATGCCAACTCGGTCGGCAAGCTCGGTGACGCTCATTTTCCGCTTCGCCAACATGACGTCGATGTTAATGATGATTGCCATGTCGCGCTTTCGTTACACCGTTAAGTCGTTCTCGGATTTAATGTCCACGGCATTTTGCAGGATCCGTTCAAACATCGCCGCCGCGGTGGCAACGACGATCCAGGCGAAGGTCATGACGATCCGCATGACAACGCCCTGCGGCCCGTCATCGTCAGCTGGGTCGCTCAATGGCATGAAAACCACGCTGACCACAACAAAGCCGATGATGGCCAGTGCGCAATATTTTATGATCCTCATAGCTTTCACGGTCGCCGGCGAGAATGTTGTCTCTTCTCTTACGTACGTCAACACTCTGAATGCTTGATAGAGCGCCACGAAAAAGGGAATCGACGCGACATACGCATAGGCCAGCAAGGGATCGTTGAAATAGACCTCAAATTGCGTCGCGTTCGCGTTCCTGCCTTCGACCTGTGGCATCCCCAGCAACACGGCAAGAGCGCCAATACCGATCAGCACAATGACGGCTTGAAGAAAGACGATTGAGCTTCTTTTCATGGGTGCTGCCCTCGAGAGGATGTCCCAACGAACTTCCTACCCTTGCTTCTGGAAGCCGTTCAAGACGCTTACCGGACGGCGAACGAAGTCATCGGTCGGCTCGGGTTGGCCAAGCCGGAACGAAGAAATCTTGTTCCCTGGTTGAGACGCGAACTGGTGGAGACCAACCTCCGCCGCGCTGCGCTTTCCTGTAGGGCACCGATACGAACAGATACGGAATGTAGCGGCTTTTGGCATCACGTGGTGATTGACTGCAATCGGGTCCGTATTACTCAGTCAAGTAATCCGGACACCACATCCCCATTGAGATATGCGAATTACAAAGAAGAGTATGCGCGCCAACAGTATTTGCCGGGAATGGAAGAGGCCGAGGACGCCCTTCGTGTCTATGCGGTGGTTTTGCATCACGCCGATGTCAACGCTGACACACCTGACTTTGTAGTGATCCGATTTCCTGAACCCGACTTGAAGTCTTACCATCCTGGCATTATTGACCTAGGCGTTGATTGTTCTGTTGACGAAGCAGCCAACGAGACGCCAGTTGAAGATGTTGCTGATACCGCGATGCCGAAGATAAAAATAAAACGACGACGAGCTGCAGGAGAACCATGAGACCAGGAACGCCCGGATTTAATGGGGAGAGATTAAAGGCTGCGCGTGAAGCGCGTGGGTTGAGCGCAACAGGCTTATCGGAAATTGTTGGTGTCACAAAGAGCGCGATTTCACAATACGAGCGGGGTGAACAAACACCTTCGCCGCTTGTACTTAAAGGGATCGCTGAGCGTTTGAACTTGCCTCAGCATTTCTTCACTAAGCCAAGTCTGAAAAGCACCAGCACCATCTTTTATCGGTCATTTTCGTCTGCTTTGAAGTCCTCGCGAACTCGCGCCGAACGGCGGTTCGAATGGCTGCAGGAGATTGTAACATTCCTCAAATCACAACTTGACTTCTCCGCCCTTAATATTCCTTATGTAAAAAGGACTCCCTTAGAAATAGTAGCGATTACACCGGACGAAATCGAGGAGCTTGCGACATCAACTCGCCGAGCGTTGGGAATCGGCGACGGCCCAATAAAGAATGTGGTGCGCCTATTAGAAAATCAGGGCGTCGTCATCACACGGCACTACTTGGACTCGGAGAAGCTGGACGCTTTCTCTAATTGGTCCGACGGTGACGACACGGCATTTATCGTTCTCGGTAGTGATAAGAAATCAGCCGTACGATCACGTTTTGATGCGCTTCATGAACTCGCTCATTTGATTCTCCATCGTGAACTAGATGAATCTTTCTTTAAGGATCGTGAGCGTTTTCGGATCATTGAATCGCAGGCAGACCGATTTGCTGGTGCCATGCTACTACCAACGCGAACGTTTCTTGGCGAGGTAGCGTCGTTGACGCCCGAAGCTTTGCTGTCATTGAAGGAGCGATGGGGAGCATCTGTGGGACTGATGATTAAGCGATGCGAGGCTGTCGGCTTAATTTCTGAAGAGCGTTTACAGCTTCTCTGGATAAGCATTTCAAAGCGAGGCTGGCGAAAGTGGGAACCATTGGACTCCGAGATACCTGTAGAAGAGCCTCAGTTTCTGAAGCGTTGTTTTGAGCTGCTCTTCAGCGAGCGAATAGTGGATGCTGGATCGCTCACATCTTTTCTTCCTTGGTCGATTGCAGAAATTGAGGATCTGGCAGGTCTTGAAGCCGGTTCGCTACATCAAGCTCCTTTGGACGACGTACTTCCTCGACTGCGCCTCTATACTGACGAATGACTTCACTTTGACAATCGCATAGAAGCTAAGGTTGGGTTGGGTTGTGAGTAGCGGTTTACACACTCTTACCGTCGGCCAACTGCCCTCGCCCCGCCTGCTCCCGCCCCAACCA
>JAWXAV010000079.1:0-53482 GCA_034439695.1 Bythopirellula sp. | reverse complement strand
CTTTCTGGTGTCCAACCCGTCTGATAGAAAATCCAGCCGAATAAGGCTCCCCCCAGATGAGCAGTAAAAGCAACTCCCCCTGCACGTGTGAGCGCGCCCGATAAATCCATCAGTACCAGACCGGTTGCCAGAATCCACATGGGAATCGGGAAAGGAATTGGAAAGACCATCCCTTTAACATGGGGGAAATTCAGAGCGAACAAAATCACAACTGCCACCACGCCACCGGAAGCACCCACGGCGGCTCCACTTGGTCCCGGTGTAGCCATTTCGGACAGTGACCAGACCAGCCCGGAAAACACAATCGCGGTGAAGTAGAACCAGCCAAATCGCGCGCGGCCATAGAGTTGTTCCACGGGTTTGCCAAACGTCCACAGGCCAAACATGTTGAACACGATATGCATGACGGATCTGTCGTCGTGCAAAAAGCCGTAGGTGAGCAGACGATAGACATTCCATGGTTGTTGATACCAATCCGCAGTGAGTTCGAAGCGATTGGTAAACGTGGGTCCGAGAAAAATCTGCAACAGATACACCCCCACGGTCGCCAACACCAATTGAGTGGTGAGCATTTGCGGAGCGTTAAGGTGAAAGCCCGGTTCAGTGTCTTGTGCGTAGTCGCGGTCGTAGAGTCCCATGCCTGAATAGTAGCTCACAGCGCGTTGTGAGACTACGGCAAGAAAACCGCGAACAAGGCGAGCGGGGGACGTCAGTCCCCTGCAGGCTTGCATCGGGGCGGAGATGCAGGGGACTTACGTCCCCCGCTCGCTTAGGGGAGCGAAACGGACGTCGCTGGCGCGGGGGCCACGGCGTCGATCATTTGCTTGAGAGACGCTTCCCGTTGGGTAAGCTCCTCGGCAAGATTCGAGTTCGTGGCCAGCAATTTGTCGATCAGCTCGCTGGCGTTGTCGAGTTGACGCTTCACCATTTGGAGATGTTTTTCGATGGCTTGGCGATCTTTTTTCATGCTCGTGAGATCGCTCGTCATGAGCTTTGTCTCTTCTTCCCGGAATGTGGTAAGTTTTTCAGCGCTAGCGATCGCTACTTCTAACTTCGCGTTGTCCTCGCGCACAGCATCCACGCGGGCCATCAGCACCACTTTTTGCCGAGCAAGTTCAGAGAACAAAAATGCATAATCCCGCAGCGGGCGGTTGTAGACTTTCTTCACGGCTTTAGCCAAATCCTCGGGAGCGAGCCGCTGGTCATTCTCGTCATAGCCCACGACATTGCGGGGATCATCGTCGGCGGTCGCTTCCTGGCCATGTCGCAAGTATTCTTCGACGATGGCTTCGGGAAGCAGTTTGCGAACATCTTCCTCGCTCAATTCCGCAAAGGTCTTGTAACGATCCACCGGCATGGTTTCGTACAGATTCCAAGGCGCTTCGCTGTTAGCGATACGTTCGCCGGTGCGCTGATCCAACAGATTCACAGCTTCGAGCACAGCACCCTTGTCGGTCGCTTCCACCACGCGAAAATCACCCAGATACTGCTTGCCATCGGCAGGTGCATTGGGATTGGAACCTCCCGCTTCAAAGGCATACACAATCGTATCGACTTCGAGACCATGGGGCGTCGGGCTTTCAATCGTGACGGCAAAGCGGCCATCCTTGTCGGGCGCGCCCGCCGGGGCGACTTGCCGCCAAGCACGACCTCGTTCAAGCGTGACCATTTGCAACTCATGTTTAAGTTGCAAGATGCCGGGCGCATCGTTGGCTCCGCGGAGGAGCGTTTCGTTTTGTTGTTCCAGAGTGGCGACGTTTTGTTCCAGGCGAGCCAGGTTCATTCGCAAGTTGCGATGAATCCGCATTGTCTCAGCCGCGAGGAACAAATAACCGATGGTGCTCAGCAGGATGAAGGCAACAATCGTCACCCAACTCCAATGCCAATGCTTGGTGGCGAGGAAGATGGACACGAGCCCCATCAGCAGAAGGATGCCCAACACGATTTGCAGAACGAGCGCCAAGGAAAAAACTCCCGCCGGGGAAGAGTGCGACTTCACTGTTAAACCTGATAGAAGAGGCAAGCTCTCCTAGTTTCGATGGTAAGTGCCCCAGGGGCGAGCGTCAAGTTTTTACTGGGTGGGAACTTACGTTCGTGCGGCTGATCCGCAGAATCGGCACATTCGCGCGGAAAACCGCAGTCCTAGCCGCAGGCGGTAGCCGGCGGTCGAGCAAGTGTCACCGCGAGCTGCCGCTTGCGGCTATCAGTGCAGATCCCCAAGCGCAGCCAACAATCGCTCGACCATGTCCTCGGTATGCGCGGCGGTGAAGCCCAGCCGCAGTAGTGATTCCCCGTCTGGGACCGAAGGGGGCCGAATTCCGGGAGCCCAGATGCCCCGGTCTCGCAACCCCTGGGCAATCTGCATCGTGCGGTTTGCCGAGCCGATCACGATGGGGATAATTTGGCTCACCGACCGGCCCGTATGCCAACCTTGTTCTCGAAGTCGGCTACGCAAGTTCGCGGCACGCTCGATCAGTCCGCGACGGCGTTCCGGTTCGCGGTCGACTAAATCTAGTGCAACGAGCGCGGCAGCACTGATGCCGGCGGGGTGTGCCGTCGAGAACACGTAAGTCCGGGCGCGATTCGCCAGCCAGCGCACCAGCGCGGTCGAGCCGCACACGAATCCCCCCGCGCTGCCGAGCGCCTTTCCAAACGAACCGACGCGAATGTGTACCTGTGTTGCTAACTCGGGGCACTCTGTCGAAAAATGCTCAACCACGCCTCGGCCGGTTTTTCCGAACACGCCGACGGCGTGCGCCTCATCGACCATCAGCATCGCCTTGTGTTCGGCGGCGAGTTTTGCCAATTGGGGCAGGGGGGCCAAATCGCCATCCATGCTGAACAGCGTGTCGGTCACGATCAACCGCCGCCGATACTTTTTTCCTTGGGCAAGTAGCGAAGCAAGAGCCTGCATATCGACATGCGGATAAATATGTCGCTCGGCCCGCGAGAGTCGGCAGCCGTCGATAATGCTCGCGTGATTTTTGGCGTCGCCGTAGATCGCGTCTCCGTCATCCGCAAGGGCGGGAATGATCCCCGCATTCGCGGCAAAGCTTGTGGGGAAGAGGAGCGCCGCTTCGGTACCCAAAAATTCGGCGAGCCGCTGTTCGAGTTGCTCGTGAATCGACGACCGGCCACACACCAAGGGGCTTGCTCCCCGTCCTACCCCTTGCTCGCGAAAGGTCTCGGCCGCCGCATTGGCCAACCGCTCATCCGCCGCGAGGCCCAGATAGTCGTTCGAGGCGAAGTTGATGACCGACTGCCCGGCGATTTCCACCACGGCCCGCGCGGCCCGCAACCCCGGCGGCAAGCTCCGCAACAGATCGGCACTTTCGAGCCGCCGCAGTTCTTCGTCTATCCAGGTAAGTGGGTCCATGTTCCAATGGTAGCAGGTGGGGAGTCATTACGTTAGGAATAGCCGCTGGCGCAAGCCGGTGGACTGAACCGCCTGACCACCGGCTTGCGCCGGCGGCTATTAGCTACCGAATGGAACTAATCTTCGACTGCCAGCGTCAAAAGTCCAACAGAGAAGCGCGTGATTGACAAACAGCATACCGCTGCGGACGGGCCGAGGGCCGAGGTACGCACCGACGCGCTCTTGGTGCAGGCCACCTTGGCTGGCAACCGTCAGGCGTTCGGCGACTTGGTCGAGCGGTATCAAGACCGTTTGTTCAACACGCTCACTCGGGTGCTCGGTTCGCCGGACGATGCGAGCGAGGTGCTGCAAGATGCGTTTGTGCAAGCGTACACGAAGCTGGAAACCTTTCGCGGGTCGTCGCAGTTTTACACCTGGATGTACCGCGTGGCGTTGAACCTGGCCTGCTCGCATCGGCGGAAGAATAAGCGGCGGCGCGACGAACAATCGGTTGAACAAATCCGAGAACTGAGCGGAGTCGAACCCGTGGACCACAGCCTGCCACCCGAACAGACGGCCCTCCGCGTGGAGCAGGCTGAGTTGGTGCAGGCGGCGCTTCTGGAGATCAGCGAAGAACACCGCGATATTCTGGTGCTGAGGGAAATGGAAGATTGCAGTTACGAAGCCATCGCCGAGATTTTGGATTTGCCGGTGGGGACCGTGCGGAGCCGCTTGTTTCGGGCGCGGCTGCAACTGAAGGAACGATTAGAGAGTTTGCTGTTTAATGCTCGGGAAGATCTCTCGCCAAGGCGCTAAGGCGCAAAGATTATCGACATATTACTTTGCGCCTTAGCGCCTTCGCGAGAGCTATTTTAGTTGATTGATCTGGCTATGGATAAACTCAATAACAACACGAACCTCGACGACGAACTGCTGAGCGCCTATGTGGATGGCGAGCTCACCGCCGCTGAACGCGCGGTCGTTGAGGCGCGGTTGAAGTCTGATCCCGCAGCCCGCGAGCTTGTTGCTGAAATTCAAGCCCTTTCTGGCACGCTGCGTTCGTTGCCGAAGCTTGCCGCGACGGAAGATGTCCGCTCGGCGGTTCTGGGGCAAGTCACCGACAAGCAGCCCGTTGCGCTGCCTGAGTACCGGCCCGGTCCGTTGCGGCGACTGGTGTGGCCGGCGCTGGCGATTGCTGCCGCGCTGGTGTTGATGTTCACCCAAGAGGATCGGCCCGAGAACGGCGATTTGGCGAAGGTGGAAGTGCGTGGCGGAGAATTGCGTGACCAACCGGCTGTTGGACGGACAATTCCTGCGTTTGAAGCCCCTGAAACGTCAGATGGGGATGCTGCCAGCGCTCCGGAGGCCGTTGCGCCTGCTGCCGAGGAGGTCGCCGTTTTGGAAGAAGGTGCATCCGCCGGGGTCGCGCTGGGAACGGAATTGGCCCGAACACAACCCCCCGTGAATGGCCGCACCCTAGATGCGTTCACCAAAGTCGACGCGGAGTTGGGCATCGTGCATCTCACGCTCACTGATTTACGTAGCGGCACCGAGCGCTTTGATCGCTTGCTCCTATCCAACGGCGTGCAAGTCTTGGATGACACGGTGGATGCTGACCGCGTGAGTGGAATTGCTGGCAACAAGAGTAGCGTAGCCGCGGATTCTGCCGTGGCCGAGGCGACACCGAGTGCGAGAGCTTTGTCGGCACCCGCCGGTGGACTTGGAGGCGCGGCACCAACAGCGTCTTCCAGCGAATCAAAATCGACGGAAACCGAGATGGTACTTGTGGAAGCTCCGCCAAAACAGATTGAGCAAATTCTTTTCGGCTGCAATAACGACACCGAAGCAATCGAGGCCGTGAGCATCGATCCTTCGGCAAGCGGCACGAATCTCCTGCCCGAGAAACAGCGGCTCTTGGGCTATCAACAATACGAGCGCGCGGCGCGCAATCGTGCCGAGGCCAAGGGTTACAGCATTACCCCCGAGCAACAAGGGGTGATTTCCGTGCTGAACTCGCTGCCCAACCCCGTGAAAAATAGCGACATCCAGCCAACGGCAGAGCCCCCCATTTCCAGAGACTTAGCAGCGGGCTTGCAACAACAAGGCTGGGCCACCAAATTCCGAGGTGGCGGGCAGTCCCCCCAGTTGCAACAACTCGAAACTGAAGTCAATAACCGCCGCAACCAATTCTATGGCTACGCACGCCAACAGCAGGCCGCGCAGCTCTACAAAAAGCTCGCTACTAAAGAAGAAGTGGCCCAGGAGCAACCGATGCGTGTGTTGTTTCTGTTGCATCCGAGCGAGCAAGCCGCCGCGCAAAAATAATATTTAGCCGCGACGCTTGCGTCGCGCTGAACAGAACGCGACGCAAGCGTCGCGGCTAAATGAGGAGCAATGCCATGTCCGACGTAAAAATTCGCCTGCGTCCCAATGGTCCCTTGGTGATCGAAGGCCCGTTCACGCTTGCCGATTCGGCCGGAAATTTGTTTGTGCTCAGCACCGATAAACCGGCGATTGCACTCTGTCGATGTGGCCAGTCGGCAAACAAGCCGTTCTGTGACGGGGCTCACAAGACTTGCGACTTTGTTGCTGATGAGCGTGCGCCGGTCGGATAACAAAGTGTTGTCGACAAGTTATCCCCCGCGCGCTTGAAGACGGTTACGCGAGTTGGCCGGACCACTTCTTCGCGGTGAATGTGAAAATCTGCGAGCAATAACGATTCCTCCGCGTCGTACTCTGTTGGACAGTGAATTTCTTCGTCGCTTGCGGCACGTTGCTAGTAGTCGCTTCCCTGATAGCCGTGATAGAATCCGCCCCCCAGGTCACTGCTCATCACAAGCAGCTTAGGAATCTGTCTCTGCACAAGGAATTGTCATCACATGGCTAGAAGTACCAAGAACTCTGTCGATACGTCCGTCGCTGAAGTCGATTTGGCGCAATCGAGCGAGCCATTCGTGGGTCAATGGAATCGGCTCGTCAGCACGACCAACTGGGAAAAGGGCCGCATCATTTGCGCATGGCGCGAAGCATTGCTCACTGCGGGGGCACCCGTGACGGACTATTCCGATGAAGCTTGGGCACAGCTTGTCGGTGGGGTGACCAGCCAACACGTCGGCCGACTGCGCCGCGTGTTTCAGCGTTTTGGCGCGGAGTTCGAGCAATACCCGGGGCTGTATTGGAGTCACTTCCAAGCGGGTCTCGATTGGGATGACGCCCCCATGTGGCTCGAAGGTGCGATTCAAAACGAGTGGTCCGTCTCGCAGATGCGGGGCAAACGCTGGGAAACCCTCGGCACACCCGCCGCAGAGCAACGCGCGGAGCTCGCACAATCCCCCGACTTCGACGA
Source organism: Bythopirellula sp. (assembly GCA_034439695.1). Classification (GTDB taxonomy): domain Bacteria; phylum Planctomycetota; class Planctomycetia; order Pirellulales; family Lacipirellulaceae; genus Bythopirellula. Next base: position 46,781 of record JAWXAV010000079.1, on the reverse strand, counting down.
CATGACGGCGGGTGTCGCTTCAGCGACCCCGGAAGAACCTGCGATTGATCCACCCGCTTCCGCGAAGACGGCAAGCGTGAAACCAGTCGCCACCGGCGAGCCCGCTTCAGCGGGCGGCGAAGAAGCTGATGAGAAAGAAGTCTCCTCCGCGAAACCGCAAGCGAAGCGCACACCGCTCAATGTGAACGTCGAGCTGTTGTCCGATGATCTGGCCGATGCGTTTGAGCAATTCAAACTCGCCATCATCGCGCAGCGCCGCGAAGGCTGGCGCGACACGAGCCGTGAAACGGTGATTGAGTGCCTCGACGCGCTTAAGGAACTTGCCCTCGCGGAAGCGTAAAGTTTTACACCGCCGCGTATTGCTCGGCGTATTCCAGCACCCATTGTTCGATGAGCTGCTTGAAAGTGTCGAGATCGGCGTCTTTGAGCAGATGGTAATGGTTGCGGGTGAAAACTTCCTTGTTGCGAATCGTGCCCCGCGCGTCGACCGACAGCACATGATATTGGTTGTGCGGAGCGACGGTCATGGAGAACCGACTGAGCAGATTGTCGCGACGTCCAGCGTTGAGCGTGAGATCATCACGGTAGATGGTGGTGCCCCAACCCTTTTCGTCGGCAACGGGTGCGATGCGGAAGCCGGGGAAATTGTCGGCCAGTTGCTTCAAGCAGTTTTCGATATGATCGGTGAGTTCCAGCCGATACTTGCTGTGTAGGCGGCGACATTCTTCCTCGCTGAGAGCCTTGGCCGCCTCGTCGCGCGCTTTGGCATCGCGGGCTTGTTGGCCCCGTTCGGTCGCACGGTGAAGTCGTTCTTTGAAGTCCATGCCTATTCCTAGAGATTCCCTCTTTACGCTGCTAGCAAGGGTCGGTTCGCCGATCTTCGCTTCGATCTCCCAGTGTTGCAAGCCCATAGGGCAACAGACCGCAAACTTCCCGTAGGCGTGCTAGCAGTCACCGCAGGAAAAGTCGGCAATTTTTTGAAGTTCAGTGCAAGTCGGCTCAACACCAGCGCCGATAGTTACGACACGGACCGGGGGGCGCCGCTAAACACGCGCCCGGCAGGATGCCTGCGCCCCTCAATCAGTCCAATCGCGATGGGAAGGAACCCTCGACATGCATACGCATCTCAAGATTTATCGTGGTCCCGTGGAAGTTGAATCCCGGGTCATCTCCAAGAACGAGTCGGGCGAAGATAGCGTGACCGTCTCGTTTGGCGAAATTCTTCCCTTGATCGTCGATGCCGTCGAAAGCCAACGGACTTGGCTGGGCGATTTCGAGTTGGACGACGTGACGATTTCACGCGACCTCTACGAAGTCCTGTCGGCTTACCAATATTTCCGTCGCCCGACGGCGTAATTGGCACCAACGCACATTGTTCTCCCAGCCTGGCGCAAGGATTGCGCTGGGCTGTTTTTGTGCGCGATCTGAACCACACAGGTGGATTGCGGCTCTGAGGGTAAAGTGAATAATCGTGAGTGACGGCCGGGGTTGAGATGACCCGGCTCAATCCACCGCCCAAGGATCGCGCTATGTCCCGAGACCGTTTGCAAGCCGCAGCTGAGCGAATCAAGTTCGCGCGTATGTACACCAGTCAGTTCCTTGATGATCTCAATGAAGCCGATTGGTTTTGGACGCCGCCGGGGTTTGTCACGCACATCGGTTGGCAAGTTGCGCATATCGCGGCGTCGCAGTATAGCCTTTGTCTGTTTCGCCTGCGTGGCCGCATAGCGGCAGATGAGACACTGATCCCACAAACCTTTTGGGACAGTTTCAAAATTGGTTCGACCCCTGTCGCGGGGGCGGAGAATAATCCGTCGGTCGCCACAATCAAAAGCATTTTCGACAACATGCAAGCGCAAGTGCTCAGTGAACTCGCCGACAAGACGGATGCGGAAGTCGACGTCCCCCTCGAAAAACCGCACCCGGCATTTAAGACCGTGCTCGGCGGTATCGAGTACAGCCCCCTGCACGAGCTTGTCCACGTGGGGCAGATCACGCTTCTACGGCGATTGATGGGCAAGCCGTCGAAGAGGTGAACCCGTGGGAGCCAATGCTTGTCGTTCCGTTAGCCGGGATCATCCCAATCCCGTTTGTTGTCGAGGATCCACTCATGCACCAAACACAGCATCTCACACTTGCCGAAATGGAAGCTCAGCTCGATCACATCCGTCAGTCGCCCCCCGACAACGGTGTGCTGGAAATGATCGTCTGCCGACCAGCCGAGAACCAGCGGCGGATGCTGTTTGAAGCCGAGCTGAGCGTGGCCGAGGGGCTCATCGGCGATAGCTGGCTCAATCGGGGCGACTTTCGCGACCCCACTGCGCCTGCGAACCCCGATTCGCAGATCAACATCATGAACAGCCGCGTGACGGCCCTCTTGGCCCAGGACCGCGAACGGTGGCAACTCGCCGGTGATCAGTTGTATCTTGACCTCGATTTAAGCGATGAGAATCTCCCGCCCGGTTCGCAGATCGCCATCGGCACGGCCATATTGCAAGTGACCGCCGAGCCACACACCGGGTGCAAGAAATTCGCGAGCCGTTATGGCACCGACGCCACCAAGTTCGTCAACTCGCCAGAGGGCAAGCGGCTGCACTTGCGCGGCATCAATGCCAAAGTGATTCAGTCAGGTCTCATTCGCACCGGTGATACGGTCACAAAAATTTAACCGACCCAAGATGGGTCGGCTATGTAAGGAATGACCATGTCCGATTTACTCTCCAAAGTTCAGACAGGCTACGATCGCTGGGCGGTGGTGTACGACCACGATGCCAACCCGCTCGTTGCGCTGGAAGAACCGCAAGTGCGTGCCGCGCTCGGCGACGTCAAGGGTCTTGCGGTGCTAGACATGGGTTGCGGCACGGGTCGGCACGCGTTGTGGCTGGCGGAGCAGGGAACCCAGGTCACGGCGGTGGATTTTTCCGAGGGAATGCTTGCCGAAGCAAGTCGAAAGCCGTTTGCCGAGCAAGTGAAGTTCTTGCAACACGATCTGCATGAGCCGCTGCCGTTTGGCGATGAACAATTCGACGCGGTGGTGAGCGGTTTGGTGCTCGAGCACATTCGCAATCTTGACGGTTTTTTCAGCGAAGCGCGCCGCGTGTTGAAACCAACGGGCCGCGCGGTGATTTCCGCGATGCACCCGGCGATGTTTCTGCGCGGCAGCCAAGCTCGTTATACCGATCCCGACAGCGGCGAGATCGTCCATGTCGGCAGTATTTCCCACTCGATCAGCGAGTTCGTGATGCTCGCGCTGAAATCGGCCTAGCCGGATCGCAACACGATCCGGGAGGGCGAGGTAAAATGTCTATCATCCCGGATCGCGTTGCGATCCGGCTAGGTGACTAACTCACTTCTGGCACGACAAATTTTTCACGCCCTGGCGTGCGCAAAAACTTATTCGCCGCGTCGGCATGTTTGCCCGTGAACTGCTCTTTCGCGGCATCAAACCTCAGCACCGGTCCCAGTTGTAGGCCTTCGCGAGGAAATTGTTTGTCGTGAACCTCGATAAGCCGACTGAGCTCGATAAGCATTTTTCCCGCGCCGACGCCGGTAGCAAAGTCGAAGTCAAACTCTGCCAACGGTTGACTGGCATCTTTGGCATCGACACGATAGGCGTAGTTCGCAAAATTGCACCACGCTGACGAGTGGTGTCCGACTTCGACGGGAGCGTTGAGCGAACCCGGCGAACTGTTGCGGATCGCGTCGATGAAGTTTTGCTGATGGACGCCCATGCCGTCGGTCCCACGGATTTCCTTGATGACCTTACCATCGGAATCGAAGAATTTTGCATTGCCCCGCTGGCCCTCTAGCCGGCCTGCTTCGCAGTAGGCGATATAGCCGCTGCCGGGACCGGTGCAACGGGGTTGCACTTTGTGGTCGGCATCGGCGGCGATATTCGACAACCCAATCACCACGGGGATGGTCCCTGTGTCGAGGATTGCGAAGTGAATGTTGGGAGTATTGCCCGCGTCGTGCCAAGCAAATCGTCCACCGGCGGCGGCAACGCGCTGGGGAAATGCGACGGAATCACGGAAAATATTGTTCCGCACGTCGTCGACAATATGCACGCCCCAGTTGCCCATTTCGCCCGCGCCGGTATTCCAATCCCAGTGCCAATCGTAATGGAACTTATCGCGATAAAGGGGCTGGTCCTGGGCAGGGCCCAACCAGATGTTGTAGTCGACGGTCTTGGGGGGTTCGAGCGGGGTGTCGCGTTTGCCAACGCTCGCACGTAGACCGAAGCGATTCACGCGCACCCAATCGATTGGGCCGATCAGTTTGTCATCGTGCAGGAGTGATTTGATTTCCGCTTGCATGGGTGCGGAGCGTTGTTGCGTGCCGACTTGGCAAATTTTGTCGTACTTGGTGGCGGCTTTCACTACCTGCTCGCCTTCCCAGAGCGCGTTTGAGAGTGGTTTCTCGACGTAGACATGCTTGCCCGCCTGCATGGCCCAGATCGCGGCGAGGCAGTGCCAATGGTTGCAGGTGGCGACGGCGACCGCATCGATGTCGGGGGAATCCAACATCTGGCGCAGATCGCTGTAAGTTTTGGCCTGGGGATATTCCTGGGAACGCTGATCGACCAAGTCGCTGTCAGGATCGCAGATTCCTGCGATGGTTACGCCGGGCAACTCACTGAAGGCTTTGAGCAAATCGCCGCCGCGCCAGCCGAGGCCGATGATGCCCATGTTCACTTGTTCGTTGGCACTGGCGGCGAAGGATCGCGGAGTGAGCGCCAGGAGGCCCCCAGCGAGGGCAGTTTGCTGCAAGAAATAACGACGCGTCGAGCGAGACATGGCGCGATGTTCCTGAATGGGGAGTGATCTTGAAAAGCGGGATAAGGATGAATACCCAATTTTAGCAGGATTTTTGACGGCGACCAACTCCTTGGATTGAGTCACGGAGCTTGTTGCAAGTGGGCTGTGGAGAAAGCCCGCCGCAAGCGGCGGCGCTTAAAAGGGCTGCTGTAACAACGGGGGCGACTTGGCGCTTGAAACTGTAAGGCCAATTGCTCTTACACACTCAAAACAAGGAAATTCCCTCATGTTCCGCCAAACCCGCCTACTTGCAGTGCGTCAGTTTTCCCGCTCCACGGCGACGATCTGCGATTCTCCCTGGTTTCGTCTCGGTATCGTCATGATGCTTACCTGCCTGTTGTTGCCGTTGCCCCGGGCACGGGCGATCACGATTTCGTTTAGCTACGACGAACGCGATAAACCGTCGTTTGATCCCAATGGCACGGAACTCAGGCGGATTACGCGGGCAGCCGCGGATTTGTGGGAGAGCTACATTCTTGACAATCGGAGTTACCATTTTGACCTCTCCTGGTCCAATCTGGGCGGCAACACTCTCGGCGAGCATTATGATCAGTTGGGTTTCGGCACCAACAACATTGAGATCGACACGAAGGATTCGAACGGCAATTTCAGAAATTGGTTTTTTGATCCCACCCCGTTCTCGAATGAAGAATTCGGCACGATGGGCCAGACGCTGGTCCGCGACATGAATTCCGCAGATGTCGAGGCGGGGTTCAGCGGCACGCCTCCCGCTTTATTGGAGACGGGCTTTAACGGCTTCTCCAGCTCCGGTTCGCCCGCGCATGGCAAGATCGACCTGCTAAGCATCGTGATGCACGAGATCGGCCATCATCTCGGGATCAACTACACGTTCAATGAATCGGTCTACGATTTCAACTCGAATACGGTGGGCGGGCAAAGTTTGGGTGTGCGTGAGGCGCCCGGCTATGAAATCGCGCTCGACCCGGTATTGATGACGGATTGGCCGAATACGAGCTCAGCAAGTTCGGAACGGCGGCTGGCATCCGCGACGGATATTCTGGCTATGTACAACGAATCGGTCGCACTGGTCCCGAACGGTAATAGCTGGCAGCTCATTTACCATGACAATTTCAATCTGCCCCGCGTCGATTTTCTGGGTGCTCAGTCGAATAGTTGGAACACAAAGCTCAACTGGATCGGCGGGCAGGTGCCGGACCTCGACAACGAAGTGTTTATCCGCCACGGTGGCCTAGTCGTTCAATCCGATGGCATAATCCCCATCACAAGAACCGCCAAGGCGCTCACCATTAGCGATGCCTCGTCGTTAAACGTCAAAGGCAAGAAATTGTTTGTGGCGGGCGACACCAATATCGGCAATAACGGCACTCGCGGTGATTTGAACGTGGGGAGCCTCAGCGACACTTTTGCGACATTTCAGACCGACCGGCTGTTCATCAACAACGGCATCGTGAATATTTTCGATCCGAAAGGCTCGGTCGACGTGGATCGCGATTTGACGATTTCGCCTAACGGCACGCTCATGGGTGCTGGCGCCACGCGCGTCGGCGGCACGCTTGTCAACAATGGCACGATCAGCGGCGGCACGTTTTTGCTCTTCGGCTTCGGCGGCACGCTGTCGCTAGGCACTTCTGGAGTCGGCGCCAAGCTCGATCTCGATGGCACGGGGGCTGAAACGGGCCAAATCTCGGCCACGATCGGTAACCTCTCGGTGTTCGGACCATTGGCAGATGATTTCAACGGCCGCGCCGGCATCGCCGAGACAAGAACCATGAGGTTCACGCAGCCCTGGAACATGAAAGGCAATCTTAATTTCAATGGCGGTGGGGATGACACTCAGTTTGCCACGCTCGCCGGGTCGCAAGTGACCATTGGCGGGCAGGTCGATGTGAACGGCCAATCGCTGATCACGGCCCCAGTAATTCTCAATAATCCTGCGGTGGTGAACATTCCTGATGCCAACGACACGCTCGTTCTCGCGGGTCCCAGTACGTTGCGCGGTGGCAACTTCATCGGCAACGGCACCCTCGCGATTCAGGGGTCCACCAGCGTGGCGATGCCCAATCCGCTTGTTCCGGAAGATTTTCCGACTGAGATCGGCTTGGCTGCCTTCAGAGTGGTTGATACCGCGTTGCCTACGGATGGCGGTGTCCTTGAGTTGAGCCCCGACACAAGCTCGCCAACCCCAAGCGTTGTCATAGGTGGCTTTACCACTTACGCTCTCAATGTCCCGTTGCAAGTCCGTACCGGGGGCGTGATGACCGCTTCGGTCTCAAGTCTTTACCTTCCTCGCCAGACCACAATGTCGGGGGGCCAACTCACCGGTACCGCCACCATCAATCAAGTTGGCAATCTGGTCGTCGACGCCAACAGCACGATCAATCCCAACACGTTTCTGTGGGGTGTCGATACGCTCACCCACAACACCACGATTCGCGCCGGCAAGCGGCTGGACCTCACGCCCAACCGTATCGTTCGCACGAATGGCACCCAAGAATATCGCGGCAATATCGTGCTCGAAACGGGCGCGACACTCAATGTGAATACGGGGATCGCTGATACTTGGACGATGGCTGGCGATTTGTCGATGGGAATCGCATCGACCGTCATTGGTGACAACATCATGAACACGGGTCGCGTTCACGGCAACGGCACGGTGAATGTCGCTCGTTTCGAGAATGCTGGGCGCGTCGCACCGGGACGTGTTTTCGGCGGTCTGAACATGACCAATACTGCGTTTGTGCAAATGCCCACTGGGATTCTCGATATGGTTTTGGGCGATTCCTTTTTCGGCAATGGTTCCAGCCTATTGAAAACAGGCACGGCCCAGCTTGGCGGTACGCTAGCCTTGTCTCTGGCCGGCGGTTTCAATGCGGCCCCCGGCACGATGATCGATCTCTTGACTGCTACTTCGATCACGGGTCAGTTCAGCAATGTTCAGTTCAAGGTTCCCTTTGGCAGTACATTATTCGGCGACGTGTTGTACTTTCCCAACCGCGTGGCCTTTCGCGTGGGAGAAGCGAGTGCCGACCCACGTCTGACCGCCGACTTCAACAACGACGGTAAAGTGGATGGCACGGATCTGTTGGCTTGGCAAGAAGGCTACGGCAAGTTGCCGTCAAAACGTACCACTCAAGTTGGCGATGCCGATGGTGACGGCGATGTTGATGGCCGAGATTTTCTGGCTTGGCAGCGTCAGTACACGCCGACTGGCAAGGGCACAGAGTCTCGCAAACTCTCGTTGACTGCTGTCCCCGAACCGAGCACCATGCTCTTGGGATTGTTGGCGGTACTTGTCAGTTGCTACCCGCGCCGTTCGATAAGATAGGTTTTTCATTCAACACCAAGCCCGGGGATGGCACTCCCCGGGTCTTGTGATTAACCAACAAAAAAACCCGGCTGGCGCTTCCGCGCCAGCCGGGTGTTTTTATCAATTCTGCAAACCGCATTTGGGTCTAGTACATGAACTCGACGCCGCTTTGCAGGCCGTGCAGGAAGATCGAGCCGCTGCAATCAACATAGCCCGATTGTCCTGGAGTGATGTAAGGGCTTTGAGCAAGTTGGCTCGTCGACAACGCGACGCCTGACACACCCAGGGCCCGATAACCACCATACAACCGGCAGTGGCAGGAGCATTGGTAGCTGGCACCGAGCCGTAGTTCGCCCACGAAGGCGATGTTCTCGTCGTCGGCATTGATGTTAAACGCATCTTGGGTGCCGTTGGCAAAGCGGACGGCTCTGGACCAATATTGATCAACTTCGATGTAGTTGCCGTAGATGCCGGCGTTTGAGCTGAAGTGCAACGCCACCTTGCCACAGCATCCCAAGTGATAACAACCGTTGCCGCCGACTTGGAAACCAACCAAGTGATTGTCGGCATCGATGTAATGGGCTATGGAGTTACTATTATCGTAAACGCCTGCGATCCATTCATCATAATTGGAACGGTACATAAAATCCTCGTCGAACCGCAGATAGCGCACACCGAGGGAGGTTGAACATTGGCAGCGAGGACCGGTGTAGCAGTAGGCACCGCAACCGCCGCCACAGCGGCGATGTCCGCAGCCACCCGCTCCACAACTTCCGCCACCACAAGAATCGCAGCAGCCACCACCGCAGGAATCGCAACTCCCTCCGCCCATGCCACACGAGGAATTGCAACCTCCGCCGATGGTTGGCAAGCAAACGAGATTCCATTCCACGTTTTGAACAGAGAAACTGCGGGTTGTTTCCACGGAAGTGACACGTAGATCCGAGCCACCCACGATGTAATCTTGTGTTGGAGGTGCGTAATCGTAAGCATGGTTCACGGGACGCCAAGCACCCCCATGGTTGAATTCCAAGCCTTGATAGGACTTCATGCCGTAGGTGCGCGTGGCGGGCCCATCGGTGTAGCTCGCGTAGGCCGTATCTTCGGCCAGCGCCCAGTACCCGACTTCCCAGCCGAGCGTACCGCAGCCGCCCCCGCAAGGATCGCAGCACCCCCCATAACCACCCGCACCGCCACAGCAAGCGAAGGTCGCACCAAAGCGGACTTCGGCACCCCCTTGTAATTCGTTGTCGAGATGATCGGTCGTTAAAGCGATTTCACTGTCGGTCGGGTAATAACCAGGCGCTGGCTGGGGTGTGTAAAAGGCCAATGGGACGCGATCGCAGGTCACGCGTTCCATCAACAGACCGTACACGCCACCGAACCAATGCCGCCGCGGACCGCAAGGCGCGCAGCAACCATAGCCCACGTCGCCGCAGCTATAGTTCGGTTGGCAATAGCTGCCGTAGTTCTCGCAGCCGCTACCGGTCGCGCAAGCTCCGGCGGTATAATTTTCATAGCCACCTTGGGGCTGGCCGCCTTGTTGATAATCCATCGGGGCCTGTTGAGGGGCATGGTTGTTCGACGGTTGCATCGAGGTCCCCGGCGGAACCGCTTCCAGAGTTTGGTTCATCGCAGGCAAGTTGCCATTGGCAACGGGTTGCTGGGCCATCGCCATGTATTGCGGCTGATACGCGAACTGCGACTGAGGCGCAAATTTTGGTTGGGTCGCATACTGAGTCTGCGGATAATGGGCTTGGGTGTGTTGCGGACCAGGCATGAATTGCTGACCGCCGACATAGCCGCCGCTGTACTGCGGGCCATAAGCTTGGTGCGGCCGGTATCCCTGATTGGGATTGCCGTTGGTATAATATTGGGCCAGAACCGGGGCGGTTAAGAGAACCGTCGCGGCCAAGAAAAACAGCCCGCGCGTGGTGCACGAGAGTTTCATGCGCATACTCCTTTGCGATGTATCAATTCCACATCCTTGTGGAACCGTGCCGCGCGTGTCTTCCCGCATCCTGCGGGAAGCGGCTGACAAAGGGTCAACCGGCGACGGCAAACAAATTGGGTCGTAGTTTATCGGGGGTCATGACGAGCGAAGGTACGTACTTCACCCACATTTCCCATCGGCTAGGCAGAGGGCGGCGCATTGCCGCCGCTTACGATTGTCGTAGATGTTTTTTCGAGGCCAACAGCTACGACCCGTGCAACCCGCAATCTTCAGCAGGCAAGGCTTGTGGCCTCGGTAGAATCGCTACAGATTAACAGCAGCCGGATCGCAACGCGATCCTGGATAACGGCCTCTGCCCCGGATCGCGTTGCGATCCGGCTAGTGTTATGCTGCGGCGCGTAGGTCAGAAGACGCCACTTGCCCACCATAGAGGGCGATCATTTCCCCGGCCAGAGCCTGATAATCCTCGGCACCGGCCGATTGGGGAGCGTACTCGAAGATTGACTTGCCAAAGCTGGGTGACTCTGCCAAACGGATGTTTCGGCGGATGCGCGTTTCGAACAGATGCACGTCCTGCCAAACGCCTTTTTTGTCGCGGGCGTCTTGAAAGAAGGCCTTCACATCGCTCGTGACTTCGGTGGCCAACTTCGTCCCAGAATCAAACAAACAGAACAGCACGCCAGCTAACCGCAGGCGGTCGTTAAGCCGCTTGGCGACGAGGTTGATCGTCTGCAAAAGTTTACTTAAGCCGTGCAGCGCGAGGAAGTGCGGCTGCAAGGGGAGGAACACGTCGTCCACGGCCGACAGGGCATTGATTGTCAGAATCCCCAGGGACGGGGGGCAGTCGATCAACACGTAATCGAATTGGTCGCTCAGTGCCGCGAGCTTGTCGCGCAGGATCAGCTCGCGGCCCACCACGCCAGCCAGCTCGACTTCCGCGGCGGCGAGGTCAATGTGCGAGGGGGCGACTTGTAGATTGGGGGAGGCCGATTGCCAGACATCGGCGAGTGTGGCATCGCTGGTCAGCAAATCGTACACGCTCTGGTGCCCTTGTTCCGGGCCGACGCCCAGATGGAGCGACGCATGGGCCTGCGGGTCTATGTCGATCAAGCCGACGCGGAAACCTTGGGCCGCGAGCGCCGCGCTCAAGTTCACCGCCGTCGTGGTTTTACCCACGCCACCCTTTTGATTGATGATTGCAATCGAGCGCATCGCGTCCGCATCCTTTCTCAGTGTTCAGTCTGAAAATCGGTTGCGGAGTATAGGAGCCGCGGCATCGGGTTCCCAGGTCACTCTGCCTGCTTGCTAGCAGTGGCGGCTTGCTCGGTGGCAGAAGCGGGGAAGATGCCGATCTTGGCGAAATACTCGCGCAAGGTTTCAGCCATTGGCTGGCAATCGACAGTGCGCACATTGTCCCCACGCTGATTCATGCGGCCAAGTACGGTGAAGTCTTCGGTGAAAAGAATCGTGGCGGTCATGCCCTCACCGGAGAATTGCAAACACCAGCGCCAATTTTGAGTGTTCGCGGGTTGATCCCAGCGATAGTTGCTGCCCGAGAGCATCGAATGCCGCATGTGGACCATTCCCGGCGCGGAGGTCAATTCCTTGGAATCGATCCGCTCGAAACTCTGGGAGAGAATTTGCAGCGTATCTTTCCCAGATGTTGCCGTCGCTGGCTTGAGGCTAAACGCGGTCACATCGGAAGGGCGGGCAATCAAATCCGCAAAGTGCGGTCCCCAAAAAGTCGTCGGGCGATGGGCCACTTCAAAGCGATACCACCAAGAGAAGACCCCCGCCAAGAGAGCCAAGCCAAAGATTCCCAGGACGAGTTTGGTGCCAGATTGCATATTGCTTAGACCGCGAAAATTTTTGTTGATTCACGCCAATTTATTGAGTCTTTTTGATACCTTGTGGTGTCAGTATACTGAGAGTTCACCCATTCAGCACAGGATTCTTCTAGGAAGCAGAGCCACTCATGGCCGACACGTTCGACGCTTATCGCGAAGCCTTGGTGGTCGAAACCACCACGGTATGGCCCGCCGACACGGAAATTGAACCCCGACAGCGGATGCAACTGGAAGCGATGTTGCACGCCCACCCCGAGGAAGCGGCCCACCTCGAGTACATCCGCGTCCATACTGGCTTCTGCCGCCAGATTATCGTCACCGACGAAGATCTACAGCGCGTTATGCCCAAAGTTTAATTCTGACTTCATTGAGCCACAGAGAGCACAGAGACCACGGAGATAAAAGAATCAAATTTTCTCTGTGTTCTCTGTGTTCTCTGTGGCAACTATTCACATTGGAATGTTGCTTGTGTCTCAACCGCTCATCACCACGCGTGTTAATCTCGCCGAGCGGAGCTACGATATTCAGATCGGCAGCGGCAATCTCGCAGAACTTTCCCCGTTCTTACGTGAGCGCTGTCAGGCTTCGCACGCCGTCATCATCACCGACGATGCGGTCGACGAGCTGTATGCCGACAAGCTCGGCGACCAACTCACCGACGACGAGTGGGAAGTCCATCTCCTCACCGTGGATGTCGGCGAGCCCAGTAAGAGCGGCGAGGTCGCCCAAGAGCTTTGGGAAACGATGCTCGAAGAAGGGACCGACCGCAAGTCGATTGTGGTCGCCATCGGCGGCGGCGTGGTGGGCGACTTGGCTGGCTTCGTGGCCGCGACGTTTGCTCGGGGTTTGCAGTTTTTTCAGGTGCCAACCACACTCCTCGCCCAAGTGGATAGCTCCGTCGGTGGCAAGGTGGGGATCAATCTGCCCGGCGCGAAAAATATGGTCGGTGCTTTCTGGCAACCAAGAGGCGTGCTGATCGATGTCGACGTGCTCGCCACATTGCCCGACCGCGAATACCGCGCGGGCCTCGCCGAGGTCGTGAAATACGGTGTCATTTTAGATGAGGAGTTTTTTGCGTTTCTTGAGCAAAATATCGCCGCCATCAATTCTCGTGATCCGGCGGTGCTCACCCGCGTGATCGAACGCTGCTGCCGGCTCAAGGCCGATGTGGTGGAGAAAGATGAGTGTGAGCTTACCGGCCTGCGAGCCGTGCTCAACTACGGCCACACCTTCGCCCACGCCTTTGAGGCGGCTGGTGGATATGGTTTGCTGCTTCACGGCGAAGCGGTCGCCATCGGCATGGAATGCGCCGCGCGGCTGGCCCACCGCATGAATCGCATCGACGCCGAATTCCTCTCCCGCCAAACGGCGCTCCTCAAGGCACTCCAACTGCCAACAACCGTCCCCGATTTCGACGGCGAAGAACTGGTCCGCATCATGCGCCGCGACAAAAAAACCGACGAAGGCCGCTTGCGGTTTGTGTTGCCAACGAAGCTGGGGCATGTTGAGTTGGTGAAGGATGTGCGGGTGGATGACGTGTTGGAAGCGATTAAGAAATGAATATAATTGGAAAATTACGACGGGCTGATTGAAATGGGTCGACTTAGTTGCGAATTCGAATGAAAAGGTATCCGATGACTACCGAGCCGATTGAGATTGCAGCTATGATCGTAAATACGAAAAGATCCTCTATAACGCTGATTCCATGATGCCAAAAAATACGATTAATTATGCACATGACGAACACGAAAAGCATGAACGTCGAAAAGGCGAAGAATAGCAGCCCGAGAACTCGCCTGATAGAAAACTTTTTTGTCGATGTGAGACTGATAGGGTCATTGTTCATACGCAGACTACCAATAATCCATTCAGGCGCACAAAATTGATCGTCTAGGGTAATGTAGACATTTACAGCAGCTATTTCGTGGCCAGCAGGGCGTCTCGTGCTTGTTCTGGCAAATCCACCAACACAAAGTAAGTCTCGGGGTAAAGATAATCCTCCCCAGAGGCATCGAAAATTCGCAGATATCCCTCACGCTTTGCGGCGGCATCGGAGCGGACAAGATAGACCATCCCCTTTTCAAGATCGTCGCAATCCGAGTCGTTGATGCACAAAGCAAATTTGATTTTCGTTCCTGCGCCAGCCATGTCATTACTCCAAGAATCGCTTGATTTTCATCTTGCGTTTGCCGATGCCGTGAGCCTCATACCAGTGTAATTCTGCCTTGCGAATATGGCCGTTGGGAAGGCGAATATCCGCGATGCCCTTCATTTTACGCCAACGACCGGCTCCGTGCTGCTTCTGTAGCCTCATAATGTCTTTAATGCCGCCACCAACGGCGATAGTTTCGATGCCCTCAATTTTTCCTAGGACTTGAAACTGCATCACAAGCACTCGTAGACAGTGATCGTCAGAAAATCGGCGAAATAGGAATTACTTCGTGCAGTAGTAAATTTCTCCCACTGATCTGTTCGTCATTCCCAGGCGTGTCACATCCGTGGAGGGGACCAAGTCGCCGACCTGGTAAACTTCGACCTGAAACCCTGCTTCCCGTAAGCGGCCAACGTAGTCGGGACCATAGGCGCGCACATGGTCTTTTTGTCCGAACGCCTTGAAGCGCTCATCAGGGTCGACGATGCTGGGATCCTCGTAGGTTTTGTCCACGGAGATAGGCACTAACAGGATCGCCCAACCTCCTGGCTTCAATACGCGATAAAACTCGCGCATCGCCTTCCTGTCGTCTGGGACGTGTTCCAGCACATGGCTGCAATAGATCACGTCGAATGAATTCTCGGGATACTTGATGTCGGTGATGTCCATCTTGACCATCACCCGTGGGCTGAGCAGATCGGCCGTGAGGTAGCTTGCTCCCAAGTGTTTGCGAAACTTGGGTTCCAGGCAAAGTTCCGGGGCGACATGTAACATCTTTTTGCTCTTGCCATTAAACAAATCCGTTTTCTTGTTCATGAAGAGCCACACCAACCGATGACGCTCCAGCGAGCCGCAATGGGGGCACATGGCATCTTCGCGGCGGATAAATCCCGCGGGGAGAAACTGGCTGGAAGATTTTTCGCAAACCGGGCAATAACGCGCTGTGCCCGCATACTTGAAGTAATTTCGTAGTTGCTTGGCAGGCTTTTTCAGCCAGATCGGCAAACGAGCAGAAAGGCCCTTCATGATGACAGTCGTCCTTCGTTCCAAACGTGAAATAAATCGAATAAACCAAGCTTTATCTTACTAGGAAATGCTGCCCCGCGAGAGCCATGAAGGCGAGAATCGCCGTCGCTTCTTGCCGCCCATTCCGCTTGTGCGGTTGGTTAGGATTCTAGAGCGGTGGGAACTGGTCGATATTTTAGGTGCTTAAGTATTATGGAAAGTACCAGCAGTGGTCCAAAGGTTAAGACTTCGAACACAGCCACCTTCACATTGTGCATGCTGAAAATGTCGAGTTTGTTCCCGGGAGAGAGCCACGGCACGGGCAGTGCGATTCGATAGTCGACGATCGGCCAGCCAATTTCCAGGCCGATCGCGTGATTATAGAATGAGTCGAGCAAGATATGGCTGTACCAGGCGAGGGCGCCGGCAAGCAACATGCTTGGCGTGAATGGTGCCTGTCCCTTGTATTTCAAGGCGAGAATGCCGACGACGATTACGAGGACAAACGTCGTGACCACGAGGCTGTGGCTGATGCGGTAGTCATTGTGGCCCCAATAAGGAAATGGTAAATCCGGCACGCTGGCCAGAAGTGCGAAGACGGCAAGCGCCCAGGTCTTCTGTTGCCGGGGCATCTCACGTGGAATCGCCAAATAGCCAATCGCGAGTCCTGTCAGAGTGTGGCCGATGGGGGTCAAAAGTTACCTCTATGAAACAATCCTTACGTTGCCTGACTTGATTATAGCCGACAATTTCTCCAATTAATTGTCGGTACTGTAACTAGGCAGTCAAGTTTCCTAGTTGCTTTCTTCGCGCACCGGGATTATCGTCGGCAGAAACTCCCTGCGACCGGAATTTTTTGCCGTGGAAACTACCGACCCACAACTCCGTGACCGACTTTGCCTGGCAATGGTGCAGGGGGTGGGACCGCTCGCTATGCAGCGATTGCTCGCGCATTTCAGCTCGCCAACAAGTGTGCTCGCGGCATCGATGGGTGAGTTGCAATACGTCTCCGGCATTGGCCCGACGCTTGCCAAGCGAATCACGCAAGCGCGCACGGAAATCAATGTCGACGAACAGCTCCGCATTGCTGCTGAACATAACATCGCGATTCTCAGTCCGGCTGATTCTCGTTATCCCCACCTCCTGCGGGAACTTCCCGATCCGCCGGCGGTGCTGTTTGTGCGTGGTGAGTTCAAAGAAATCGACGGCCTTGCCGTGGCGATTGTCGGCACGCGGCATGCCAGTCGTTACGGTCTCAAACAAGCAGAAGCACTCGCCGCAAGTTTGGCCCGCGCGGGGTTCACCGTCGTGAGTGGCATGGCGCGTGGTATCGATACGGCCGCCCATCGTGGTGCCCTGACCGCCGGTGGTCGCACGATTGCAGTCTTGGCCAGCGGCGTGCTCGCACCTTATCCGCCGGAGAACACCAAGCTCGCTGAGGAAATCGCCACGCAAGGTTGCGTGGTGAGCGAGGCCCCACCCACGATGCCACCGATCAGCGGCATGTTCCCCCAACGCAACCGCATCATCAGTGGCCTCACCCTCGGGACGATTGTGGTGGAAGCCTCCGACCGCTCGGGTGCCCTTATTACTGCCCGCCACGCAGGGGAGCAGAATCGGCAAGTGTTTGCCGTACCGGGACAAATCGATAGCCCGCTCTCGTCGGGTCCGCATCGTTTGATTCGCGATGGCGCGAAGCTCGTGACCTCGATCGACGACGTGCTCGAAGAACTCGGCCCCCTTGCCACGGAGGCTTGTCGCGACGATGGCACCACAATTCGCGCCCCCATCGAAGTCACACTGAACGAACAGGAATCCCAAGTCCTCCAGGCTATCGAGCCACGGGGCTCGCTGATCGACGAAATGACCGAAACCTCGGGCCTACCCGTGCAACGAGTACTGGCTACGGTGAGCGTCCTCGAAATGCGAGGCCTGGTCCGCAAAGTGAGCGGCAACCGGGTCGTGCGGTTGTAAATCGAATCCCGCTCGAGCGCAGGTAAATCACTCTTTTGCGGTAACTAGCTGGGATTTCATTGCAGATGGCGTTAAAAGCGAATATCGTGAGGCAAGGTACAATTCGTCTGGGAGTGAGTCACCATGCCAGCTTCAGGTCCGCGAAATTTCTTGGCATGCGCAATTGGTCTGTTTGCTTGGCAGCTTTTGGCAAGTCCATCGCTGGCGGTTTTCACGGAAAATGGGGCGCTGGTTTTGCCTGGGCTGGATATCGATTCCGAGTCCCGGAGTGCATCGCTGGCCGATATCGACAACGATGGTGATCTCGATGTTTTTTTCCAAGGAGGTGGTGCCGGAGCAACCGGGGCTCAACAAATGCTCCGTAACAACTTGGTTGAATTTGGCACTCTCACGTTCCTCAATATGACATCCACCTTGCCCGCCGGCTTGGGTCCCTCGTGGAGTGCCGCTTGGGGGGATTACAACGGCGATGGCTTCGTCGATGTTTTCGTCGGGCAATCCAATACGGGCGTCGGCGCGGTCGGTGATGTCCTCCGCAACAATGGCCCGGCCGGCTTCTCCAACGAGAGTGTTGCCACGAATTTAGACGATCCCGACTTTCATCAAAATGAGGCGTGGGTCGACATTGACAACGACCGCGATCTCGATTTGCTCATCGGCATGGAAGGGCCGGAAAAGCATCAAATCTATTTACAAGGACCAGCCAACAATTTTACTCCCGTGGGAGCGGCCGTTGGTTTCCAGCAAGATGTTGGTAACAAAGGCTACGGCATGGCTATTGGCGATACTGATGGCGACGGCGATCTGGATGTCTATATTTCGACCTGCCGTAGCGACAACAACATCCGTAACAACTTTTACGAGAATCAACTCGTTGAGACTGGTGCATTGAGTTTCATCGACATCGCCGACACGAACGGCACCCAGAATACGCGAAATACGTACGGGGCCGAATTTCATGATTTCGATAACGACGGCAAACTCGATTTATTCCTTGTGGGGGCAGACCGGCAACCCACCAAGATTTTTCGCAATGATGGCAATAATCTGTTCACCGACGTTGATACGATCACGGGTCACGCTCTCTTGACTGACGTCGGCGGAGATTTGAACGGCGGCAAGCCCGTCGATTACGACAACGACGGCGACCTCGATCTTTTTTTTCATGACCATTTGATTTTCGGCGCCTCTAACAAAGCCCGCAAGTTGTATCGTAACGACGGCAATTGGCAATTCACCGATGTCACGGTGGCCCAGGGAATTCACTCGACCAATGAAGGGGCTTACGACAGTACGTGGGGAGATCTTGATCGGGATGGCGATCAAGATCTTATCGCGCCGACCAATCAAAATTTTCCCGAACGCGTCTTTCTCAATAATGCCTCTACCAATGGAAATCATTGGCTCTACGTTGAACTGGCAGGCCCGACCGACAACACGACTGGCATTGGTGCCTCGCTCTACGCCACGCTTTTCGAGGGCACTCCCCAGGAAGTCACCCTCCGCCGGGAAGCCAACACGAATGCCGGCACCTTTAACCAAAGCGACCTCCCCGTGCATTTTGGACTTGGGGTGGCCACGATCATCGATGAGTTGCGCATCCGCTGGCCCGACGGCACGATGCAGCGGCTGTACGACGTGCCGACCGATCAGTATCTCACGGTGACGATTCCCGGCCCCGGTGATTTCGATGGCGATGGTGACGTCGATGGCCGGGATTTTCTCGCCTGGCAACGCGGCGAGTCGTCCGATCCCTTCAGCGCTGGTGATTTGGCCGAGTGGCAAGCCAACTACAATTCGCCCCTCGGTGCTCTTTCGGAGGCAGTGACCCAAGTTCCAGAACCCGCTTTTCTGTGGGTCGGTGGTATGTTGATTTGTTTGGCGTGGCGACGGTCAGAGTGTTTGAATTTACACTGATTCAACAAATTGTCGAACAGAGAGCACCTCATTCGCGTGCAGTGGTTCAACGTCGGTAATAGTCACAATCACGACTTGTAGTGATTCTCCAAGGGCATTAGTCACTTCGAGCACGATTCCTTCTTGGCCACCTGCTGGGTGCGGGACAATATCCACGACAGTGGCGATATCGCCTGCCCTCAGGCGATGCTCGGAAATGTCGCGAACTAGGGCAACTCGATCGTAGAGCGAGAAGGATCTCATGATTGACTCTTATGCGGCTTGAGTGTTACGAAGTGGAACAGGCCATCGCTCTTCCATTGTAGCCAGACCAGGACTACTGGCAGAGGTAAGCCCGTGGGCCCAATAAGTTCGCCCGTAACCCTATAAAAGGTACCATATTCGTTGGAGCCATCTTCTTGAGCATCGGACCCTGTTCCAAGCTGACGAATTGCGAAATCAAGTGCCAGAGGATTTTCGAGGGTAAAGTCTGCTTGGGCCAAAAACTTCGATTTGTCGTCCCAAGGACGCTCGATCAGCAAATAATCGGTGAGTTTCTCGGGCGAAATGATGGCATCAAATGGGATACGCATGGGCTTTATCCTGAATCTTGATTAGCCCAACAATATCCACTTAACCAGCCCCCTGCCAGCGGTCGCTCAACTGTCCATCTGCGCGTACGATAATTGCTCACTGTCTTATAATCGCTCACCAGATAGACGCTCTGAGAGGCTGCCAAATCTTGATATTTGTGAAAAATATGCAAGATTGGCAGGGACAGGGCGAAGGACAGTTAGTGAACCGGGAAACCACCAATTTGCGCAAACGATTATCCATTCAGATGTTCGGAGTTAGCTACCGCTGCGTTAGAAACGACTTTCCCAGGCCACGGCATGGGACTTGCTTTTCACTTACGCAGCAGCATGATTCTGGTCTACCCTCAAAAACCAACCTCGCGACAAGCAATTCGAGCGCGGGGGGGGTTATAATGAGAACCCAGGTTCGACTGTTACGACCGGCGACTTTGGACAGTTCACAGTTGCAGGTCACTTGTCCGCTACCCAAGGAAATCGCACATGTAAGCTGCGAGGGTTCGCGGAATCCTATTCGGACGGCTAGGAGAAAGGATTTTCTCCTCGTAAACGTCGAACTCTCGGAACGAGGAGTTCGTAAAGATGGCTAGGGTCACCAAGGAAGTTTTGAACAAAACAAACAGCACACACGGTATGGCGCAGTTCAGCGATGAAGAACTGCTTGCCAAGTACCAGAGCGCGGAAGATTCAACCGTATTTAGCGAACTGGTCGCGCGGTACGAACGTGAGCTGTACAATTACCTTAGACGCTACCTCGGCGACGGCGTGTTGGCTGAGGATGTGTTCCAGACAACATTTTTACAGGTGCATTTGAAGTGTGCGTCGTTTGAGTCGGGTCGGAAATTCCGCCCGTGGCTCTACACGATTGCCACCAACCAAGCCATTGATGCCCAACGACGTAATCGCCGGCATCGCCGCTTGAGCCTTGACGTAGCTCACAGCGCGAGCGGTGAGGAAGTGGGCTCACTGATGGAAGTGGTTGCGACTCAGGAAGCCAACCCGAGCGACGCGGTCGATACAGGTGAACAGGCCGAGTGGATTCGCAACGAAGTGGCCACGCTCCCCGACGCTTTGCAAAGTGCGGTGAACCTGGTTTATTTCAAGGGGATGAAGTACCGTGACGCTGCTAAGATCATGTCTGTGCCTGTGGGAACGGTTAAGAGCCGCCTCCACGCTGCGATCAAGCGGCTCGGCCAATCATGGCGCGATCTGCAAGTCGTCAGCGACCGCTAATCTTGTCTCAAAGCCGCTTTTCGGCATAACGATATATTGGACTTCGCCATTGGCGGCAGTTCATGCTACTCTCCGCAAGCTATATTTTCACGAGTCTGCCACGCGGTGTGGCAGACTCGTGTCGTGTTTCCAGCCAGCGATGAAAGAACGGCTGGCCCAAGGCAAGATCACGCAGAGCAGGGTGTGGGGCAGATGAGAGAAAAGCTACTTGCCTATCTCCTGGACGATCTTGACCCCGCTGAGCGCTCCGCGATCGAGGCAACTCTCGCCGATGATCCCGCGCTGCAACAGGAACTCGAAAAGCTGCGGGAGTGTCTTGGTAATTGCGAGGAGGCGCCGGAACTCGAAGCCGTTCCCCCCGATCAACTCGTCTCGCGGACCTGCTGCTTCGTGGATCGAGCGATTCAAAAATCCAAAGCCCTCTGTAGCCAGTCCGGCGGCAAGTTTCTAAGTGAGAGTCGCGATCCTCTCACCGGTCGCAAACGCTGGTCAGTCATCGATCTCGCTGCTGGAGCCTGTGTGCTGGTCGCATTGGGTGCCTTGATGATGCCGGCCTTGCGAGTTAATCGCGACGTCGCGCGCCGTCTTACCTGTCAGAACAACATGCACCAACTTGGTGCGGCTTTGATGGAGTACTCGTTGCGGTTCAATCAAGGGCTGCCGCGCATTGAGGTGGGTGAGAATGCTGGCGCGTTTGTGGTCACATTGGCCGACAACGGAGTGCTCACGCGCAATGAACTCTCGCAATTGGTCGTCTGCCCTTCGTCGGAACTTGCTGAGCGCGTGGACAATGGCTGCGTGGTGATTCGCATTCCAACTCGTGATGAATATCTGGCTGCCTCTGGGGCCCAACGCGAGCAACTCCGCAAGCACATGGCCGGAGATTACGCCTACACGCTCGGCTATCAAGACAAAACGGGTCAAGTCCATCAGGTCTACTTCAGTGGCAGCCGCTTCGTGCCGCTTTTGGCCGACGCCCCCAGTTCAGCGATCGCGGGCTTTCAAAGTGCCAACCATGGCGGCTGCGGACAGAATGTCCTCTTTCAGGATTTAAGTTCCAAGTACTGCACACAGTGCAAGTGCAAAGCCAAGCGCGATCATTGGTTTCTCAACGACGACGGCCAACCCGCCGCTGGCCGCCACGCCAATGACATTGTGTTGGGTGCCAGCGCCGCGACGCCGGTGATTCAAGTCAGCGCGAAGTGACCGATTGCGCAAAAAAAAGCCTGCGGCACCTTCGATTTAAGAATGCCACAGGACTTCGTAGTTCGCAAATCTTTTTCTCTTTCTCACACAGTCCCGCGTCGCCGCAACTGAATTGCGGAGATCGAGACGATTAGCAAGGCCAAGGTTGCTGGTTCGGGGATCATAAAAATCGTTGTTTGCACTCCAATCACGAGCCAGTCGTTATGAGGGCCAATCGTCGAAGGTAGCAGCCAGCCCCGACCCACGGTGGTCATGCTTTCCGCAGGAGGCAGTCGATAGCCATCCGCGAAAAAATCGAACACCGTACCCATCATGCTGAAGTCACCTGCCAGCAAGATGTCGGGTTTGGGCACGCCCACATCGTCGTACATTAGGGAGCCTGATCCTGCCGCCGCAGAGAAACCGCTTGGTCCTTCCGTGAGGCCGGACATGGAGTACGTCACTTTCCAAAACTCACCCGAGGCGTTGTTCTTGATGCGACCTTCGATCACGGCCGTGCCATCGAGATACCACGTCAGGGTTACTGGTGAAGCATCGGCTTCCACGTCGTAAGTGGGACCGTGGCCTGGAGGAGGAAGATAATCAAGCCGAAGGCCGTAGGGTCCAGGCACATCGGCATTTCCATCGGGGTGATTGAAGAGCTCAAAAATTCCCGGAGAGATGGTTCCAGCCGAGGCGAACTGACTGAAACAAAGAATGATTGCAAGTGAAAACGAACCAAGGATCTTTTTCATTAGGCGCTCCTAGATGTCACCGTGCTTAGTAGCCAATCCTACTTGGGACTGCCGCGTAACACGATCCTTGCGGCCAATCGCAATCTGAGCACGACTTTGGCAACAAATCAAGTGATATCACTTGAGATTCAATAAAATTTCCAATAGGCCGTTGTCCCCAAGATGGGGGATTCGTACTGGACTTTTGCAAACTTGTGACGATGTTTTGTCAGTCTGGTTGTATAAAAAAATTCGTCTAGCCATGTCTAGTTTGCCTAAATTCCCAAACTGATAGCTGATAGGGCTTTCTTGCTCCTATTGCAGGTTTCAATTTTATCCACGGTGCGTTGCCTTTTTGCCACCCCAGGAAGCTACGAATAACGTTTTTCCGCGGAATTTCTCATTGGCACGCCAACTGCATTAAGGCGTGGCATTAGTTTTCCTCCCAAGCCACGACCGCGTGCGAAAGCCTTGTCCCCTCAGGCTTTCCACGCGGTCGCGGGTGTTTGTAGCCGCGACTCAACGAGTCGCACGGACCAACCGCGTCGCTTCACGTTCCGCCACGCGGCGGCGGATGCTTTCCAGATCGTCGTTGGGCGTGGCGCTGATCAGCCGGCGGGTGTAGTCCTCGCGCGGGGCGGCGTAGATCGCTTGCGACGGGCCGAATTCCACGATCTTCCCGCCGTTCATCACGGCCATCATGTCGGCCATGAATTTCACGACGCTCAGATCGTGGCTGATGAACAGGTACGTGAGTCCCCGCTTGTATTGGATTTCGTTTAGCAAATTGAGCACCTGCGCTTGCACCGACACATCGAGCGCGGAGACCGATTCGTCGCAGATCAACAATTCCGGTTCGACAGCAATCGCCCGGGCGATGCAGATGCGTTGGCGTTGTCCGCCGGAAAATTCGTGCGGATAGCGCCGCAAATGGTTCGCCGACATGCCGACTTCTTCCAAGAGTGCCGCCGCTTGATCGCGGCGTTCGCGGCTTGATTTGCCCAACCTTTGAATAATCATCGGCTCGGTGATCGCGGATTCGATGGTCATGCGCGGATTGAGGGAGCCGTAGGGATCTTGGAATACGATCTGCATCCGACTGCGAAAGCGTTGCAATTGCCGGCCGCTGAGTCGGCGCACGTCGGTGCCATCGAGCAGCACTTTGCCACCCGTTGGTTCAATGAGTCGCAAGATGGCCCGGCCCGTGGTGGTCTTACCGCAGCCACTTTCGCCGACGAGGCCAAGTGTTTGTCCCTTGTAAACGCGAAAGCTGATGCCATCGACGGCCCGCACATGATCGACCACGCGGCCGAGAATTCCCCGCCGCACTGGAAAATGCACGGTGAGGTTTTCCACTTCCAACAGGGGCCGCGTTCCTTCCGCGACGGCGGTTGTGTCGGCGGCGCGTGGGGTTTGTTCCCACGGATGGCCCATGGCCGCGAGTTCCGACTGCGGGTGTAACAACGTGCCACGACCTTCGGCAGTAAGCTCGCGGAGCCGCTCGTCGGTCATCTTTTTTTCGCGAAGCTCAAGGCGACCGTTGCTGCGGTGGACTTCCATGAAGTCATCGACCGTCGGTAGCCGGCGGTATTTCGTATCGAGGCGTGGCCGACAGGCGAGCAAGCCCTTGGTGTAGGGATGCTGTGGGTTTGAGAAAATGTCGAGCACGCTGCCCCGTTCCACCATCTCACCGCGATACATGACAAGCACTTCGTCGGCGATCTCAGCGATCACTCCCAGGTCGTGGGTGATGAACAGAATCGCCATGCCACGCTCGTCGCGGAGCTTGCGCAAGATTTCGAGAATCTGTGCTTGGATTGTTACATCGAGCGCGGTGGTCGGTTCGTCGGCAATCAAAAGCTTCGGATTGCAGGAGAGAGCCATCGCGATCATCACCCGCTGCTTTTGTCCGCCCGACATCTGATGCGGATAGGCGTCGACACGTTGCTCGGGATTGGGAATTCCCACTTCACGGAACAAATCGATGGTGCGTTGCCTTGCTTCGGCGTGGGACACTTTTTGATGCAGAATGATCGCCTCGGCCACTTGGCTTCCCACCGTGTAAACCGGATTGAGCGAAGTCATCGGCTCTTGAAAGATCATGCTCACATCCTTGCCACGAATGGAACGCATCTGCGGCTCGGGGAGTTTTACGAGGTCTTTGCCAAGTAAGGCGATGCGGCCCGACTCAATGCGTGCCGAAGCAGTTAAGAGTCGCATGATGGAGAGCGACGTGACGGACTTGCCGGAACCACTTTCGCCGACGATGCCGAGCGTGTGCCCGACGGGAATGGTGAAGGAGATGCCATCGACGGCGCGGACGACGCCCTCTTCCGTGTGGAAGTAGGTGCGAAGGTCGTCAACTTCGATGGCGGTGGTCATGGGGAGGTCTTGGCAAGATAGGGAAACTCAAGATATTGTTTCAGCATTAAACTTAGGTGTGCTCGGAGGGGAGAAAAAATCTCTACTGGTAGTAGCTGGTTTGGCCAAACCCACTAGATGATGTGGTTTGCTAAGAAAAAAACTCGCGATTTTAACGTTTTTGGAGCCAATCCCCAACAAGTGGTAGTCCTTGCGAACCCAATTATCAAGGAACCGGCGCGTACACATAGTTTGGCGCGTTGCTGATTGTATCACAAACGGGTGGCCAATTTTAGCCGTTAGTTTTGGCCATTTCAGAGATTGGGATCTGGGGGTTTGGGACTGGCGATGAATTTTGCAATCAAGTCCCCGCATCCTAGCCCCCAACCCCTACTACATTGGCACAAGAAAGTGTGACCGCTGATTCACGCTGATGGGCGCTAATAGGAAGGCATTAATGGGAGGTAGCGGAGAAATAAATAAGACTTGTTCCCGCGTTTCTCGTTCTTGTCAAACAAAGACTCCCGACAACTTTTCTCCAAGATAGCTTTTCTCCGACCCTTTTTCTCGACCCCTTTTCTACGTGCTGGTTCGGTGCAGTTCCATTTTCATTAGGCTGGGGGGCAAAGTCAACTGCGTTTTTTTAGGGAGGACACTGGCGTTAGCCGCTTTTGTTGACGAGAATTTACCTGAGCAGGTACTTTCAATCCGTTGCCAGGTGTGTTGAATGATCTCTTTTCTTCTCGGCGTAATTCTTGGTGGAATAGTCGGTGTGTTGTTTGATCGCTTGTGGGTGGAATACGAGAGGCTAGCTCGAGCTGATATAGAACCATCTTGGCATGAAAGCGACGGCGAGTGTGGGATACAACTTAGAATTCGCAACGTGGGCTGAACTGAAATTCCTGATTATAAAATTGGTGTCTTTTGCCACCGGTTTACCTTTACCTTTGAGTGTAAGACCGTCGGCCCGTTACTCATTGGCCAATATCGCGATCATCTGATTCCATGGACAGCAATCGACCGATTTCAGGAATCATGGCGATATTCTCAAGTGCAAATGCTACACGTTCCAGAAATTGGAATTGATGATCGCGATGCTCTTTTTTTAGTTGACGAATTTTGTTTGGTCATGAAAAACAGCGATGTTGTGCTGTTTCGTAATTTAGAAGTTGGCAACGCACTGTTTGAATCGCTTAGCCGTTCTACAGCGGAAAATATTTGGCTCGATTGGGCTACGTTACGGTATTCAGACAGAGCCAGCGCTACAGTTTTTCGTGATTTCCTCGACACGATTTGGCGATGATTTCGCTGCGGATGTTTACGCTCCGGACGGCTACCAAGATGGTTTTGGTTGGACAGCAGATGCCAAAAAAGGCGGGCATAATTTCTATATCATGCCCGCGATTGAAATTTACTTAATGCGTAGCATCAAGATAAATTCGAAACGCACCTTAAAGTGCTTAATTTGAAATTTTATCATTTCTTGCTCCTTTCATTCGGAAGCAAGCTTTTCCTAAAGTCCTAAATTTCCTCTCGCAGCATTCAATGCATCCCAGTGTCTTATTGCTTCCCTATAGTATTATACACCTAAGATGAATTTGAATCGGGGTTGATCGGCACTTTTTTCGGGAGGATTTCAAGAATTCTTTGACTCACTGTGACAGTTTACGCTGGACGCGCGGTGCAATCACTTTTCTTTAGCGGCAATTAAGGCGGCCACTGGCCTGGGGATCAGATCAGATAAGAGGTCGGGAATGACGTGTCACTCTTGTCGTGATGAAATACCGAAGTTATTTTTGCTTGATTCCTTAGCCCGTTCTTGGCTGCTATAGAGCGATCACCTGCTGAAGAAACGCTTGGGCCTCATCTTTATTGATCGTAACATTGGGCTTCACGATCAGATCGTTAATCGCCGTTCCTTCAAACTGCGTGACACCACGCGAGTTCCGACCTGACCAGTGCTTGAGCAGAATCGTGGCCCGCAAGAGATTCTCCTGAAACATCGACACGAGAACTGTGTTCACGAGTTTTCCCGGATCGACACCGACAAAGTAGAACATGAACACCGACCGAGAATTCGTCAGAAACTCCAACATCTTGTCGAGATTGTACGCCTTCGGGTTGGAGTTGAGTATCATGATTTTTGTCTTCACGTCGGTCTCGGTGTCGTAACTGGGGAAAATGCGGGTGTAGTCGCCGAGCGTATTCTCCGTCTTGAATTTGGGAATACCCTTGTTGCCGGCTTTCAAAGCGGCGACGAGTTCCTGACGCAATGCCTCATCCTGCCCAGCAATCATGTATTCGATAATTCGACCTCGGACGTTGACATTCTCGATCAGCGCAGCCAAAAGGATTTCAGACCTGAATTTGTCCACCCGGGCATCCAATTCCGCCTTCAGAACGGCATACTCCTTGGATACTACGAAGCTCTCTGCTCGTTGGGGCGCGGCGAGAATTACCGATGCCGCCGATTCGCTAACGACAAACTTGATTCCCGTTGGAGAGATATTGTTTGTCGCCTCGACTAACCGGGCGAGGTTACCTTCAAAGCCAATTCCTGCGTGTATGTCGAACAGGCGGCTGATGTTTTCGGACGAGTTAGAAATTCCCTCAAACTCTCTGGCGATGTCGGAGCCATTGAAGCTGCCGCGGATATTGTTCTCGCGTAGTTCCTGCGAACTGTGGCTGATCTTCTTGAGTAATGTTGTGTTGGCCAACAAGCACTGATTTTCCGTTGGCGTTACCAGACAAACGATAAACGGGCGATCATCGTACTTTCTGAGGTTGGATAAGGACAACACGGTGTTACCGAAATTGCGACTGGCCGAAGAACTGAACCGGATAGCAAAGTCGGCGCAACAATAGACGGACCTATCTTTCGTCAACCCTAACGAATCGACGACGACACGGGCCAAGCGAGCCTTGTCGTTGATCCTGTCGTTTGCTTTGATCAGTGCCAACAGATTCTGGAGGGCTTCATTCATTGAATAGCCCAATTTGGTCGCTCGTCAGGGTGTTACGGACCTTTTGCGGCTTCTGCTCAGCCAAACTGTTTCTCTCCCAAAAGACACCCTCCGAGTATCCCTGAATGTTCGGCTCGATCTCGGCAAGTTTGATCCGTTTCAAAGCCCAACAGCAATAGTCGCGGTCAAGTTCGACACCGACATATCGACGACCTAGCTTTTTTGCAACAACGGCGGTTGTTCCGCTACCAAGAAACGGATCAAAAACTACGTCTTGGGGGCGCGAGCTTGCGAGAATGAGTTTCGCTATCAGTTTTTCAGGCTTTTGAGTGGGATGGTCCGTATTCTCAGGCATCGACCAGAAGGGGATGGTAATGTCAGACCAAATGTTTGAAGGATGAGTAAGCCGATATTTTCCCTGCTCGGATTCGTCCCAATCTTTGGGTTCACCATTGCTAGTGCGGTACGGTGCAATGACCCGCCTTTTCAATTTCACGGATTCGACATCGAAATGGTAATCGTCGCCAACCGTGCAGAACCAAATATCCTCGGTGTTATTCTTCCAGTTTGTTTTGGCTCCGCGTCCTTTTTCTCGCTCCCACGTGATCCGATTCCTAACATGGAAATGCCCGTCGAGAATTGGAAATATTAGCGTGGAGGTTTGCCAGTCGCTGCAAGCATAAACGGTTGCCGTTGGCCGGAGCAGAGGCATCAGTGACGAAATGACCTCCTCAAACCAAGTTACGTATGCCTTGGCTTCCTTCGCCTGGAAGACTTGTCCGTTGTAATTCTTCGTCAGGTTGTAAGGCGGATCGAGAATCACAAGATCGGCGAACGTGGGTGGAAGAAAATGGTGAACGTCCTGAAAATCCTGATGGATGATCCGCCTGAAGATCTCTTCGGGGCGAGAGGGAGCAGCAAGGCGCAACAGTTCTGAAGCAAGCGTCGCCATCTCGGCGTTGCTGCAAGTAAGCGTTCGGTTGCGTGGCGCTCGTTCCTTCATGGCACCTCTTAAGGCCGCTAATTTGTTACTAGACAGCGTTTCACTGCGTATGCAAGGCTTACACAGAAATCTTCCGCTTTAGTCGTTTGACGCCGCGAGGGTAGAGGTGTTTACAGGCGTACATACCCCCGAGGACGCTGGTGCCACTATGGCGTCAATCTACCGCAATCCCGAGCGCGGGGCAATCTTTCCGCAACTGCCACGTCGGCCGCTACCCGACACGCCGCGATCACAATCGCTTATACTGAATCTTTGACACGCCACGTCCTCTCTCCTGAAACGACAAACGGCAACCACCGTGCCGAACAGGAGTGCTCTCGACCCCGTTTATCCCGATCTCCTCCCACGATACTCGTGGAAGAGACTGCTGACAGCCCACCGTGGCACCCTACGCCAGGGAAAGAATAGTGACGCCATCACCAGGGCAACGAGCATCAGGGTGCTTGGTTCGGGAATTGGCGTAGCGAGGGCGAGCATGTGGTATCCGGCTGGACCGCCGGCGATGTCCGTGAATCGATAGCCCGCTGGGGTGGCGACTTGCGTGGGCACAAACCGGCTGGAAAAATCTCCCAAGCCAAGCTGCCCCACGTTGTTGGCGCCCCAAGACCAAAGTGTTCCGTCGGCGGAAAGGGCGAAACTTGCAGTGAGCGTTGCCGCCACGTCGACAATGTTAGTCAACCCAGGCACGGTGAAGGGAGTCAGCCGCCTTGTGATCGTGCCATCGCCGAGTTGACCGCTGGTATTGTGGCCCCACGCCTGGACGGTTCCGTCCGTGAGTAGCGCCAAGGCATGGTGTCCACCTACCGCCAGCGAAGTGACTCCGGCCAGACCGCTCACCATGACCGGGATGGAGCGGTTTGTGGTTGTCCCGTCGCCGACTTGACCTCGGGTGTTGTTGCCCCAAGCCCGTGCCGTTCCGTCGTTGAGCACGGCGACGGAAGCGGAGTCGCCACCGGCGATCAAAGCAGCGTTGGCAAGACTGCTAACATTGACGGGTCTGCTGCGGCGCGTCGTCGTGCCATCGCCGAGTTCGCCAAATTGGTTGTTTCCCCAGGCCCGCGCCGTTCCATCGGAAAGCACTGCCAGAGAATGATAGAAGCCCGCGCCGATCGAAGTGACGTTGGCCAGACCACTAACGGGGACCGGGGTGGTTCGGATTGTTGTCGTGCCATCGCCGAGTTGGCCGCTCCCATTATCTCCCCAAGCGCGGACCGTGCCATCGGAGAGTGCTGCCACGGAAAAGAAGTTTCCCACCGCGATCGAGGCGACGTTAGTCAGTCCGCTGACGGGAACGGGCGAGAGCCGCGTCGTGGTCGTGCCATCGCCGATTTGACCATGCACATTATATCCCCAGGCGTAAACCTGGTAGCCATAAGCGGCAGGCGCGCAAGGCAGCATTGCGATTAACAAGGCAAATAGTGTGTAACTACGATTCACGAGCGTCCCTCCCGCATCACCGGCCAGGTGAAAATTACCGTGCAAATACTCTAAGTACCCGGAGAGGCGAAGTCAAGGAAATGGGAAACGGGGTAGTGTCCTAAAGGTGTGGAATGGAGATTATTCGTCGCCGGCGCGATCGCACTCTTTGCGTTCGAGCGTCCGTAGAACTTTCTCCGCGTGTCTCAGATTGTAGGCCGGAACTCGCGCTCCGGTCTACGCGCTACTTTGTAGCAGGCACACTCCGTGTGCCGTGGCTGAACCGCCAAATCGCAGCGCGTTATTTAACATCGTCGCGTTTCCTTGTTACGGCACGGCGGAGCGTGCCTACTACATTTTGCTACGGCACACGGAGTGTGCGTACTACTTTGGTCGTACGCGGTGTAGGTATTCGCTGTTCCGCAAACGAGCCTGCTCTGGATTCCGGGCGATGTACCGCTGGAAGTGCTCAAACTGCTCGCCGCTGCGGACTAAATGATCGAAACTTTCCTCCTGCCAGAAACGGCCTCTGCGACCTAGCAGCCGGTTAATCTGGCCGGCCGAATACTTTTTCCACGATTGGCATTGCGCCTCGATTTCGGTTGTACCGATGAGGCAGACTAACAGGTGGACGTGATTGGGCATGACGACGAAGTCGCTCAAATGGTAACGCTCGCCGTCGAAATGCAGCAGCGCGCCGGCCACGATCTTGGCGACAGAGGGGTTTCTGAGCGGACAGGCTCCGTAACCGCGATCCAAATATTCCATAAAAGCGCGGGTGAACTGCTGGTGGAATTCGCGATCGAGCTCTGACGTCGCCATCAGCCGGATTTTCCAATGGGCGTCCGTGGGATCGATTCCGTGCGCGCGTAGCCACTGGTCGCGACGAAGATGCCACGACCTGAGCAGCGGTTGCGGCACGGAGTCCTCGGTGCGAAACGTGACGAAATACGTCACCCCAGGCTGATACCAATGCGGCAGTGTGCCCTCGCGCACCACATATTCCTGCCGCGGATCGAAAAGCTCGAACATGATTGTCGCCAAACGGTGATCGTAGCATGCACACTCCGTGTGCCGTGGCTGAACCGCCAAAAATCAAAGCATTATCAATTGCGGTTGCGGCACGGCGGAGCGTGCCTACTACTTTGCAGTATCCGGTTGGCCGCGAGAGATTGCAAGTATTTTTGAGACGACGTGCTTCCCGAGCCGTCTTGCCGGAACTCGTGTTACTCGTTGCGGCCTACGGCCTTTGGCTGGGGTGGGTCGGCGAGTTCTCGAATCAGATGCAGGGCTTTGACGAAACTATTCACGGACGTGGCTTTTGAGGCGGCGAATTGATCGGGTTGATTGAGCGAGAGCTGCACGGCGGGCTGTTTGTCGCGGAACAATAGCAGCGTGATGAAGCCACTGCCACCGCGCTTGCCGGCGGGAATCTCGCCGGCGGCTTTGAACTCTTTGTCGAGGGTCGCCTGACCGAGGCGGTCCATGCCGAGTTTTTCTAACTGCTCCAAGAGTTTGGTGAGGGCTTCCTGGCTGACGCGACGTTCGCCCTTGAGCGTCTTGATGGTGCCATCAGCAAAGATTTGAATGATCGCGGGATGGGGTCTCGGCGCGGAGGCCCCACTTTCGCGGACCTCGACGAGCAGCTTGGCATCGGCTGTCTGCGCGCAGGCTAGGGCCACTGCGAAAAGCCCCAGCGGCGCGGCGAGGGTCGCCGCGCCGAGGGAGAATAACCAACAACCGGTCATAGTGACACTACTTTCCAGACAGTCTCGTGCTATGTCAAAACTAAAACTGGGGTCGAGCACATCAGCCGCAGGGCGCTAGCCCTCGGTTTTTGTCGCTCCAACCGTGGGCTAGCGCCCAACGGCTAATCCCAGAATCAAGTTTTGACAAAAAACTAGCACTGAGTCCTGCGTCCGTTGCGTCGGCCAATCAGCACGAGTGCCAGACCTTGACCGACGAGAATCAGCACGTTGGGTTCAGGAATCATCATGAAGCAATCCGCGCAATTGCTATCGAGTGTCCAGCCCATGCCGCGGGTGCCCATCGGGCCAAATTCGTTGGTAAACGTGGTCGTGAGCAAGCCGCCGAGTGGAGGCGTGAAGATCAGGGCATACTCGCCGGTGATCGTCTTGTTGACCTTGTCGATGCTATAGCCCCACAAGAAGGAACCGAGCGCGTGGAGCGCCATGGGGTTGGCGTTGTCGAAACAGACGAGCGCCGCTTCGAAGACGATGCTATCGGGGGTATTGGCGTTGGTGAACACATCGCCAGGCGCGTCAAAAAACAAGGAATCGTAACCCGCTAGGGAATGATTAGGATATAAGGGGTTTCCATCAATGGTCGTGGTGTTGTTGCCACCGGTTTCGCGATAGGCCTGGAGCCAACGGAGGCTATGACCGGGATTGAGTTTCTTGTTGTTGTTGAATTTGAACCCACCACGAATGACCATGCCACCGCTGTCACCGTTCATGCCGCCGAGGTTGCCGGTGTAGGCGCCGAACTCAAAGTACATGGTGCCGACGGGCATGCCATCGCAGAGAACCGGGGGTTGCATGAAACCGCCGGTGGGTTGTCCGCGGAAGGGGCCGCCATTGGCACCCGCGTTGCCGACATACTTTTGCACCATGTCGGTATCGCCCGCCGTATTCTGAATCTGCATGATTGTTTTCGGCAGTTGGTTTGGTCCTGGCGGACCCACCGGTGCGGCTTGGTTGGGCAGTAAGTTGCCACCAAATGTCTGAGCCAAAGAAGTTGCGGCGTTGAGTGCCACCGCAAAGATGAGAGCGGCCGAGCCGCTGGCCCTAAGAAATCGATTCATGAGCGTTCTCCCCATAGAAGTGAAACGAAACGTAATTACAACATTAGCAGCCGCCTTACAGAACTCGCATTGCCCCGTCGGGCGTGATTGTAAGCCTGGGGAGCGCGAGTTGTCAATTTTTAATTTGCTTAATGGGCTGAATGCGGGTACTGAGGTTTCAGTACCCCCCAGAATGGTTAGATGCTTAAGGATCAAACGGGGGTGCTGGGCTGAAGTTGATTAATCCTACTACGCAAGGTTCAAAAGGGAGAAAAAGACTAGCCACGGAATTTCACGGATGAAACACGGATAATTGGGAGTGATACTTTAAGGTTAGCAGGCCTCGTTGTCGCAAACCAAAAAAGTTTTCTTACTATGCTAATATCAGTGGTCAATCAGCGGCCGCGTTTGTTTGCTCTTTGGGTTTGCGAAAGAACATCCCGCAGGGATTCAAGCTATTAGCCGGGGGTAAGGCCAAGCGAGTTTTACGAGCTTGGTCGCCACCCCCGGTTGTAGGTTTAGAAATCACATCGGCCGAGCAAAACGCGCCGAGTGCCACAGTCGCTACATCGAGGCCGAAATGCGTGCGGCTTATTTCGTCCTCGTTTACGCTCCGTGGGAACACATCGCGACTAGCTCGGACGATGTTATTTTTGGAACGTAACCGGGGGTGTCGTTGCTGTCGCTCCTCAACCCCCGGCTAATGGCTGGCATCCCTGCGGGATGCTGCTACTACCCAGGGTAGCCACAAGATTCGCGGAGCTCATGTTGTGGCAACCCTGGGCTGAATGATTTAATCCCTCACGGGATACCAGAGGCGTCCACAATGACAAAACTCTCTTGTCAGCCCTCTTGTGCCTTCTTGCGGCCATTTTGCCAGCATCTCATGGGCGATGCTAGCACGCGGAATGTTCTGTTGCCTGGGCGGTGTGTTTCGGGGTAAGTTTTCTTTGTCTCGGACATGGATGTTATCTGGTCCTCAAAGGAATGAGAGGTCGCCATGAAGGCGCTACGCACCGTTCTGTTGGCCCTGGGTTTGCTCACACCTTTCGTGGGGAACTTGGCGGGGCAAGACCTTGTCGAGAATGTCACCAACGAGCTTGGCAGTGCCGAGTGGATTTGGTCGCCCGCTCACACGAAGAACGACATTCCCGTCGGCGCTTGTTATTTCCGCAAGACGTTCGATCTGGCCGAGCCGGATATCGGCGAAGTGCAGATCACGGCCGACAATGAGTTCGAGCTGTTTGTGAACGGCAAGCAGGTCGGCGGCGGCAAGGATTGGCGGCAGCTCGAAGTCTTTGAGATTTCCACGCATCTCGTGAAAGGCCGCAACAGTGTGGCCATCCTGGTGCGAAATACCGACCAAGGGACGGCGGGGCTGGTGGGCCGGGTGTTGGTGCGTGAGAAGAGCGGCACCTATGTGAGCCATCCCACGAATGCGAGTTGGAAGACGAGCGTCCGCGAATATTTGGATTGGACCGCCGCCGAGTTCGCGGACCAGGAATGGGTCAACGCCAAAAGCTACGGCGTGCTGGGTCTCGCACTCCCCTGGGGCAATGAAGTGGTGATCGCGGGGGTCGGCGTGAGGTTCAACATTGCCAAGGATTTCGCCATCGAACGGCTCATGCGCGATGATGAAGTCGGTTCGCTGATCGCGATGGCCTTCGATGCGCAGGGCAACATTCTGGCCTCGCGCGAAGGCGGCAATCTCATGTTGATTACCGATAGCGATGATAATGGCGCGCCCGATTCGGTCAGCGTCTTTTGCGACAAAATTATGAACGTGCAAGGCATCTTGCCGCTCGGAACGCGGGTGTTTGCGATTGGCGACGGCCCCGAGGGGGTGGCTTTGTATCGGCTGCGTGATGCGGATCGCGACGGCGTGGCCGAGGAAATCGCCTCGATTGTGCCGATGCGTGGCTCCAAGGGCGAGCACGGGGCCCATGCGGTGCGGCTTGGTCCCGACGGGTTGTTGTATGTGATCATCGGCGATCACGCGCGCGTTGGCGAAGAACCTGGGCTAAACAGCCCGTATCGCCATGCGTATGAAGGGGACATCATTCAGCCGCGCTTCGATGATCCGCGCGGCCATGCCGTGGGGATTCCCGCCCCGGGTGGGACCATCATCCGCACGGACGTGGAAGGCAAGCTGGTTGAGTTGGTGGCCGGCGGCATGCGGAATTCTTATGACTTTGGTTTCAGTCCCGAGGGCGAAATTTTCACCTACGATTCCGACATGGAATGGGACATGGGCGCACCCTGGTATCGACCCACGCGGGTGAATCACACGACCGAAGGCGCGGAGCTTGGTTGGCGGAGTGGTTGGGCGAAGTGGCCGGAGTATTATCTCGACAGTTTGCCGGCCGCCGTGAATTTGGGTGCCGGCTCGCCGACGGGTGTCGAGTTTTACACGCACAATGTGTTTCCCGAAAAGTATCACGGCGCGATGTTTGGCTGCGACTGGTCCACGGGGCGGATTCATTGCTTGAAATTCGAGCGTAAGGGAGCGACGTATCAGGCCAAGAGCGAAGTGTTTATCGCCGGGCGACCATTGAATGCGACCGATACGGCCGTGGGGCCCGATGGGGCACTTTATTTCTGCACCGGCGGACGAGGCACCGACGGCGGCATTTATCGCGTGCGCTGGACCGGCGCGACGCCCCTGGCGGGACAAGAGGCCGGAATTGAACTGGCGATCAAGCAGCCCCAACTTGATGCCGACTGGGCGCGTACCAAAATCGTGGGGGTGAAGAATTCGTTGGGCGCGCAATGGGACACGGAACTCGCCCGCGTGGCCAACGATGGCGCGCGTAGTGTGGCTGATCGTCGGCGGGCGCTCGACTTAATGATGTTCTTTGGACCGCGACCCACCGAGCAACAACTGTTGCAACTGACGCATGATGCGGATGCCGAAATGCGTGCGAAGGCGACGAGGTTGATGTTCGCCAGTTCGAGCGTGGCATGTACCGCGCGACTTGGCGAATTGCTGGCCGATGCTGATCCGCTGGTCCGACGCGTGGCCTGCGAAACCTTCATCCGCCAGGGCACGCCGGCCCCCGCGGCGTCGCTGCTGAAATTGCTGGGTGATGAAGATCGGTTCGTCGCGTTTGCCGCACGGCGGGCGCTCGAAAGCTTGCCTCCGCTGGGTTGGTCCCGACAGGTGCTTGATGATCCCAACGGCACGGCTTTTTGCCGGGGCTCGGTGGCGCTGTTGTCGGTGACTCGTGATCCCGCCATGGCGCAGTTGGTGCTCAAACGTTGCGAGTCGATGTTGCAGGGCAACGTGCTCAGCGGCGAACAGTTGGTTGACGTGCTGCGGGTGTCGCAGTTGGCGATTGGACTTGGGAAACTCCCTGCCGGGCAAGTCCCCACACTCGGCAAGGTGTTGCTGGCTCGTTATCCAAGCGGCGACACCGCGACGGATCGCGAATTGGTGCGGCTGTTGGTGTATCTGCAAGTTCCCGGCGCGGCGGACAAATTCGCCGCACAAATCGCCGGTGATTTGCCTTATGCCGACAAGCTGCATATCGGTGCTTATGCGAGCCGTTTGGATGTTGGCTGGAATATTCAAGCGAAGTTGGCGGTGATGACATTTTTCGAGGAATCGCGGACCGTCAAAAGCGGTTACAGCGTGACGGCTTACGTCGAGAACTTTGCCCGCGATTTTTTCACCAAGTTTTCGCTCCCCGAACGTCAGCAAGTTTTGGCGGCGGGCGAGCGTTGGCCCACGTCGTCGTTGTCGGTGCTGGCGAAGTTGCCGGAGCAACCGCCGACGGAACTGTTGAAAATCTTGCGAGAACTTGATGGCCGCGTGCAACCGCTGTGTGCGAAGAGCGACGATTTTCGACGGTTGCGCGTGGGGATTCTGGCGGTCCTCGGTCGCAGCGGCGAGCCTCAAAGTTCTGAATATCTGCGGACTGTTTACAGCACGACGCCCGCTGATCGGCCGACCGTGGCGATGAGTCTGACGCAAAATCCCAGCGGCGAGAATTGGCCGTTTTTGGTCGATGCACTCAAAACCGTTGATGGCCGCGTGGCGCAGGAAGTGTTGATTTCGCTCGCCAAGGTGCCGCAGCGTCCGCAGGAGCCGGAAGCTTTTCGCCAGGTGATTCTGCAAGGGCTGCGCTTGGGTGATGAGGGGGCGTCGTTGTCGCTGGCACTTTTGAATCACTGGGCCGGTCGCCAACCGGCGGCGAAGTACGATGATTGGCAACCCCAACTCGCGGGCTGGCAGCAATGGTATGCCACGAACTTCCCCGCGGCTCCTCCGGCGGAATTGCCTCAAGATAACGCCGGGGATAAGTGGAGCTACGAAGAATTGTTGGCCTACTTGGAAAGCGATTCGGCGCGCGTGGCCGATCCGCAACTTGGCCGCGTGGCGTTCGAGCAAGCGCAATGCGTGAAGTGTCATCGTTGCGCTGCCATCGGCGAAACGCTCGGTCCCGATCTCACGGCGATCTCGCAGCGTTTTCAGCGGCGTGAAATCTTGGAAGCGATTGTTTACCCCTCGCACAATATTCCCGACCAATACGCGAGCAAGATTGTGATTTCCAACGGCCGCACGTTCGCGGGCCTCGTCGTGCCACGTGGCGAAGAGGGGGTCACGGTGCTCATGGCGGATGGTGCCAAGGTGGAATTGGCGCAGGCTGAGATCGAAGAGATCAAGGCGAGCAACGTGTCGGGAATGCCCACCGGCCTACTCAACACTCTCACGCTGGAGCAGGTGGGGCAACTGTTTGCGTATCTGGAAGCAGGCGGCGGGCCGACGGAGCTCGCGCGGGAGGCGAGTGGCGAGCAGCGGTGAGATGATTTCCCCGCTTAGGTGAAGGATCACCGATCAAGGGCCAAGGAATGGCAAAACATCAGCTCGAAAAGAAATACGGCCTGACTGCAGCGGAATTGCTTGACGCGGTCAACGCTCGCTTCCGACTCAAGGTGGCTCTGGAAGGCGCCGTCGCTGAATTCCATATGGAGAAACATATCCGCGTACTCGCTGGCGCGCACTTAGAGCGTTACGAAACTCACGACCTTGATGGTCATCCTGATTTCTCCCTCTGGCTCAGGAAGGGTAAGTCATGCCTCCTCGCAGAGTGCAAGAATATTCGTGAAAGCGGCAAGGAAGGTGGGGAAGGGTATCGCTCTGGTGGGAAGATAGTCGCGTATAAAATTGAAACACAAAAGACCAGAGCGGCCAAAAGTGACCCCACGAGCAGGCTCTACGGGATCGATCAGTTTCACATCCTTGGTGTGTGTCTCGGCAAGAAAACTGGCAATTGGGCAGACTTTCTGTTTGCCCGGACACTGGACCTTCAACGAGATACAAAAAACCCACATAAACTTGCCGTGTTCCAAAGGGTGCCTTTACCCGGTTCCCAGGACTTACGACCGTGGTATGATGATTTGGGAAAACTGTTGGCTCACTTCGGCTCTCCGCCATGGCATTAGAACCTCTCTACGAAACTCGACTTGGCAAAGCATACTGCGCCGATAGTCTTGATTTCATGAGATCGCTTCGTAAAGGAAGCGTCGATCTGGTGCTGACTTCTCCTCCCTATGCTTTGCACTTTAAGAAGGAGTATGGCAACGCCGATCAAGCCGAGTACGTTGCATGGTTTCTACCTTTTGCCGAGCAGATCAAACGAATTCTCAAAGAGAACGGCAGTTTTGTGCTTAACGTTGGTGGGGCATGGACACCGGGCGCTCCACAAAGATCGTTATACCATTATCGACTGCTGCTCGCCTTATGTGACGAGTTGGGGTTTCATCTCTGCCAAGAATTTTTTTGGTACAATCCCGCGAAAATGCCCGCCCCCGCGGAATGGGTGAATGTGCGGCGGATTCGGGTCAAAGATTCTGTCGAGTACATCTTTTGGCTGTCCGCCACACCGCATCCCAAGGCAGACAATACTCAGGTGCTCAACGAATATAGTGCCGATATGAAACGGCTTATCAAGCGCGGGGTTAAGAAAACCGTGCGACCATCGGGGCACAACATCACCGGCAGTTTTGCCAACGACAAGGGAGGGTCTATCCCCTCAAATTTGATTGAATGCGGCAATAATGAAAGCAACAGCTTTTATATCAAAGAGTCTAAGCGACGTGGCCACAAGATACACCCCGCCCGCTTTCCTTCCGTTTTGCCAGAGTTTTTCATCAAGTTTCTTACCGAACCTAATGAGAAGGTACTTGATCCCTTCGCGGGTTCAAATACCACGGGCAGAGTTGCTGAAACTTTGGGGCGTCGTTGGATTGCGATTGAACGTGATCGACAGTATGCCGAAGATTCTCAGTTGCGTTTCATAAGCGACGTCG
Source organism: Bythopirellula sp. (assembly GCA_034439695.1). Classification (GTDB taxonomy): domain Bacteria; phylum Planctomycetota; class Planctomycetia; order Pirellulales; family Lacipirellulaceae; genus Bythopirellula. The sequence continues at coordinate 7,244 of JAWXAV010000079.1, read as the reverse complement.
AATCACTCTCCGCCAACGGGCAGAGTCTGTTGTTTTAATCCTTGCCCGTTTCACTCGGCAGCGTGATCCGCCGCGGCGGACCGGCTAACTCACTGATTCGAGAACGTAAAGTTCGCGAACAACGCGTCGGTGACAATTGTAGCCTTGAGCAGGCGGTTGATACGGTAGAGAATTTGCCGACGGAAGCGTTTCAGCTCGGGATCGAGAAAGTCGTGGATCTCGGTCGCGCGGACGGCCACGATCGCTTGCTCGCGCAGGCGATGTTGCCAATGTTCTAGCTCCTTGATCACTTGCGGGTCGGTCTGCGGATCGAACATCAGGTGCAAGTCGAACGACATGTGGGCCGTACGGCCTTGGGTGGGTTCGACATTCATGAGCTGAATCGTGCCGAGGTCGAGCTTGAGGGTGACTTCCAGGCCGTCAATGATCTCCTCCGCTGGGGCCGCTTCCTCCGCGGGTGGGGCGGAGGCCTGGGCGGTGGCACCACTGAGGCACGAAACACCCATAAGTAGGCATGTCGCCAACGAGCAGAGAGATCGAGATTTTGTGACCTGGCGTTTCATGATTTAGATCGGCTCCCAAGCAAAGTCGGAGAACGACAACTGCCGCACGCGGTCGTCGCCGAGGATCGGGCGGATCGCGTCGATCAGTCGCGACTTGAGCGTGGCCCAGCGGCTATCGTCGAGCTCATCCTTGGAAGCTTCGCGGCAGATCGTAACGACGGTATCGTCCAACATGCCGCGATGTCGTTCGCAGGCAGCGGCGACGGCTTTCTTGTCTTCGGGCGCGACAATCGCGTACAACTCGAAACGTACCTGCACCCACAGGGGTTCATTCTCTTCGTCCTCCTCTTCGTCTGAAGCAGGGGACTCCGGTTTGGGCAACGCGCTGGCGATATTGTAGGTGCCGAGGACGATTTCTTCCGCGGAGTCGAGTGAGGCGTCGACGTCGAGTTGATCCAAATAGGAATCAAACTCATTGACCTCGGCTTTGCCACAACCGACGAGCAACAGGATCGCCAGCGCCAGGCATGTGGCGACGAACATTTGGCACGAGTGCCAACTCGGTTGTGCGTGGGTGAAGGTTTTCATGGCGGGACTGTTATTGTGGAGGTGGCAAAAGACGTGAAATCTGCCACAAAAACATAGGTCACGCCCAGCCACGAAACTCAACCTATAGTTTTGCTGGGATGCTGTGCGCCCGTCGTGGAACCGAACGATTATGCTTGGTCTGACGACTGTAGCAGCACGGTGCGATTGCCGAGATTTGATGTCGCAGGCCGGAACGAGTTGTACGAGTTCCGGCATGATCGAGGTTTTCCAAGTAAAAGTTGCCGGAACTCGCGTTACTCGTTCCGGCCTACAATCTATGTCGACAAACAACTTGTTATCTCAGTTCATCACTGTCCGCTTCGTGTTGCTGATCGGCTGCGCGGCCAATTGCATTGCGCTCACGGGTTGCTACGATGCCAAGGCGTTGGTCGAGGCGCGGCGGGCGGTGGCGGTGCGTGCGCGGCTGGAAGAAGTCGATTTGGGGGAATTCCGCATCACGCTCCCCGGTCCTTACACCGAGCGGAAGCGGGCGGAAATCCATTTCCGGGCGTTTGGCCAAGTTGCCAACCGCGATCTCAAGCTCGTGCAACAGACGCTCGAAAAAAATGGTCCCGACCTGCAAAACCGCCTCTTGTTGGTGGTGCGGCAGATGAAAATGCAGGAAATTCAAGAGCCCTCGCTCAACACGCTGCGCGACAGCATCGCCAGCGCGATCAACGACACCTTGCCGGGCGATCCACTGCAATCGGTGGGTTTTTATTGCTTTGGGTTTGTGAATCTGTAGGTTGTCTGCCTCGCCGGGTGCCACTGGCTTGCCAGTGTTTTGAACAGCAGTGGAGTCAAGTGGTCCAACTTGTTGATCGATAAGGGCTCCTTTTCAACGACAATCGAGTTTGGCCAGTCAACGCAGGGAGATGCCGCAAAAGCCTCGCCAATAAGACACGGGCAAGCCCGTGGCACCCCAAGGGCAGCCCGAAAATCCCCGAAACACCAATTTTTCTTGGGCGATTTCCTTCCCGCCTCGGATTGTCTAAAATTCGGGGACACGCTTTTCTTGCCAGCCGAGGCGGGCTTTGGTTGCCAGCCTAGGCGGACAAGGTGTGGCTAATCCTGCCGATCTGTCTTCTTACCTTTTGCCGCGCTGTTCCGGGGGTTGCGGCTGACAACACCATTTTTGATGGAGAACGATTTTCTATGAATCACGACAACAATTTCACCCGGCGCGAGTTCATTCGGAAAGGTGCCACGACTGCCGCCATGGTTGGGGCAGTCGGCGCGATCGCCGCTCCCGCCTCCGCTCAAGTTGCTGGTGCCAACCAGCGGCTCCGCATTGGGTTCATTGGTCCTGGTGGCCGCGGTTTGTCCGGACACGTCGGTCCCTTGTGTCAGTTGTTTAAGGACGGTGCCGCCATCGAGCTTGTGGCGGTGAACGACGTCTATAAAAACAACGCTGATAAAGCATTTGAACTGATCAAAAAGGAAACCGGCAAGGAGCCGAAGCGTTACGACGACTATCGCGATTTACTCGCCGACAAAGACATCGACGCGGTCTGCATCGGCACGCCGGACCACTGGCACGCCAAGCAGACGATTGACGCGCTCAATGCCGGCAAGCATGTGTATTGCGAAAAGCCGATGACGCACACGATTCAGGAAGCGTTCGACGTGGTGAAGGCGTGGAAGGATACCGGCAAGGTGATGCAGGTGGGCGTGCAATCGACAGCCCTGCCGGTGTGGGCCAAGGCCAATGAGTTGTTGTGCAGTGGCGACATCGGCAAGGTGCTGATGTTCCAGACCGAGTTTTTCCGCAACTCGAACGTGGGACAATGGCGTTATTATCCACTCGAAAAAGACATGACCCCGCAGACGATCAACTGGAAGTCGTGGCTCGGCGTGGAGGAAGGTTTGTCGCCCGAGGTGCCTTTTGATCGCGCGATTTTTGCGCAGTGGCGGCGCTTCTGGCCGTATGGTTCGGGCATGTACACCGACCTGTTTGTGCATCGCACAACCTCGATGCTCAAGGCTACCGGCTTGCGGTTCCCGCGTCGGGTGGTAGGTTCGGGCGGTATTTTCTTGGAATACGATGGCCGCGATGTGCCGGACGTGGCGACGGTGGTTGCCGATTACGATGAGGGTGTGCAAGGCTTGATTACCGCGACCATGTCGTGCGCTAACACGCCGATCAAGCAACTCATTCGCGGGCATTTTGGTTCACTCGTGTTCGGCAACGGCGAAGAGTTTGAAGGTTTCGACTTGGTGGCCGAACGTCCGCAGGTGACGCTCAACAGCAAGATCAAGGACAACCACTTCGACGTCGGGAAGATTGCTAAAGACAGCACTTACGATCACCAAAAGAACTTCGTCGATTGCTGTATTGCGGGGACTCCGGACAAGGTGAATTGCCCGCCCGATTTAGGGGCGGCGGCGATTGTGACCGTGAATTTGGGCGCGCGGAGTTATCGTGAAGGGAAGGTGTTCCAGTTCGATGCCGCGACCAACACGATCAGCGAAGGGAATGCCGATTGGGCGAACCAATGGGAAAAGATTTCGCACGAGCGTGGCAAGGCCCGCCACATCGCCGGTTGGAAAGCGGGCGACACGGGCAGCACGTTGGTCGATCCCGATTATCAAAATCTGGAAGGGCCGTGGGTCGATGGGAAGGATCCCGCGATGCTGGCGCAGCGCTAGGCAGTTCCGTCTTTCCCGCGCAGGCGGGAATCCAGACGGCGGCGGTGAAGAACTAGATTCCCGCTTGCGCGGGAATGACGAGGAGGAGCGCGGGGACGCTAAGCCGCAAGCGGGCAGACTCAGACACGGGGTCCGACGGGTAGGTGGAGCTCATTGTGTTTATTGGGAGCGGCTTCCTGGGGTGTGCCCGCACTCCAGGGAGCTGGCTCGCGCGTTTCGTTGGGATAGAGCGACTCCATCGGTGCCCACACTTCGTCGACCTTGTCGGTGAAGAGATCGCCGATCAAGAGATCGGTCACTCGGCCGCGCATGTTGGGATGTTCGCGCATGAAATTGCCGAAGCTGAAGCCGTTGTAGTATTCACACACCAGGCGGCGCATGCGGTCGATGCCCTCATTGAGCGTTGGTCCCCACTTGCCGAGCTGCGCGGCCGATGTGTCGTTGCTGGCGAGCCCTTCGACAATCGCGTCGGCAGCCATCTCGCCCGATTTGAGCGCGAGCAAAACTCCCGACGAATAAAGCGGATCGAGAAATCCAAAGGCATCGCCGATGAGCACCCAACCGTCGCCGGCGACTTTTTCGGCGCGGTACGAGTAGTCGCGGGTGGCGAAATAACCGGTGATGCGTTCCGCACCTGCGATGCGCTCTTTGACCGCCGCACAGCGCTCGATCTCTTCATGATACGTTTGTTCGTGATTTGAGCGGCCGTCGAACAGGTAATCAAACGGCGCGACCACGCCGACGCTCACGCGGTTGTCGTGGAGCGGAATGTACCAAAACCAGCCTTCGCGATTCTCGAGTTGCAGCACGCTGGTAGCCCCTTCGTTGCGGCCCGTATCGCGGTAGGCCCCTTGCCAGTACGTCCAAATCGCGCCTTTGTTGAGCACGGGATCCCAAACCCGCAGTTTGAACTTGTTCATCAACAGGCCGCTCTGTCCGCTGGCGTCGACAATCACTTTGGCGCGGACTTCACGAGTCGTGCCGTCGGCTTCTTGAATCACGACGCCGACCGCGCGTTCACCTTCTTGAATAATGTCGCGGACGCGGACCCCTTCATGCGCGGCGACGCCATGTTCGCGGGCGTTGTCGAGGAGCATCTTGTCGAATTCGCTGCGGACGACCTGCCAGGTTTGCGAACATTCGTGCGGCTTGTTGTCGGAAAAATAGAAGGGGGCCGATTGCTTGCCGTTGGCGTTCACGAATTGCACGCTATGTTTTTGCACGAAGTGGCTGGCTCGCATTTTGGGGAGCATGTTGAGCCGCTCAAGCACCCAGTAGGTTTCGGGGATGAGCGACTCGCCGATGTGGAAGCGCGGGAAGTGCTCACGCTCGAAAAGCTCGACGCGGTAGCCTTTTTGAGCGATCAGCGTTGCGGCAGTGGAACCCGCGGGTCCGCCGCCGATGACGATGACATCGGGATTGTTTTTTGATGTTGCGACCATGTGTGATTCCTCGTGTTCTCGGCGTTCACGGCATCGGGACGCTTTTGTTTACGGCATCGGGACGATGCTGGCTAACTATTGCCAATGACTGTCTGTTGATTCGTGAGGGGCACGGGCTTTTCGCAATAAGGTACAGAGTTGCTTGAGATCAACGGCTGACATGTGTCCCAATTGGCCTGCATGGCACTCGTGCAAGGGTTCATTGATTTGTGCGAGCAAGGCCAAGCCCGATTCGGTGATGCTTACCTCAACGACGCGCCGGTTTTCTTCGCGTCGCAATCGTTCGACCAAGCCGCGTTCGGCGAGTTTGTCGATCATGCGGGTAATGTCGGGAGCGCGCGACACGAGCCGCCCGGCCAATTGGAGTGTTTGATAACCGTCGGGATGCACGGTTTGTAACAGCCGCAGGACGTTGTATTGCTGGGGGGTGAGCTCAAACTGGCTGAAAAGCTCGTCTTCGAGCGTGCGGAGGCGGTCATAGGTCCGCCACACGTTGAGAAACGCCTCTTGTTCGAGGGAATCGAAATCGGGAGCCTTGCGGGTGGTGCTAGCACGTTGGGTTCTCATGCTGGCATTTTAGGCGGTTGAACAATAGTTGTCCAGACAAGTGTTATGATGCCGTCATTCCCGCGCAGGCGGGAAACCAGGGAAGAAGCGTCAGCTCTAGGTTCCCGCCTGCGCGGGAATGACGAGATCTTTTTTTCCGGTAAAATCCGCCATTTTCGGCATTTCGCCGCACGCTAGCGGAACGTGACCTATCCTTGGGATGGTGCTCCAGGAAATTCTTCCGTTCTTCGAGTCTTCATCCTTCGAGATGGTGCCGTGGCTCCCAGCGATTGCGACCAGAATTTGGCCATCGATCAACTCTTGCGGAGGCTGGACAAGCTCCATTCTTCGCCGGCGGTCGCGCTCCGGATCCTGGAGATCATGCGCGATCCCGAGTTCGACTCGGCCGAAGTGACGGCCTGCTTGGAGCGTGATCCTTCGCTGACGGCGGCGGTGCTCAGGCTCGTGAATTCTTCGTACTACAGTTTGCCGAACAAGGTGACTGAGATTCAGCGGGCGATTGCTTACTTGGGTCATCGCTCGCTGCGGCTGACGGTGCTCGGGTTTGGGCTGACCAAGGCGCTAGCGCACGGTTGCCCCAAAGCGATTCATCAACTGTATTGGCGGCGGTCGCTTACCTTAGCGGTTGCGGCGCGCAAGTTGGCCCTGCGCAAGGCCGATCCCGCGGTGAGTCCCGATGCGGCTTTTGCCGCCGGGCTGCTCGCCGATTTGGGGATGTTGGTGCTCGCCCAATTGGAAACCGAAAAGTATCTGCCTGTTTGCGAAGCGGACGACCACATCGTGACGCAGCTTGTGATGGAACGAGAAATCTTTGGCTTCACCCACGTCGAGGTCGGCACGCGACTCATGCAAGGCTGGGCGCTCCCCGTGGAATTGATCGAGGCCGTGAGCCACCATCACAAAAGCCCGGTCGACGCGCAGCCGCTCAGCCATGTGTTAAAAGCCGCCAACTTGCTGGCCGAGGTGTTGTGGACGGCCGATAGCCCCCACATGCGACTGTTGTTGCCGCTGCTCAAGACGCGGTTTGATTTGGGGGTCGATGATTTGATTGCCCTCGCCACGGAGTGCAAACGATCCGTGGAAGAAAGCGTGACGATCTTTCAAGTGCGGCTGGATGACGAGATCGACGTCGAGGCCCTGCAGCGCGAAGCCCACTCGTTGTACGAAGCGGCCGTGTTTGAGCTTTCGGCTGATATGGACAGCCTCGAAGATGCCGCGCAGGCAGTCATTCCTGCGTAGCAGTTTTAGTCTTTCCCGCGCAGGCGGGAACCCAGGGTTGACGTTTCCCATCTGGGTTCCCGCCTGCGCGGGAATGACGGTGAAGCGCGCGAATGACGAAAAATTACTAGAGACAGTTTCATAAACCGAGTGCTAGCGCCCTGCGGCTGATTCAATCAGCCGCCACGCACTAGCGTCCGGTTTTTTGAAATTGTCACTAGAAACCTTCGTCTGGCGGCGGGGGCGGTCCGGGGCGATTGCCGAACTCACCGGGGGG
>JAWXAV010000078.1:0-53808 GCA_034439695.1 Bythopirellula sp. | reverse complement strand
CTTAAGCGAGTTGGCGTCCGCCTTATTGCTGAAAGCTTTTATCGCGATCTCTTCGGTGGTGCGTCTCGCATCGGAATCGATGGCGCCCATTTCCAGCATGGCAATGAGGACCACTTGTGCCCGATCCCCAAGCGGTTCTTCGCTGTTTGTGAGTGGTGTCTCTGCTTCAGGTAGCGTCGGTCTGGGCCGACGGAGCGTTTCACTCGTCATGCGGTAGATGACGAGTGGCTGTTCGCGGCCGCGAAAAAGACGCCCGCAACTTGTACACGCAAACTCGTCCTCATCTTCAAACGCCTCGTGAAACTTAACGGCAGGCATTAGGTTCTGGCACTTCTCGCATTCGACCATTGCCTCAGATCTCAGCACCCCGCGCACCGCGAGCAACTCGAAAACCGACGCCACCTGGTTGGTATCACACCCAATGGCGCACGAGATATCCATAGCGCGGAGCGGGGCCGGCGCGAAGATGGTCGCGAGCTGCAAGTCGATTTGTTCGACAACGCCCCGTAGACCTTGATGGTCATTTGCTATGGCTTCGGATTCGGGAAAGTACATATCTAATCGTTTCCTCAGCGTTGGGGGTGGGGAAATTGACTCGGTTGTGGGAACCGACAACGATCACATGCACTTCATCTTCTAATGGATTGCCCTTGGTGTTTTTGCCGTTAGTTGGTAGCCAGTAGAAGTTACCGAGATGCCCCACGCTCTTGCTACGAACGGCGCCCATTGCGGCGTCGATCACGGCGTCGCCAAGAAGCGGATCGTCCGGCGAAGCGCTCTTGCCTTCGAATCGCCTTCCCTGGGTCGTCCGGTAATTGATGCTATGGGAGCGAGTTTCTCCGCGGCGGTCCTCTTCCAGCTCGTGTAGCTTCTTGATAGTGGCTCGCATTTCCACAAGCGAGAAACGGCTAGCGTCGAGCCACGGTGCAATGAGGTTGAAGAACTCTTCGGCAACCTTTGTATAGTCAAATCTGCGTGGTAACTGTGAGATCTGGAGTATCGCATTATTGGCAATCAGATCCCACTCAAATGCCACCAGGCTGCGCGTGACGCGGTGAACGTACGCGCGCAGCTCGATGTCGTCACCCGCTACGGTTGCATCCGATCTATCGTATTCTGGATTTCTCTCCCACCAATCACGCCTTTTGATGGCCGTGACACGGAGGCGGCGTTCGTTATGCAGAATCGACGAGATCTTCATCTTCTCCGGCAGAACAAGCGGAAGGCTGGCGTTTAGGTATTTTCCAACCCTGTGCTTTTTGAGGTGCGCTCCAAGCCAAATCGGCTTCCGCCAGTTGGTGATTGACGTCTTCGGCCCCGTATAGAGGCAGACATGCTGCTTTCCCCACGGGATTACTTCGTCTAGGAACTCCACGACCTGGGAAAGCAAGATGCTCTCGTCTACCAATGCCTCATCAAGACGCATCCGGATCTGATCCTTGGTGCCCGATTTCGACAATCGACAACGCTCTAGAAAAACGCCGATCTGCGTTTTCTTGAGCGACAGCAGATCCGTTAGAATCAGCTCCTGTTCATCGCTGGTAAAGGTGCCTGAGGCATGTGTACTACGAGTCGACTTTTTGGCCATTCTTTAGCCTCGCAATTGGGGCGTCCCTGTACGCTGAACAGTAAACGCCGAGTGTAAAAAAATACGCCGTTCACTCGAACAGCGACGGTTCCCTTTTCCGGAGCAAAAGCTTCATGTCTTCGAGTCGAATCCGCATCGCGTCGGGCGATACTTCAAAGGTCGCAGCGAGCGGACGAGCCGCGTCTTCGAATAGCATTCTTGTGATTGGGTCGTCCTTCGTCCCAGTTGGCGGTTGGTCGGAAGCTACGGCCAGATCGCCGAAATAGATTGCGTCCATGCTGCCGTGCCATTCGTGCCACGCGCGCTTGACCATCTCGCGAGGCATAAGCAGGCAAGAGGCGAATCGATTGGCCTGATATTCGATCTGTTCCGTGTCGCTTGAGCGGCAAATGTACTCGGGCCGCTCGACGTTATTTGGCAGCAGCTGCAACTGGTTAGCCTTCTGCTGGAACAAATGGCGATGTAATCGCCAATGTCCTGCCTCGTGGGCCAGCGTGAAATGGTATCGACCCAACATCGATGGATTGTCTTCGGGCACTAGTCCCAGATCGATGTCCACCTGTCGCTTGTTGACCCATAGGGCGCCCAACACGTCGCCTACGCCGAATTCCTCCTTCAAATCCTTATAGAAGACACTGAGCCGGAGATAATCGGCAACGATGTCGTCAATAGGAATTGGCGGCGCGGTGACCGCGACATGTTGCCGGCTGTATTCAGCCAAAAGTAGCGCAGCCTCGTCCTCGAACTCCTGGTCCTTCATGTACCGGAGTTTTGGTCCGGGCATGGCAATGCGTCTGGCCATAATTTGCTCCGCTAGTCTTTGCCTTCTTTCTTCATTCGCTCCGCATTATCTCGCAGCCTGCGGATTTGCTCGGGGGTCAGCCCGCGCATGACACGCAGCATTTCGGGGAATTCCGTCGGGCGTTCTTGGATAATCTTTGGCAAGTCTTCTGGCACGCGTCCGGCGAGGGCGATCCACTCGTCGGCGTTGGCCCCCAGCGCTTCGGCTATTCGCTTGACACGGTCGGCGGTCGGCGGGGCCACGTTGCCTTGTTCAACCTGCGACAAGTAGGTTGGGCTTACCTCGACCAGCGCCGCGAATTTGCGAAGACTGTATTTTCCCTCGCGCGCTTCGCGGAGTACCTGACCGAACGGTTTATCACGCTTCTTGGCCATTTTACATTTCGCCTCGAAACGCGCGGTCAAGGATCGACGGAAGCAACGCGGCGACTCCGGCATTTGCTTGTGATCGATACTTCGACACCGCCGCCATTCTCTGCTGTGATCTTGCCAAAGCCGTGACTAGTTGACGCTGGCGCTCAACGGGAACGTCTTCTGGAAATGGAATGTTCATTACGATAGGTTGAGAGATTTTTTTCATCGTTGGGCTTGTGCCCTTCGCGTTCCGCTCGATGAAATCCCGAACCAGCGGCGTCTGAAGCCAATGCCAAACGAAGGTTGTATCAGCCTCGCGAGGATCAACCTCAAGACGCATCATTAGATCAGGATAGACGCATGGCTTCGGTTCTCCTGCATATATCGCGGCGTGTCCGACAAGTAGGGGAGTGTTGCTGCGAGTGATCAACAAATCACCATCCTTCAGCCAATAGTGAGCGCCTGGATTTGTCGATTCAGAAGTGCGCTTGATTGCGGTGGGCGTGAAGTCGAAGCCCGTAACTGCTGACAATGTTAGTATTGAAGTGCCGCCATCCGCATTATCACATCGCGGCGACCACCCGTTTCGAGGTTTGGAGCGTAAGACACGAGACAACGAGCCTAGATTGCCAAAGCCCTCACTCATCACGCGGAGCGTCGCTTTTCTGAGCGCAGTGCTTTCAGCCGATGATTGACGCTGGAGGATTTCGCATTGGGCAATCTTAACGGCTAGGCGATCTAGTCTCGCCGCGATCCGTCGCTGTACTTCTGGAGCCGGCAACGGTATCAAAAGTTCGAGGAACTTCGGCGGATTCAGTGTGAGCTTCGAAAGTGCGGCGGAGCCCGTCGACATCTGTCTGGCCTGTTCCCAAAGCGGCGGATAACGGAAATACCAGCGAAGATAGTCTTTATCGACTCGAGCGGTGTTAAGTTCATATGTCGGGAACTTGTCCGAAACGAACATTCTGTCGAGTTCTGCTGGAACGATACCAAACGTTCCCTTCCAGGCAGGGCGATTGCACCAAAAGTCATGTTCCGCAGAGGACTTCGAGTCGATAGTCGTCGTTCCAGGCGGCGCAGAGTCGTTTGTTCTTCACGCCGACTTTTTCGGTTTTATTGTTCTTGAGCAGGCTTAACGACGAGCGGCGGAGTAGGCTGAGGTTGGCGTCGGCGTGTCCCTTGCGCACCCGGCACTGGTCTTCTTGAAACGTCACATCGAGTTGCCAGTGCAGAGAGTTTTCAATGCCCCAGTGCCCACGCACCGCGTCGGCGAATCTCTTACCGCTGGTGTAACGGCTGGTGATGTAATAACGCACGTCGTCGCTGGCGCGGCCGTCGTCATGCTCCGTCACCCGCACCGCCATCCCAATCGCCTTCAGGCCGGGCCACTCGTGGGAGAGCGGGAACTCCTCGGGCAGCTTCGCCAGATAGTAGTAGCGATCGTCCACGCGCCCGTGCCCCCTTTCATGCGTCTCGTGCTTGCGATGCGGCACGCCTTGAAGATCGTCTTCCAACTGCGCGCTAAAGAAGTCGCTGATCGCCTCGCAGAGTTTGGGCTGGTTGTCCTTCACGGCCAGCACGTAGTCGGCCTTCGCATCCACGATCTTTTGGGCGATCTCTTTCTGGCAGCCCATCGCATCGATGGTTACCAGACAGCCGGAAATCTCCAGGATTTCCAGCAGTTTCGGGATGGCGGTGATCTCGTTGCTCTTCGCGTCGACCACAACTTGCCCCAGGCTGACGTGGTTGGCCGTGGCCCAGGCACTGACCATGTGGATGGCCGACTTGCTGCTGGCCTTGTCGAAGCTGCGGCGCAAGGTCTTGCCGTCGATGGCCACCACCTGGCCGCCGGTGACTTCGTGCAACGCCGTGATCCAGCTCAGCAGACACTGCTCGAACTCGGCCGGCTTGATCGCCTGGAAGATCGCGTTGAATCGGTCGTGCGAAGGAATGCCCGCGCTCAAGTCGAGGAACTCCGCCAGCCAGGCCCGTTTGATCCTGGCCCACCGCGCGATGGCGACGAAATCGTCTGCCCCGCTGATCACCGCGCACAACGCGATCACCACGATGTTCACCAACGGATACGTTCCCTCGCGCCGCCGTGGGTCAGACAAAGTTGCGAAATGCTCTTCGATCCGCGCTACCGTGAGCCGCGCCATAGCCTCTCTCCTCGACAACTGCGGCGCACAACACGCGAGTCCTTCTCGCGACGATCAGCACCACGTTGCCGAAGTATGCCAGATTAGCTATTGTGGCGCAATCGCCCTGCCCTTCCAGGCGAACAACTTATTGTAAATCACATCATTCTCTCGAATGACGAAATGGCTTTTCTTCCGAATCTTCGTGGCTGTTTTCAACTCTCGGTGAAAGGGGCCCTGGCCATATAATCGCATACCTACCAGATTTGCGTCTTCGGCAGGCCCTAATTCGTAAGGGCGCCGATTCGGACGCACGATTTCTTCGAAGCGCACATTGGGAATGCCGTTCGTGCTCATCGGCCCGTCCCCACAAGTTCGGCTTTGATCTCTTCCATGATCTCGATGATCCGCCGCTCCTTGGCCAGAATGTCCTCGGCTAGTTGTTCCGGCGGTAGGTGCTCCAGCGCTGCGGTGCTGCTGGGATTCTTCACGTCGAGATTGCACGACAGCAGCGCGCCCGATGCGTCATACTTCAGCACATCTTCGACCGGTACGCGCCAGGCGTGATCGTACGCTTTGCGTCGCTTCAACTGAAACCACTTGATGCAGTCGGCGAATTCCTCGAACTGAAGCGGTTTAGTTTTGGAGTAATTCTTCCGGCCTTCGGGGAGCGGCAATTCGTAATACCAAATCGCCTTCGTCGGGCCAGTCCGGTCGAAGAACAGTAGGTTCGTAGGAATGGCAGTGTAGGGAGCGAATACGCCGTTCGGCAGCCGTATGATCGTGTGCAAATTGAAGTCCTTGAGCAGCTCTTCCTTGATGCGAGCGCAGACGCCGTCACCGAAGAGCGTGCCATTGGGAACGACCACGCCCGCGCGGCCGCCGCGCTCCGACGCGGCGCCGGGTTTCCGCAGCTTTCGCATGATGAGCTGTAAGAACAACAGCGCCGTTTCGGACGTCTGTTTGTCCGCCGGAAAATTGCCGCGAATGCCCGCTTCCTCCTCGCCGCCGAAAGGCGGGTTGGTGAGGATCACATCCACGCGATCCTTTTCGCCCAGCTCCGTGATCTTCACAGCTAGACTGTTGCCATACTCGATGGCCGGCGCGTCGAGTCCGTGCAGCAGCAAGTTCATTTGCGATAGCATGTAGGGCAGCGGCTTGGCCTCGCCCCCGCGGATGCTCTTTTCCTGAAGCACCTTGCGATCCTGGACCGTCTTGCCCTGCTTTTCCAGGTGGGCAAACGACTCGGCCAGGAACCCGCCCGTGCCGCAAGCGGGGTCGAGCAACACTTCGCCAAGCTGTGGATCGGTCACCGCCACCATGAACTGAATGACTGGACGCGGCGTGTAGAACTCGCCCGAGTCGCCCGCAGCGTCGCGCATTTCGCGGAGCATCGACTCGTAGAGTCGGGCTAACGTGTGGATTTCCTCAGACGAATCGAAGTGGATGCCGTCGACGAGGTTGATCACATCGCGCAGCAGGTAGCCCGAGAGCATCCGATTGGTTACGCCATCAAACACGGTAGCGATAACGTCCCGCCGACGATCACCGTTGGTCGATTGGAGGCCCCGCAGGTGAGCCAGGAGCCCGGCGCCACGCTTGCCATCCGGCCGAGTCGCTTCGTCCTGGTTGACGAACGCGATCAACTCGTCGCCCGTGATGCCTTGCTTATTCGCGGCCCAATCGCGCCACCGGTAAGGGGCCTCAACGGCCGGCTTGTACTTCTTGCCGCCGATGCCGGCGCGAGTCTCCTCGAGCGTCTCGCGATCATCGAGGAACTTGAGAAACATGATCCAGGTAAGCAAGGGGAGGCGATCCAGGTCGCCGTTGAGCCCCTTGTCCTTTCGCATGATGTCGCGTGCTGATTTGATCAGGCTTCCCAATTGCTGCGCCGTCGTCTTGGGTGGCAGGGTCTTTTTGGGCTTCTTTGGTTTCTTCTCAGCCGTCGTAGCTTTCTTCGCAGCCTTCTTGGCTTTCTTCTTGGCCATCGTGGTATTCAATCTTGGTCAGGGTGTATCGCATCGGTCGCGCTAGGCGGCCGCATACAAAAGGGTTTGAAGTTGGATGACAGCGCGTCGCAACTGCTCGACGCCGCCGAATCGCTCCGCGATCTCGATCACATTGCCGTGCTCGCTGATCGGCGGCACCTCCAGCACATCGGGGATCACGAACTGCGCCGTCCCGTGTTCGGTGTATTTGTCGAGCAGCTCGTCGAGAATCTGCCGGGCGTCGGGACCGAACTGGTCGAAGAAGTCGCGCCGGTCGGTCCGAAGCCGCTGAGCCCGTTCACGCCGCGTGCGCAGCGGGGCATTGAACGCCAAGTGGCAGAGCAGGTCCAACGGGTCGGCGTCGGGCTGATTGGCGGTTTCCGCCAGATGGTCGAAGTCGATGCCGCGATCTTCGAGGCGTTCAATAATTTCGCGGCGTTTTTCCGGATTGGCCCATTGGTCGCGGAGCTCGGCGGCGTTGCGGTAGAGCGTGCGAACCTTGTCGGCCGTGTAGTCGGTGAATTGCACGACGCGGAGCTGATTGCCGTCCGGGTCGAGCTCGTAGACGAGGTGGGCGGCGATCTCAACGAGGCCGCCGTCAAAGTAGAATTTGCGCCGCTGGCCGCCGCCGTAGTCGTCGTCGGGCGGCAGTTCTCCTCCGTCGTCCTCGGGCTCTTGCTCGGGCGTGACGACCGTCTCGCCGCCTGTTTCTTCGCCCTCTTCGTCGATGATGACCTCCGTCTCAATCGACGGATCGCCGTCGAAATCGGGGTCGGCGAACAGCCGCGTGGCCGAGCCGGTGTAATCGAGGATGCTGAAGAACAGCTTGCCGTAATCGTCGCGGACGCGAGTACCTCGGCCGATGATCTGCTTGAACTCGGTCATCGAGTTGATGATCCGCACCAGCACAATGTTCTGAACCGTCGGCGCATCGACGCCGGTTGTGAGCAACTGGGACGTAGTGAGGATGACCGGGGTGCGGCGCTCCAGGTCCTGGAAATTACTGAGGTGGCCACGGCCAATGTCACCCTCATCGGACGTAACGCGACAAACATAGTCGGGATTGTCGCGGACGAGGTCGGCGTTGAGGTTGTTGAGCGCCCGCCGCATTTCGTCGGCATGCTCCTGATCGACGCAGAACACGATGGTCTTGGCGAACCGGTCGGTTCGCTTCAGATAATCAGTTAGATGCCGCGCGACAGCCTCGGTTCGCGCCTTGAGTGAAACGATCCGCTCAAACTCGCTGGTGTGATACTCTTCGTCGGGAATCTGGCGGCCGAAACGATCCAGGTCGCCTTGGCTCGGTCGCCAACCCGCGGCGTCCCAGGTAGTAACTACGCGGTGGACGCGGTACGGAGCCAGGAAGCCGTCGTCGATTCCCCGACGCAGGCTGTATTGGTAGATCGGATCGCCGAAGTAGTTGTACGTGTCGGCGTTGTCCTGGCGGCGGGGCGTGGCTGTCATTCCAATCTGTAGTGCCGGCTCGTAGTAATTGAGAATGTCTCGCCAGTTGCTGTCGTCTCGCGCGCTGCCACGATGGCATTCATCGACGATGATCAGGTCGAAGAAATCCGGGGCGTACTCGCGATAAAGACCGGGTCGGTTCGCGTCTTGGGCGATGGATTGGTATGTGGCGAAATACATTTCGCGACTCTTGACCGCTTTGCCGCCGGAGATCTTCCAGCGGGCGTCGCCGAACGGCGCGAAGTCCTTGGCCATCGGGTCGTCGATGAGAATGTTGCGATCAGCCAGGTAGAGGATGCGCGGTCGCCGGTGCTCGCCAGTACGATTCCAACGCGAGGACCACAGCTTCCAGCAGATTTGGAATGCCACGACGGTTTTGCCCGTGCCCGTCGCCATTGTGAGGAGAATGCGAGGGTTGCCTTGCGCGACCGCCTGCACAATGCGGTTGATGGCGATCTCCTGGTAGTAGCGGGGCGACTTGCCGCTGAGGTGGTACGCGGGCGCCAGCAGGGGTTCCGCATCGCCCACACTGATCGACTGGTTCTTTGCGAGCCGTGCCCAAAGTTCAACGGGTGTCGGAAAGGCCTCCATCTCACGCTCAAGGCCGGTCGTGTAGTCGAACTCAATGATGCCGTGCCCGTTTGTGGCGTAGGCAAACTTCAGCCCCAGAATTTCGGCATAGTCCTTGGCCTGCTGGAGTCCTTCGCCAGAGGTGGCGTAAGTGGGCTTGGCCTCGACAACGCCGATGGGAAAGTCGGCACGGTAGCGCAGAATATAGTCCGCCCGCTTACCCGGCCGGCGCCGACCACGGCGCCCGGTCACGACGATCCGACCGTCCGTGAACGTCACCTGCTCGTTGATGCGATGCGGATCGTTCTCCCAGCCGGCGGCTTGGAGCCGGGGAACGACGTATTGACGGCAGGTGTCGGCTTCGTTGGGCATGCTTCCACCTGCAGACGGCCGCAATCGACGCTGACATCGATGCTCCGCGAGGTTGAACCCGTGAACTAAACACTGCACATTTTAGCCGGTTGTCGATGCCCCCACAAGCGGCCGCAATTTGGGCAATTATTGACTAACGCCCAGGGGCTGTTGCAGCGGTTAGATCCCGCCAGAACTTTCGCTGTTTACGCCAGTCCGGAACAATCGCGATCGGCTGGAGTTGGCGAAGATGGATCCGGTCGCGACCGTGTTCGGTCCGCGGCAAGAAGAGAATTGCCTCCTGGATATCGGGAGCCAGCATCAACAGATTCATGATCTGGGTGATGCGGGCACGGCTGACGTGGGCAAGGCGGGCGAGCTCGGCGTAGTCGGTCACGACGCCGGCGCGGATGTGCTCGTCGAAACGAATGGCAAGCGCCATCAAACGGGCGACGCGGGGGACGCGTCCGGGCTGCCGCTGCGTCGGGGCCGGCGCCTCCCCAGAATGGATCACTTTGCGGCTTCCTCGGCCACGTTGCCTGAAATGGATAGTCGATTCCACAGTGATTGACCGATTCATGCCGCGTCCTCTGTTTCGTGGCTGGCCAACTCGTCGGCCAGCGTTTTGATCCCGCTAGGATGGAAAGTGATTGAGACCTTGCCCGTGGCGCCGTCGTAGTCGACCCGCTCCACCAGAAGTTGCACCACGCGGACTTGCTCGCGGGGGGTGAGAGAATCCCAAACCGGGTCGAAGATGGCCATCGCCTGGGCGACTTCGCGTTGATCGACGATGTCGCGGCTCAGTGCAATGACCTGCTCGCGGACTTCGGTCGCTCGTCGTTCCGCGCCCCGAATCCGTTCCTGAAGGTCCGCGAGCCGAGCTGTCGCCGGCGTGTTGCCTTCGCCAGGCACGATTTGCTGAAGCAACTTGCGTATCTCGCCGCTCCAACGCGCGAGCTCGCGCTCCAGTCCGCGGCGTTCTGTCTCCAGCGCCGCCACTTGGGATTTTCCGTGGCTATGTGCTTGGGCGATTGTGTCGTGTAACAGCGTCGGATCGCGGCCGATGCACTTGATCTGCTCGACGACAAACCGTTCGATTTCGCCTGCTGGGATTGATTTCGAGGGGCAGGTGTGCCAGCCCCGTTTCTGCGCACCGGTACAAACGTAGTAGCGATAACGCGTCGTTTCATTCTTCGTCGAGTGGGTGGGGGACATGGCACAATCGCATGGCACGCACCGCAGAATACCCTTGAGCAGAGCGCCGAACTTATTCCGCACCGCCGCCCCGCCCGTGCGACCATTGCGTCTAAGGAGGAGTTGCGTCCGCTGCCAGATCTCCTCGCTCACGATGGCAGCGTGCTCGCCGTTGTGGGTCTCGTCCTTGTACTTGAGCTTTCCGACGTAGGTGACGTTGGTCAGCAGCTTGAACAAGCTGGCTTTGGTGAATGGCTTGCCGCCGCGCTCGGGCCCCTTGCGGGTCGTCCAACGCTTATTGACCCAGCCCCGATTGTCCAACTCCCTGATCGTTGTGATCATCGACTGGTGTTCAAGGTACAGCTCGTAGATCGTTCGAACGCGGGCAGCCTCGTCCTCGTTGACAATGAGTTTGGAACCTCGTGGATCGACGTCGTAGCCCAAGAGCGGCATGCCGCCAGACCATTTCCCCTTGCGACGGGCGGCCGCGATCTTGTCGCGCGTTCGCTCGGAGATGATCTCGCGTTCAAACTGGGCGAACGACAAGAGCACGTTGAGCATCAATCGTCCCATCGACGTGGACGTATTGATGAGTTGTGTCACGCTTACAAACGAGACTTGGCGCCGGTCGAATGTCTCGACCATCTTGGCAAAATCGAGAAGCGATCGGCTGAGCCGGTCGACCTTGTAGACGACGACGCTGTCGACCTTGCCTGCCTCAATGTCGGCCATAAGGCGTTTCAGCGCCGGGCGTTCCATATTGCCGCCAGAGAACCCGCCGTCGTCGTAACGGTCAGGAAGGCACTCCCAGCCTTCGTTCACCTGCGACTTGATGTAGTTCTCCCCCGACTCGCGTTGGGCGTCGAGTGAGTTGAATTCTTGCTCCAGACCCTCTTCGGTGGACTTGCGGGTATAGATGGCGCAGCGAACGGCGGTCGTCGCCGGCGCTGTCTTGCGGGCTTTGGTGCTCATTGGTTCTGCTCCTTACGAAGGCGGAAGAAGTAATACCCGTTGCAGTGCTGGCCGGTGATCGCCTTGGCAACGGCGCTGAGCGACTTGTAGACCTCGCCTTCGAACTCGAATCCCTGCGGTAAGACCTTGACCAGGACCGTTTGCCGCTTATACTCCCGGGCGATGATCGAGCCCGGCGGTGGCAATCGATCGTCTCCACTGGCCACCAGCGTCCCCGTCTTAGTACGCGCCGCGGGCGCGGGTGCCATAGGCTTGGCTCTGGGGGGCGACAGTCGCACGTCAGCGTCGTTGGCCAACTCGGACGCCCGCTGGCGGGCGCGTTCCGATAGATCGCCTTCGTCGAGCGATTGCAGTCGCCACAATATCCGCTTGACGAGCCAGGCTTTGTTGCCTGCGCGCGTCGCTTCGTCGAACACTTCGGCGTAGCGAGTCCGCAACTCACGGACGGTCATCCGCTGGAGCGCGGCGACCTCCTTTCCGACGTTTAGATTCATGCGTCTCTCCAAGTCTCGGGGTTCTCAGAAACCGTTAACCGTTGTGGACACTGAGCACGGTTTCGTCGGGAACCTCAAGGCATGAAGGGGCAGATTCCTGCGGATTTGCCGAAGCAAGATGATGGGCCGCGTCGGTCGCCGGCAGCGCCATCGCGGAGAGTCGCAGAACGCCGGCTGCCAGGATGCCCGCCACCTCGGAGCGACGCTCGTCAGGCGTCAGGAAAGAATCGTCGATCGGTCGCATGGGTCATCTCCTGGTGGAGTGGCCCACAGCGACCTTCGCTGGGCGACGGGCACGCTGTCTGGCGGATTGGAAGCGGCGTCGCGTGAAGCCGCTATTGGTTAACCTACCCGTCGCAATATCGAGATGACGAACCAGGGTGCGAAAGGAACCGGCCTGTTAACTCTGAGGGTACTGTTAATCAGAGATTCCGAGAGTTTTGGACCGAGATTTTAGGGTGCGATAGGAACCGTCGGGGTTCCTGTCGCACCCTGGTCGTGTGCCGTCGAAACAGAGAGCGCCGATCAGGGCGCGGGATCGTCGCACACCGTTGCGAATAGAGGCCAGAAACGAGAAACGCCCGGGGGCCGATCTCTCGGCGCCGGGCGTTAACTGGACGGTCTTCTACGGACGTAGAAAATCAGAAAGCTCCCCGGGTAGGACTCGAACCTACGACCCAGCGGTTAACAGCCGCTTGCTCTACCAACTGAGCTACCAGGGAATGTCCCCGACTTAACGGGAAACTTCTATAATATCGGACACAATTCCCAGGAACAAGAGCCGCTTTATCCAGAGAAAAGCACTGAGGAATTACAAAGATTCTACTATGTCTGTCGCAGGCAGTTGTTCGGGCTAAGGCGGACAATCCGAATAGTTGGGCAGAATCGTGAAATTCCTAACACGCCTGGGCAAGGTAAGCTAGGAATACGAGAGAATCCCAAGTAATCCTGATGTTGTCCCATCACATGGCAAAGATTATCTGGCAGTTCTTCAAGGGAGCCCACTGATGTCTGCCACACTTGGTACTAGGCAACCTGGACAGGCTGAGCTTGCACCTGGGCAGAACTCGCGTTCGGTGACGGCGGAAGAGCTGCGCCTGCAGCAAGCCCACGAGCGGACTGCCAATTGGCAGCGTTGGGGTTCCTACCTTTCCGAACGGCAATGGGGCACCGTCCGCGAAGATTATTCGGAGCATGGCGACGCCTGGGATTACTTCACGCACGATCAAGCCCGCAGCCGTGCCTATCGTTGGGGAGAAGACGGCCTGCTAGGAATTTGCGACCGCGAGTGCCGACTCTGTTTTGGGCTCGCGCTGTGGAATGGTCGTGATCCGATTCTGAAGGAGCGGCTGTTTGGTCTCACCGGGCCGGAAGGAAATCACGGCGAAGATGTTAAAGAGTGCTATTACTATCTCGACGCGACGCCGACTCATTCGTACATGAAGTCGCTCTATAAGTATTCACAGGCTGAGTTTCCATACCAGCGACTCGTGGAAGAGAATCGCCGTCGCGGCAAACAGGACTTGGAATTTGAACTCGGCGACACAAGTGTGTTTCATGAGAACCGCTATTTTGACGTGACCACCGAGTATGCCAAGGCTGGGCCGGACGACATTCTGATTCGCATCACGGTGGCCAATCGCGGTCCCGAGAAAGCGACTCTCCATTTACTACCGACGCTGTGGTTTCGGAACAATTGGTCCTGGGGCTGTACGCACGAAGGTTGTGAAGTAAAACCCCGCATTGAAGCGGATGGCCTGGGAGGAGTTGTCGCGCGACAGGCAACGCTCGGCAAGTTCCGCATGATGGCCGACAGGCTTCCGAACGGCACCGCGCCGGAGCTTCTGTTCACGGAGAACGAAACCAATACCGAGCGGATTTACGGTTTCGCCAATTCGTCGCCTTACACGAAGGATGCCTTCCACGATTATGTAATCCACGGCCAAGAACAGGCCGTGAATCCCCAGGGCCATGGCACAAAAGCGGCTTGGCACTATGTTTTGGAAGTGCCCGCAGGCGGAGAAACGACCATTCAACTACGGCTGGTCGCGGAGGAAGAATCAGCGGACAAGGGCTTCGGCGAGGAATTTGAGCAGACGTTTGCCCGCCGCATTGGCGAGGCGGATGAGTTTTATGCCGCGCGGATGGCCAGTCGTGAGCATCTGACGGAGGAAGAACGCCGGGTGGCTCGCCAAGCTTACGCGGGGCTGCTGTTCAGCAAGCAGTTTTACCATCTCGTGGTAAAAAACTGGCTCAGTGGCGACCCCGATCAACCGCTCCCCCCCGAGAGTCGCCACCAAGGTCGCAACCACGAGTGGCCCCATTTGTTTAATCGCGACATCATTTCGATGCCCGACAAATGGGAGTACCCCTGGTACGCGGCGTGGGACTTGGCATTTCACATGCTGCCGATGGCCCAAGTCGACGGTGAATTCGCAAAAGAGCAATTGCTGCTCTTTTTGCGAGAATGGTACATGCACCCCAACGGCCAGATTCCAGCTTATGAATTTGCCTTTGGCGATGTGAATCCTCCCGTTCACGCCTGGGCCTGTTGGCGGGTCTACAAAATGACGGGTGTCCGCGGCAATCGCGATCGCTTGTTTCTACGCCGAGCGTTTCACAAACTGCTGCTCAACTTCACTTGGTGGGTCAATCGCAAAGATCCGCAAGGCAAAAACTTGTTTGCCGGAGGATTTCTGGGGCTCGACAACATCGGCGTGTTCGACCGTTCCAAACCATTGCCAACGGGAGGGCACCTGGAACAAGCCGACGGCACGGCTTGGATGGCCTTTTACTGTTCCACGATGTTAGCGATGGCCTTGGAACTTGCCGCCGATGATCCGTCGTACGAGGACATCGCCTCGAAATTCTTTGAGCACTTTATCGCGATCACCGACGCCATGAACCACCTCGGCGGGTCGGGATTGTGGGATGAGCAAGACGGATTCTATTACGATGTGCTCAAGACGGACGATTGCACGTTGCCGCTCCGCATCCGTTCGATGGTTGGTCTGATTCCGCTGTTTGCCGTCGAAGTTCTGGAGAAAGATGTCATCGACCGACTGCCCGGTTTCAAAAAGCGGCTGAAATGGTTTCTGCAGCACCGCCACGATCTGGCGCAGCAGATTTCCTACTGCATCTCCGATGGAGAAGCAAAGCACGGCCACGACCACGAGCATTTGCTGTTGGCGGTCCCTTCCAAAGAGCGTTTGACGCGGGTGCTGCGCTACGTGCTCAACGAGTCCGAGTTTCTGGCACCTCATGGGATTCGGGCGCTCTCGCGCTATCATGAGAATCACCCCTATCAGCTTCGCGTGGGCGGGATGGAGCATCGCGTTGGTTATGTCCCCGGCGAATCGGACAGCGGCTTGTTCGGCGGCAACTCGAATTGGCGTGGGCCGATTTGGTTTCCCGTGAATTACTTGCTGATTGAATCGCTGCAGCGCTACCACTATTTTTACGGCGATTCGTTCACCGTCGAGTGCCCCACGGGTTCGGGCCAAATGATGAATCTCAAGCAGGTTGCCTGCGAACTCTCGTCGCGGCTGACGCGATTATTTCTCCCCGATGACTCAGGCGGTCGGCCCTGTCATGGCGAGGATCGCCGCTATGCCGACGATCCGCATTGGCGCGACCTGGTGCTGTTCCACGAATATTTTCATGGCGATTCAGGCCGGGGCGTGGGGGCAAGTCACCAAACCGGCTGGACGGCGCTGGTCATCAATTTGTTGCAAGATGTGGGAAAAGCGCGGGCTACTGTGTCATCGACTTGATCGTGTCAACCTCCTGCTGGGCGTAAGGCGTACCATCCGCGTGAAAAATGTCGTGATGCCACGGCGAGGGTTCGCCGCTGATCGGCTTCTCCCAAGTTGTCCAGGGATACTTGGTTTGGCTCTTGCCGTCGACTAGGCCCCAGCAATACGCGGCCACTTTTTCCTCCTTGAGAATCGGCAAAATCGCCTCGAAGGTGCTGCCATTACCGCGGGCCATGAATTCCGTACAGAACAAGGGTCGACCTAAGCCCTTGAGTTGCGCAATGCGACTCTTCATCGAATTCGGATCGCCATAGTCGTGAAAGGAAATCACGTCACTCTCGTCGAGTGCTGCTTTGTGGACCAGATTCAATTCGTTCGTTTGATCCCAGGCTGGCCCACGCCAAAGTCCCACGGTGAGAGGCTGCTCGGGATCAACTTGCCGAGCCCACGCGAACGAGAGTTTCACCAACTTTGCCGCCAACTCGTCTTTGTTCTGCAACTCTCGTGAACCGTAGCTTCCCGCATTGGGATTATCAGGCTCATTAAACACGTCCCACACCAAAACCCGCTTGTCGTTGCCGTACTTCTTGAGCAAGTCGGCAACATAGGGTTGCAACTCAGCGACGCGATTTTCATCTTCAAGGATTGCGCGCCCAGGGGATTGAACCCAACCGCTGTTGTGGACACCCGGCTTAGGTTCGCGTTGCAGCCCGGCTTTGGGATCGGGATCCCAGACGCCGTCAAAGATGACAAACATTGTGCGAATCTTGTGCTTATCGGCGATTGCCAAGTACTGATCGATGCGCTGAAAAAAACCGTCGCGATCCTCTTGCCAGCAGATGTCGTGCAGAAACACCCGCATCGTGTTGCAACCGATTGCAGCAGCCCAGCCGAGTTCCCGATCAATTGTTTCGGGATCGAACGTGTCGGCCTGCCACATTTCCAACTGGTTGATCGCCGTGCTCGGCAGGAAATTGCAACCCACTAGCCAAGGCAACTCGGCATACCACTCGGTTGCTTTCTCCTTGGTCCAACGCGGCTTGCCCGCCGCTTCTTGGCCGTTGGTGACATCAATAGAAATTACAAACGAGAGGGCGACAAACAGCAGTAGCGAGTTAGAATGTTTAAGCATGTTCTAAAAAATGAGAAGAGATTTGGCTTTCAAACTTGCCGAGAAGCACGGCATCGACTTATCAACAGTTTGCAGAAAATCCCATGCGCGGCAAGGGTGGCAGTTTGTCAGCGGATCATCTAGGGGCGAATTCCAATGAAATCGATAACCTGCGTTTTATTATTTCTCACCACCCTCACTGCCCATGCGGAAGAAGAGTCAAGTTGTCGCATTGAAAAATTACGGTGCGAGTATCTCACCAATCCAATCGGCATCGACGAAACCGTACCGAGACTCAGTTGGATTGTCTCCTCCACGGAGCGTAACCAGCGTCAATCGGCTTATCAGATTCTCGTGTCGAGTTCTGAAAAAAACCTAGAGAACAGCGAAGGAGATGTGTGGGATACCAGCAAGGTCGCGTCGGATGAAACGGTCGCGATTGAATATGCCGGTCGGGCGCTCGCCTCGGGTCAAGAAGTCTGGTGGAAGGTGCGGCTGTGGGATGGGGAAGGCAAGGCCTCGCCGTGGAGCGAGCCGGCAACTTGGGAAATGGCGTTGCTCGACAAGGGGGATTGGCATGGCCAGTGGATTGCTCGCAACGATTCGGTCGCTGAACAGCCACTGCCGCTCTTGCGGCGTGAATTCAAGTTAGCCAAACCGATCAAACGGGCGCGCGTGTATGTCACGGGTTTGGGCTACTACGAACTCTCGATCAATGGCCAACGCATCGGCGAGCGCTGCCTGGAACCTGGTTACACGCGTTACGACAAGCGTGTGTTGTATGCCACTCACGACGTGACCAAGAACCTTCAAGAAGGGGACAATGCACTGGGCATGATGCTCGGCAATGGCTGGTTCAATGTTCAAACCGTCGCCTCGTGGGATTTTGAAAAAGCACCTTGGCGTGCCTCGCCCCGCATGTTGTTGGAATTGAGGATTGAATTCGCTGACGGCACCACGGAGATCATTTCTTCGGATGACAAGTGGAAAACCGATGAGGGGCCCATTGTTTACAACACCATATATGGCGGCGAGACCTACGATGCGCGTCGCGAACAACCTGGTTGGGACAAACCTGGATTTGACGATGCTGCCTGGAACGCGGCAGAACTTGTCGATCCGCCAAAAGGAAAGTTGGTCGCTCAGGCGATGCACCCCATCACGATCGACCAAACCATCGAACCTGCATCAGTGACAGAAACACGGCCCGGGGTGTATGTGTTCGACACGGGCCAAAATCTGGCTGGCTGCGCGGAGCTAAAAATCTCAGGCCCTGCGGGGACCAAGATCACGATGAAATATGGCGAGCGTCTGAATCAGGACGGCACCGTCAATCAAGACCAGATTGCTGGTCACGTTTGGGGTAAAGGGAAAGATCAACAATTTCAAACCGATACCTATATTCTTAAGGGAGAGGGCGAAGAAAGTTGGCGGTCGCGATTCGTCTATCATGGCTTTCAATATGTCGAAGTCACCGGCGCGACCGAGCCGCTCACTCGTGACAATCTCAAGATTCACTTTATGCACTCCGCCGTGCCTGATGTGGGGCACTTTTCGTGCTCCAATCCGCTCTTAAACCAGATTTGGCGGAACGCGCGGTGGTCTTATCTCAGCAATCTCCACGGCATTCCGACCGATTGCCCGCACCGTGAAAAGAACGGCTGGATGGCGGACGCACACCTGGCTTGTGAGACGGCACTCTGGAACTACGATGCGGTGACGGTTTATGAAAAGTGGCTCAGCGATATGGCCGACGAGCAACTTGCCGACGGCAGATTGCCGGGGATCGTGCCGACGGGGGGTTGGGGATATGACTGGGGCAATGGTCCCGCCTGGGACAGCGCGTTTTTGATCATTCCCGATTATCTGCATCTGTACTACGGCGATTCCCGCTTGCGAACTCGACTCTACGATCAGCACCGCCGCTACGTGGATTACCTCACGAAAGAAGCCAAAACGGGCACGAATAGCATCGGCTTGGGCGACTATGTCCCCTACAAAACCACGACTCCCGAGATCGTCACTTCCACAAGCTACCACTTCCAAGATGCAAACATCGTGTCAGACACGGCGCGATTGCTAGGTCGCGCTGATGAAGCCAAACAATATGATGAGCTTGCGGAATTCATCAAAGCCGCTTTTAACCGCGAACTTTACAACGCCGAAACGCACCACTACTCGAACGGCAGTCAGACGTCGCAAAGTTGCGCCCTGTTTCAAGGGCTTGTTCCCTCAGATCAAACCGAGGGCGTCGTCGCTGCGCTCGTCGCCAACATTCATGCCGTGGATGATCACCTTGATACCGGCGTGCTTGGCTCGAAATACTTGCTGCATGCGCTCACCGAACATGGACAAGTCGATTTGGCCTACCGCATCGCGAGTCAGGAAACTCAGCCGAGTTGGGGCTGGTGGATCAAACGGGGAGCCACAACTTTGTGGGAAATGTGGACGGACGAAGGTTCGCACAATCACATCTTTATGGGTGACTGCGTCAATTGGTATGTGCGAACTTTGGTCGGAATCAATCCCGACCCAGCAAACCCTGGGTTCAAGCACATCATTATCAAACCGCATCCCGTTGCTGGTTTGACCTTTGCCGAAGCCAGCTACGATTCCATTCGCGGTCCGATCTTTTGCCGTTGGGAACGTGCAGCGGACCGGTTGCGATTACAACTCACGATTCCCGCCAACACGACCGCTACTCTGCTATTGCCCACCGACGATCCCGCTTCCCTCCGCGAGGGGGGAGAATCTCTCGATAACGTACTGGGTGCTGTGCTTAAGTCTGCCGAAAAAGGGCTCGCGGTAATCCATGTCGCTTCGGGCGCTTACGAATTCACGTCCCAACTCAAGGAATCACCCATCAAGTAAAATCATCCAAACCGAGTGCGAGAATCGTATAAGGTTTTGCAGAATTTGGATAAATCTGCAGGGACTGCCGGGATCATGTTACATAAGAACTGGATCGTCATCGCCCGTTGCGGGAAAAACATCGTGTATTGCGGCCTCGAAACTATTGACTGCGCAGTATGCGGAGAATAGTGTATTTACTGCGCGGCAAATTGTTTCTTAATTCGTTGTGATCCAATTGGCAGGAAATTCGACGGCAAACGCTGGATATTTCCTGTAGTCCGATTAAGATCACAGAACCCACCACATTACTGGCATCGTTCCAATCCCGCTTGGAATTCGGTCTGCCAGTGAGCATCAGCTTGGCACGATTCGCCAAGCTTTAAGAACCCTTCGCGTTGGATCGCGGCCGCGCAAGTTTCACGTTTCATTCCACGGAGCCACCCATGACCCCTGTGCGAGACATGCCTACCTTGGGCCTTGGTGATTTGCCACGTATCCTCAAGCGACACCCCAAAAAGTCGTTGCTGACTTTTTGTGGGTTGTTGGCGTTGTCTGTCGCTGTACTCATTCTGTTGCCGCGGAGCTACGAATCGGAGTCGCTGCTGTTCGTGCGCGTGGGCCGGGAAAGCGTGGCCTTGGATCCCACCGTGACAACCGGCCAGATCATCGCGCTCAACGAGTCGCGTGAGAGCGAATTGAATTCGATTTTGGAAGTGCTCAAGAGTCGCGCGCTCACGGAGCGCGTGGTGGATCGGCTCGGCCCGCAAGCCATCTTGTTGCCGCCAGCCGAGGAGGGTGTCGAGGCTCCGCCCAATCCATTGAAACAAGCGGTATCAACCGCGATCATTACGGTCGCTCAATGGCTTGAACCAACAGGCCCGATCAGCGAACGAGAAAAAGCGGTTCAGGCGCTGGGCAAGAATGTCGCCATCTACGCCAAGCAGAAGTCCAACATCATCTCGGTCAGCTACCAAGCACGATCCGCGCGGCAAGCCCAGCAGATTGTGTCGACGCTCGTTGATGAATATCTCGTGGAGCACCAGAAAATCCATGCAACGCCGGGTTCGTACAACTTCTTTGTCGATCAGGCGGAAATGTTTTCTGACAAAGTGCATGACGCGCAGCAACAGTTGACCGACACAAAGAATGACATGGGTCTGGCGTCGCTTGAAGGCAAGCGACAACTCATCGAAGATAAAATTAAAAAGATCACCACCGAGCAACTTACTGTGCAGTCCTCGGCTAGCGCGAGTTCGGCCAGAATCGCCAGCTTGGAAAAATTGATCACCGCACTACCTGCTCGCATCACGGCCCAAGAAGTGGATGGGATGCCGAACGTAGCCGGTGACAACATGCGGCAGCAACTTTACGCCTTAGAGATTCAGGAAAAGGAATTGCTCTCCAAGTACACCGCCGAGCATCCCCTGGTGATTGCCGCGCAACAGAAAGTCCGTGACGCCAAGCAGATCATGGACGGCCAGGACGATTCGCGGACTTACTCCACGACGGCCGTCAATCCCTCGGTCCAGAAGCTACAAGTCGAATTGCTCGTCGAGAAGGCATCAGCGGATTCCCTGGAGGCTCGCCTTGCAAACTTAGAAAAAGAATCGGCCCGTGCCCAGGAAGAATTGAAAATCGTCAACTCGAACGAATTGAAGCTCAATGACCTGAGCCGCGAGGTGTCTTTGGCGGACGCCAACTACCGAACCTACGCCCAAAAGCTCGAGCAAGCCCGTATTCGGCAATCGCTCGACGACGAGCACATTTCGAATCTCAATGTTTCGCAACCTGCCACGCTGGTTGAGAAGCCCGTCAGTCCGAAGAAGGCCATCGTGCTGCTAGCTGGCTTCTTGCTTTCCTGTGTGGGAGCGGTCAGCGTGGCGATTCTCGCGGAGCTGAACAACCGCGTCATGCGCACGCCTTATGAAGTCGAGGAGGAACTCGGGATTCCCGTGGTCGTCACTTTGCCAGCTAGAGCCCGCAACACCATTTTGATGAACTGAGCGAACCATGGCGATGATTTCCAACATTACAGCCAGCAAAATGAATGGCGCTCCGACCCAAGATCTTCGGAATGAGGCCTTCGTTGATTCGATGAAAGAATTGGCTGACTACTACTCGGCTCTTTTGCGCTGCGTGCAAGCCCAGCGGTCGGGCCGCGATACTCAGTCTTACTCAGTCGGAATCACCAGTTGTAGTCCCGACGCGAGCGCCACCACGATTGCGATTAATTTAGCGATTATCGCGGCGCGCAGCGGCCATCGCCGGGTCTTGCTCGTGGATGCCAACACCAAGTCCCCCAGCATAGCCAAGAGTCTCGGTGTAATGACGTCTGTCGGCCTGACCGACGTGCTGAGCGGCTCGGCATTATTGGGCGATGCTTTACAAACTACCACGATTGATGGCTTGAGCCTGCTGGCCGTGGGAAACCGTGGCAAGCAACTTGGCACGGATTACGACGTGCAGCAAGTCGTTGATCTGCTTGACGAACTTAAGAGCGAATTTGAGTTCATCGTATTTGATTTGCCCCAGGCTGATGAGTTGAGCGAGTGCTATGCGTTTGCCGAGGTTCTCGGCGGAGTTTTTCTGGTTGTGGAAGCGGGACGAGTTGACGGCCGCGTGGCTCGACGAGTGAAACAACGACTCGAACACGGCGGTGCCAATTTGTTGGGCGCCATCTACACCAACCAGAATTAATGACTTCGGCAGGCTGGCACATTCATCCCTCCCCTTAATTGAATAAGCAACTTTGATGAACTATGACACGACTAGCAACGCTTTTGGAGCGCCTGAGTAACGGACTCGGACGATCCTCGGGACGAAAGTCCCACAACACTCACGACAGTTTGTTGTCGGTGAACAGGCTGCTGTTTTTCCTGGAGCGGGCTCGCTTTCAGGCGAACCGCAGCGATGCGCCGTTCTGCTTGCTCGCCTTGACGATCACTCCGAGCGACTGCGACGGCAAGGGCGTCCACGTACTGGCTGGCATTCTGCACGAGCGATTACGAATCACCGATGACAAGGGCTACCTGGAAGATGGTCGCATCGGCGTGATTCTCCCTGATACCCCCGAAGCCGGCGCGCATGTCGTGGCGCGCGACATCTGCACAAAGTATCAAGCCTTGGGTGGTACGATTAGTTACGAAGTTTACGTTTACCCGTCGGACTTCGATCTCGAGGGCAATCCCATTTTCGAGGACGAGGAGGAAAATGTCGGCACCGCGGCAAGTTCCGGACTCACTGCCCGGCCGATGCAAACGCTGTTCGCCGCGAATTTGCCGCTTTGGAAGCGTGCGATTGATCTCACGGTGTCTTCATTTTTACTGATTGTGTTGTCGCCTGTTTTTCTCATCGCGGCGCTGTTGATTAAATTGTCGTCTCCTGGCCCAGCGTTGTTTGTTCAGCAGCGGGCGGGATTGGGTGGCAAACCGTTCCCAATTTTCAAATTCCGCACCATGCGCGTCGGCGCTGATGCCGAGAAGGCGTTGTTGCGAGAATTCAGCGAACAAGACGGCCCCGCGTTCAAGCTCGCCAACGATCCGCGCGTGACTCGGATTGGCCAACTCTTACGTACCACGAGCATCGATGAGTTGCCCCAGTTGCTCAATGTTCTGTGGGGGAATATGTCGCTCGTGGGGCCGCGTCCGTTGCCGGTCGAAGAATCGCAGGAGTGTGAGCCCTGGCACCGCTATCGCTTGGATGTCACGCCAGGCATTACCTGCATTTGGCAGGTGACCGGTCGTTCGAGCGTCACGTTTGCCGAATGGGTGCGGATGGATATCGAATACATCCAATCGGTGAGTTTGTTTCAGGACGTGAAGTTATTGTTGCTTACCATTCCCTCGGTTTTGTTTTGTAAGGGCGCCCGCTAGGGGCCGTTTTTCGATCTCGCCGCCAGATTACAGTTAGTTTTCCACCATGTCATCAAACACGACACAGTATGTCGCCGTATCGGGCGAGCAGGAGTTGTCGAGCGGCGTCGGCGTGGCTGGCCGCTGCCGTGCGGGGGTGACGAGGTCGCTGGGAAAATATCTGACTCGCGACATCTTGAGCACGGTCGCCACCTCGTTCGTGCTTTTTGGATTCATGACCTTGCAAGGCATCTTCCTGGCCCGCATGTTGGGTCCGGAAGGACGAGGGCAATACGCGACGGCTGTCTTCTATACGCAAACCTTCATTTACATCGGTTTGTTGGGCACGCAACATGCCATCGCACGGTGGGCAGCACGGCGACAAAACGATGGGCCAGCACTCGTACAAACGACCCGGCGGTTGGGCCTACTGACCGGTTTCTGCACGATGGCCGTCGTGGCTCTGCTAGCCTTTTTCGCATTGCCCACGGAAAAGCAATATTTGGCACCGCTCTGTTTGCTTTGCTCGATGTTCCTGCCGTTTGAACACGTGCGGCTCTTGTGGCTTTCCGTCGATCATGGCCGGGGGGATTTCCGCCGTTACAATTGGAGCCGACTTGCGGCGGGAATTGCGTTTCCCGCCCTGCTGGGGATTGCCTGGGCTTCTGGTGCCAATACGGCGACAATTGTCGCGCTGTTGTTCGTCGTCTCACCACTGGTTGGCTTGTTTTATCAGCGCGCTTCAAGAACCACGGCGAGCATCAGCGCGCTCTCTCGAACCGCTCCCACCATGAAGCGGATTTTGCAACGCGGCAGGCCCTATGCCCTGGCCGTGATGGTCTCGGATTTATGTGACCGTCTCGACGTTTTTCTGTTTCTCTGGCTCGCGAGCTTCACCGCCCAAGGCTACTATGCCGCTGCGGTGCCAGCCGCGAATCTCTTGCTGGTTGTGCCCATCGCGTTGTCGTTGTTCGCGTTTAATGCTGGGGCACGTCGCGAACGACGAGCAAGACCAGCGAGTATCTTAAAAACATCAGCCATTATCTTGAGCGTCCAACTGTTCGCCGCGGCGGCCTTTGCCGTCGTGCTCGAACCGTTGATGGTGCTGGTCTTTGGCGAAGATTTCCGCGGCGCCGTCCCACTGACTTTGGCACTTCTGCCGGCCTACGCGATTGCCGGCTGCGGACGAATTGCCGAGTCGTTTTTGCAAGGCCGCAATAAAGCGATCATCGGCGTCTACACGCGACTCTTGGGTGCTGGGGTCATGGGCGTGTTCATCTATTTCGCGTTTGATCGTTGGGCCGAGTTGAGCATTCCACTGGGAGCACTGGCCGGTTACACCGTGAGCACCACGATCTTGTTGTTGGCGATCCTCAGGGATGCCCGCGGAATCTCGGCTCCCAGGGACTTCACGGCGGAAGGAACAGTCCCATGAGTTCTGCCACTTTACGACTCGCCCAGCCGTTGCATGAAAAAGTCGCGATTGCCAAGGCTCCCGTATGGTTGAGTTGCTCGCTGCTGTATCTGCTGTTGATTCTGCCGAGCTACGACTTCCGTCCGGAAGCGGACGAAACCTTTGGCATGGATTGGCAGCTTTTAATGCGACTGGCACTCTGTTTTGCCTGCGGCTGCTACGGCCTGCTGTATTGGAGAGCGAGCTATTCTTACCTCTCAAAATTTCCGGGCGCTTGGGCGCTGGTGTTTTGTCTGTGGGCCGTGGTGACAGTGCCATTTGCTGAATCACCAACCTACGCCGCCACGGCCTGTGTCGTGCTGGGTTGCGTCACGCTTTTTGCCCCCGCTTTGCTAGCTCAATTGGAGCAAAAGCAGATTTTGGTGACGATTTTCATGGCGACATTAACTTTCATCGTCTTGGCTTGGTCGCTCTATTATTTGGTCCCCTCGATTGGCCGCTCGGCCTATGTCGCGGGAGGCCAAATCGAATACCGAGTCGGCGACGACGCACAGCAACTCGGTTTTCAAAGTGTGTGGCTCATCGCGGCGAGCCTGGCGCTGGTTGGATCAAATTTTATGCGTTGGTCTCACTCGATCGTGCCGATTAGCATCGGCTTACTGACGATTGCGTCCGCGCAGAGTCGTACTTCGTTGGCCACGGCGTTGGCAATCATCGGTCTGGCCATCCTGATGAAGGCTCCCCGGCTCCATGTTTTGAAACTCGCCGCGCTGGGAGCGCTTCTTAGCAGCATTGCTCTCTTTGCGTTTGCCTGTGGTTTCTTTGCTGTGAGAGGTGCCGACGTGCTAACGGTCGCCTCGCGGTCGGGAACTCAAGAGGAAATTTACAACGTCACGGGTCGCACGGAATTCTGGCCGTTTGTTTTGAAACAAATCGGCGAGTCGCCGCTCTGGGGTTATGGCTACGGTTGCTCCCGTCATGCGCTCTACGACTTCAACGGCAATAGCTACGAAATGGGACAGTTGCATCACGCGCACAATACATTTCTCAACGTGATGCTGACCACCGGTATCGTCGGTGTGTTGATTCTAGGGGTGATGTATTTGAGCCTCTTTGACGGCGTGCTACGCCACCGGCAACTCTTCCCCGCACTGGTGTTGACCATCCTTGTGATCGCGGGGCTGACGGAATCGCTGTTATTCGGTCCGATGCCGCGGACACACACTGTTTTGTGGATCATGGCGTTGTATTGGCAGCAAAGTGGCGTGGAGCCAAGAGAGAATCAGCGCATCGCAACATGAGCATTCAACTTGAATCACCCGCCGCCATGAACCCATCCAGAACGACCAAGCGTCGTCCGCTGCGAGTTGCGCTGTTGACGAATGAGAATACGCCGTATCGAGTACCTCTTTATCGCGAATTGGCCGCGACCCCCAATTGGGAATTTCAAGTTTTCACTTGCACGGATCGCGAGTTCGACCGCCTGTGGGACGTGACGGAAACTTCGGGTTTCGCCACCAAGAAAAGTTACTCCTTCAAATACATGCGACGGCAACGCTTTGGCAACGATCAAGTCTGCCTTGTCGACAAGGAAGTCCACCTGCCGATTGGCATCGTGCCGGATTTGCTCAAATTTCGCCCCGATGTGGTGCTCTCGAACGAATTCGGCGCTCGGACCATGTTGGCTGCGTTAACGGCGAAACTTGCGGGGCACAAGCTGATCGTTTACAGCGAGGGAACTCCGCATACCGAAGGCAGCATCAGTGGGTCACAGAAGCTTTTACGAAGGTTTTTGTGCGGACGACCTGATGCCTACATCTGCAACGGCCGAGAATCACGCGAATATCTGGAAACCCTGGGAATTTCCAGCAACGATATCTTCGAGGTGGGTCAGGCCCTTGATTTGGAAACTTTCGACCATGAGGTTCCCGAATCGGATCGGGATTCGCTCCGCGCGGAATGGGGCGTCACGGGCGTTTGCTATCTTTACGTGGGCCAACTCATCAAATTCAAGGGGATTGCTAATCTGGTCCAGGCATGGAAAGTCTTCTGCCAAGATCAAGCAATTGATGCCACACTCGTTTTAGCCGGAGCGGGGTCTGATCGAAAGTTTTTGGAAGCGGAAATCGCCGAGGCGGGTCTAACGAATGTCAAACTCCTCGGATTTATCCCGCGGCAAGAATTAGTCACCGTTTGCTCTGCTGCCGACGTGTTCGTGTTTCCCACCCTCAAGGATTGCTTCTCCTTGGCGTTCGAGGAAGCCATGGCGGCGGGGCTGCCGGTGATTGGCTCGATCTACGGCGGGGAATCGGAACTGGTCGAGGAAGGCGTAAACGGCTGGGTGTGTGATCCCCGCGATCATAACGATCTTGTGCAAAAGTTGCGGCTTGCTTGGGTGGCCAGGGAAGCACTGCCCCTGATGGGCGCGCAAGCGCGTGAGTCTGTTGCCAAAATGGGTATCGACAAAGTGGCCGCGCGTATCCGGCATGCCGTCGAGTACGCCCTCGATAAGTCACACAAAACCGCCCAGCGTGGCCAGAGTCTTTCGTGATCGCCACGGAAAAATCGCTGAGCTCGCAACCAACGGTGCCCGTTGAACCGTGGCGACCGAGTCTGGGAGTGCGCGTCAATGATTTTGGGATGTGCGCACTCGCCCACATGGGAGGCACGCTTTCAAGGCTGTTTGGCAATCGCGCGCTGCACACGTTGGGTATCCTTGTTTATCACCGCATCGCGCCACTGACTCGCCAGGTGCCCGCGCCCCCCTACAACGTCGCGCCACGGCGATTCCGTGAACAGATCACGGGACTGCTCAAGCAGGGCTTTCGTTTCGTGCCGCTCAAGCAAGTGTTGGATTGTCACGGTTCTGGAGAAGCCTTGCCGGCCAAGTCAGTTGTGGTCACCTTCGACGACTGTTTTGAGTCGGTGTACACCCAGGCGTGGCCGATCCTCAAAGAGTTCAACATCCCCGCGACGCTGTTTCTCAGCACGGCTTACTTGGATAACGCGGCACCTTTTCCCTTTGACACCTGGGCCCAGGAATTTGCGGAATTTGTTCCCGCCGATCACTACCGTCCCCTCAGCACGGAGCAGTGCCAGAAGCTGCTCGATTCGGGCCTCGTCGAACTCGGCACACACACCCACACCCACGCCGACTTTCGACAACACGTCATGGAATTTGTCGATGAGATGGAAACCGCCGCGGAGATTTTGCGCTTGCGTTTCGGCGTGGAACAACCGAGCTTTTCGTTGCCGTTTGGCAACCCACACGCGGGTTATGCGAGCCCGGAACTGCTTGAGGCAGCCCGCTCTGCGGGGGCCACTTGCGCTCTCACCACCGAAACATCGTTGGTGGACGTTCGCACCGATCCGTTTGGTTGGGGACGGCTCAACGTGTTTGACTGGGACACCAGTGCCACGCTGGCCGGCAAGCTCAACGGTTGGTACGACTGGGCACCGTGTTGGAAGCATCGGCTAAGGAATGCGTTGCGGGGGCGTGTGTCGCCATGAAAATTTTGCTGTGCCACAACTACTACCAGCAAGCCGGCGGCGAAGATCAGGTTTTCGCCGACGAAGCCGCCTTGTTGGCGGCGCGGGGGCACGAAGTGGTTCGCTACACGGTTCACAATGATGCGATTGAGGAGATGGGGCGTGTCACGATTGCCGCCAAGACTTTGTGGAATCGCGACACCTCGCGCGCGATCACCAAGATTCTCCGCCGTGAGCGGCCCGAAGTGGTGCATTTCACCAACACCTTTCCGCTGATTTCCCCCGCGGCCTATTACGCCGCGAAAACCGAGTCAATCCCCGTCGTGCAGTCGCTCCACAATTATCGGCTGCTCTGCCCGGCCAGCACGTTTTATCGTGACGGAAAGCCTTGCGAAGATTGCCTCGGCAAAGCGATTCCCTGGCCAGCCGTGCTGCACGGCTGCTATCGATCCAGTCGCACTGCGACAGGTGTGGTCGCCGGGATGACGACGCTCCACCGCCTCATGCGTACCTGGCAACGCAAGGTGGATCGTTTCGTTGCTCTCAGCCACTTCTCCGCTGAAAAGTTTATTGCCGGAGGCTTGCCTGCCAGCAAGATCGTCGTCAAACCCAACTTCCTCGCGCCCGATCCAGGATCGGGTAGTGGAGGGGGCGGCTACGCATTGTTTGTCGGACGACTTGCGACTGAAAAAGGTCTCGAAACGCTCTTGAAGGCATGGGAACAACTTGGTGATGTTCTGCCGCTCAAAATCGTAGGTGACGGTCCACTCGCTTCGTGGGTCGCCGAACGGACGACACACAACCAACAGATCACCTGGCTCGGCCGCAAGAGCGGTCCTGAAGTTTTGCAGTGGATGCGAGAGGCCACCTGCCTGGTGATGCCTTCCGAATGGTACGAGTGTTGTCCCAAGACATTGATTGAATCGTTTGCGGTGGGCACGCCCGCCGTTGTCTCTCGGCTGGGGGCCATGGCCGAGATGGTTCAGCACGAGCACACGGGGCTCCATTTTGAACCACGCAATGCGAATGATCTCGCCAGCCAGATAAAGCGACTTGTCGGCGATCCCGCTCTGTCGAGCAGAATGCGTCAAAGCGCGCGACAACAATTCGAGGAAAAATACACCGCCGATTTGAATTACGAACAGTTGATGAACATCTACCGAGGAGTGATGCGGCCTGCAGCAGCCGTGAATTGCCCAACTTTCCGCCCGCAAGAAACACTTCGCCAGCCGTGCAATCAGGATACCACCCATGACAACAGCAACATCGATTCGTTGGCCCAGCCGTTTTGACTTGATGGGCGTCGCCGTCAGCGCGACGAATTATCAAGAAACGGTCGACCGACTGTTTGAAGCGGCTCACAACAGTGTGCCAGCCATCGCCTCGTTCCACGCCGCCCACGCGGTTGTGTGCGCGAGCAGCGACAAAGAGCTGCAACGCCGCGTCAATTCCTTCAACATCGTCGCCCCCGATGGCCAACCCGTCCGCTGGGCGCTCAATGTGCTCTACGACACGGCCATGCAAGAGCGTGTCTACGGCCCCGAAACCATGCGCCGTGTTTGTGAACGAGCCGCGGTGAAGAACGTGCCGATCTATCTTTACGGTGGCGCGAATCAGGAAGTCCTCGACAAGTTGATCGCGGAACTGCAGTCGCGCTTTCCTGGCATTCCAATCGCTGGCGCGGAATCACCACCGTTCCGACCACTCACCCCGCAAGAAGATGCAGCCGTGGTCGAGCGGATTAACGCCAGCGGCGCGAAGTTCGTGTTCATCGGCCTCGGCAGCCCCAAGCAGGAACATTTTGCCTACGAACATCGCGAAAGCATCAAAGGCGTGCAACTCTGCGTCGGGGCGGCGTTTGACTTTCACGCGCAAACCAAGAAAATGGCGCCCGCGTGGATGCAGCGCAACGGGCTGGAATGGCTCTTTAGAGTGTGTAGTGAGCCGCGCCGCCTCGGCAAGCGTTATCTCACCACCAATTCCATCTTCGCCTACAAGTTCGCCCGCCAGTGCCTCAAGCAAAAAGTGCTGTCGCGCAAGCGCGAAACAGTCCCAAGCGAAGCTTAATCGGCTATCTGCAACTTCATTTCGTCCGAATTCCCCTGCAACTCAGGCGCATACATTGCCGATGCCTTGGTCGGCAGTGCGCTGAACTTGCCGGGGATTTCCGCCCGCAACCGATACGAAACGCTGTGCCGACCTCGGGCCAGCCGCGTCACAAACAGGCTCACGCGCTCGTCGCGGAACTCCATGTAAGCTCCCAGTTCGTTACCATTGTAACCGCTGCGTACGTCCACCGGCTCGAATCCCGCGGCCTTCATGTCTTCAAGCAGAATGTATTCGTAGTCGTTCTTGCTCTCGACGGTGAGTTCCACCTCCACCAGATCGCCACTTTGGACTTCCGCCAAGCTGACGAGCGGTTGGCGGTCATACTTCTCGACGCGCTGCTCGACCACTTGCCCCCGTCCACCGGCAACAGTCGCCGTTTTATCGGTGGGGGTCAGTTTGTAGAACTGTCGGTCGACCTTGAGTTCCAAGCCCGCGGCGGCGATGTTGTCCTCCAGCGTGAAGTTGGTCAGGTAGCCGTTGAAATAAACCGGCGACTCGCCGGACTTGCGAATCTCGATCGTATGCTTTCCCGCGGCGAGCTCCTCGCCCGTGATAACAAGTTTATTCTCGAACGTGAACAGGTTTTCCTTGGTGACGGCGACCTGCTGACGCTGTTGGCCATCGATCCAGACTTCGATGGTGACATTCGGCTCACTCTCGCCGCTGGCCTTAAGGAACGCGGCAAACGCTTCGATCACGAGCGCCGTATCGCGGGTGCTATTCCAATACGTGGCATTTTTCCGATTGTTGAGAAGATACTTCACGAGCCGCGAGGCGACTTCACTTTTGGGATCTGTGGCCGCCAGTAACTTGAGATAATACGCCTGAGCTTCGTACTCGCTGCCATACCAGAACCACCAACTCCCGCGAGGCAAGTTGAGCCAAGCAGTTTGGTTTTCCTCGTCTTGTTCGACGTATTGACTCAAATTGCGCATGACCATCGCTAGTTTTTCGGACTCGCCTTGCGTGTGTAGCCCCATGCCGAAGGTCGCCAAGCTGTAGACGGCCAGCTTCGTGCGGTCGCGGTAGAGAAACTCACGCATCTTGGCCGTTGTGTCCACTTGCGAGGCATCGGCATTCGGCGGGGTTGTGGGTCGCTCGCTCAGCACCATGAACACCAGCGCGTCGAGATTGTCGGCAAAGGGTTTCGTGCGAATGTCGCTCCGCTCGTTGGCCGGCTTGGCTTGCTCAACGGCATAATTCTCAATCAGCCGCACTTGCTCGGCTTGATAGTTTTCCAGCCACGCTAGCCCCCGATCCAGCACTCCCGGCACCAGAGCCACGCCATTCTTTTCCGCGATGATGAGTCCTCGCACCACGGTCGCGGTGGTGTGAGCGGAACTCTGCTCGCCAAAGCCGCTGAACCAACCCCAACCCCCGTCGGCGAGCTGCATTTCGGTGAGCCGATTCACGCCAGCATTCACAATGCTATCCAGTTCGGCATCGCTGAACACGGGGTTGTTGTCAAAGCGTTTCCAACCCGCGGCCCGCTCGGCAGCGTCGCCGATTTCCTGGGAGTTAAGGTTCGTGCGTTTTTCTTGAATCGCCGCGAGGTCGAGGTCCATCTCGCGCAGCGTTTGCCGCGTAATCACCGCTGGCAGGAAACGATTGAGCGTTTGCTCGGTGCAGCCGTAGGGGTAATCGAGCATGTAGGGCAGGGCATCCACCATCGCCCCCGCGAGCGTCGGTGTGTAACGAATCTCCAGCCGGGTTTGCTCGGCCCGTCGTTCGTTGGGGATCGTGATCGTGAAATCGCGCTTCGTATCGGCGGGGCGCAGAACCCCAGAGTACGATTCGGTTTTGAGCATCCCATGCACGAGGACGGGAAAGCTCATTTGCATCGCGTCGGATTCTTCGTCCGTGAGGGCCGACATGCGGATCGTCGCCTGTCCCTCGCGCACAGCTTTCACCCGCCAATCGACCCGCTGTTCGCCATTGGCCGGGATGGTGACGATTTGCTCCAGCTCTTGCGGACCCTCCAGCGTGTTGCCCTCCAGTTCCAAGCGAACGCGGACTTCTTTCGCGGTGGCCAAGTAGTTGTGGACATTCGCCGAAAGCACCACTTCATCGCGCTCGACAAAAAAGCGGGGCGACTGCAACCGCACGATCAGATTCTTGCGCGTAACGACTTCCGCCGAGCCTTCCCCCACGCGTGTCCCAACACCCATTCCCCACGAGTGAATTTTCCAAGTAGTGAGATTCTCCGGCATCGGAAATTCCACCTCGGCCAAACCTTCGGCATTGGTTTCCAGCGCCGCTTTCCAAAAAGCCGTGTCGGCAAAGTTCTGGCGAATCGTGGGCTCAACCAGCATTGGAGACGCGCCACCGCCAGGAGCTTCTTCTTTGGCAGCGAATGCGAAATTGCGTTCGTTTTCCTCAATAGCTCCTTCAGCCATCGCCGCCATCGGCGCGGCAGCCACTTCCGCGCCTAACAGGAGGCGTTGTTTACCGCGCTGCGATTGGAACCACTCTCGGCCATCTTTGGTCCCAACTTCATCCACCACGGTCTCGCCGAAGATGCCCAGGTTTTGCATTGTGGGCTTGTTCGGTTCGGTGACTTCGTAACTGATTCCTTGCAGATTGGTTTCTCCTTGCGACTGGTGATTCCGCCGCCATTTCCAGAAGAACTCGCGGATGTCTCCCACATTCGAACCACCGGCAATGTAATCGAGGGCTTTGTCGTACACGGCCAGCACCAGCGAACCGACAAACGGCTTCCCCGCGGCGTCGGTCAATTTCAAGGAGACTTTGGCGGTTTCGCCCGGCAAGAATTCCTCGGCACTTGGCAAAACTTCCAGATTTAACAAGCGATCCGTCGGTGGGACAAACAGTTCGCGCACCACCGTGTGCATTCGCCCGCCATGCACCGTCACCGCCTCCACGTAGATGTTCGGCGTGTCCTTGGCCACGATGTCGACTTCCACGAGCGTGCTCTTGCCAGCGAGTTGCACCAACTGTGGCGGCAGATAAATCCCGTTTGCGGGCCGCAGGAACAACAACACGGCCGAGCCAACGCTGTTGATGTTGATGCGCAGCACCGCTTTTTGGCCCGGTTCGTAAATACGCCGATCGGGAACGATCTCGATGTCGTTGAAACGAAATTGCGAACCGTCGAAGTCCGCGCCGGCAATCGTGAAAACTTGCCCCCCTTCAACCACGCGATCCCGCGCATCGGTCAATTCATAGGACAAGCGATACTGGCCTGTTTCCGAGGCCTTGATCGGTAGCTCGGCTTGCCCCGTTTCGCCGAGGTCCAGTTCCCAGCGGCCAACTTCGGCTTCCACCGGCTTGGCATCTTCGTAAGTAATTTTCAAGAGCCGCAGTTTGCCCGTGCCCGCGACAGGTTTGCCATTGAGCGTTCGCGCGGCCGCGCCGACCGTGATTGTGTCATCGGCTCGATAATGTCCACGATCGGTCCAAACCACGACTTTGAACGGCTCGCGGGCAACGAGCACCTTGCCGTTGCCGATGATCGTGCGACGCGATTCGTCGACGACCTCGGCTTGGATTTCGTAACTGTGATCTTGATTGGGATGAAACTGCCTGGCCAACTCGGTGTCGATTTCAACGCTCACCGTGCCATCGGGGCCGATCTCGACTTGTTGATCGGCGACCACTTCCGGCGGGGTGGGTGATCGCCCAAACCACCACGGATAGGGTGGTATGCAGCCCCAACGATTCCATCCCGGATACCAACTGTAGTCCTCGGAGAACCAGCCGTAGCCGGCTCCGTAAAGCCAATCCCACGGCGACGGCGGGAACCATTGGTCGGTGTAGTTGGTCCGCAACACCTTGTAATGCACCTTCGCATTGACCACCGGCGAACCAAAATAATACCGGGCTGAAATCTTAGCCGTGAATTTCTCACCCAGTGCCACAGGTTCCTGGGGAGCTTCGACGGTGACTTCAAATTCGGGCTTCTTGTATTCCTCGACGCGGAAAGTCCCCCCGCCGTGGTTCACGACGTTGATCTGATACTGTCCCAAAGTGGCCCCGGTCGGAACTTCCCACGTCCCTTCCAGTCCACCATAAAGATCGGAGATGACCTGCGTACTGTAGACCTTTTCGTTTTTCGGATCGCGGATTTCGATCTGGAACGACTTCGCTGCAAACCGCGATTCGTCGGGCATGTCGTACTGTGCGTTCGCGACCCAAAACTTGAAATGCACTTTTTGCTGAGGGCGATAAACGGGGCGATCCGTAATCGTAAAAACTTTAACCTGCTGATATTCCTGGTCGTAGTAGTCACCACTCCAAATGCTGCGAAAACCCAGATAAGCGAATCGGCCTGCCTTATTCGTCGCCACGGCCAACCACTGATGTCGCCGATTCCCCTCGTCCGCGTCAATCGTCGCGATACCGTCGTTGTCGGTCAGTGCGGCAAAGTTCGAGGTTTCAATCTTGTAGCGGTTGGCATCGAGGTGTTGTTGCCAATAGCCGAAGAACTCGATGTTACATTTGGGGACCGGTTGCCCCGAAAGCGCGTCGGCCACATAGTACAGCGATTTTGCAGCCAGCGGCTTTTTCACGATTGAGGTGTTGTTGACCCACAGCACAATGCTTGTCGTATTCCCCCCCGTCATGGTCGAGGTGACCAGATAAGCACCCGGCTCTTGCAAAGGCGTCGTCACCGTGATCCGCCGATCAATGTGCTTATCCGCGGGTTGCAGGTCCAGACTCCACCGCGCGACTTCCGCCCCGACATATTTCTCTTGTTCCTTGGTGACGAGCCGGTAGCCAAGATTCTCGATCTGCAGTTGCTCCCAATCAAGATGGTTGGGATTCGATTTGAGATAGGCTTTCACGTCGTCGAGCAGTTTTTTCACTTCAATCCGCTGGGCGACGAAACTCACACGCTTACCATTTCGATAGCGGAAATCGAATGTGGCTCCCGATCCCGACGGTTGCGACGCCACCGGCTCGAAGCGGCCCCAATTCCCCGTGATCTGCAAATACCGATCACGAGCACCCTGTTGGTTGAGGCCGCGCTGGGCCAGTTCCGACCAATATTCCGCGGCACGTGGAAATTGCCGACGGTTCTCGTAGATATTGGCGAGCGCGCTGATGGCACCTTCCCAGCGCGTGAAATAGGCATCACCCTCAAGCTCTTTCGCGGCGACGGCGGCTTGCTCAAACAGCTTGATGTAGTTGTGCTCGTCGGGGAGCGTGAATCGCTCGATCCCCGTCGCCAAGCGGGCGATCGTTTCCTGGTCGGTGAGTGTATGCAGCGCGAACGTGCCCGTTTCCTTGGCATCGTCGCCCATGGCGTCGCCGCTCACTTCTTGCCGGCCAAACCACCAGCCATACTCAACCAACGTCTGCACGCCGAATTGCGAGAGCAAAAACTCGGCCCGCGTGGCCAGTTCGTAGGCCCGCCGCTGGGGTTGCCACTTCACCGTTTCGGCCAGCACCCAACGCCAACGCTCACCGTCGTTCTTGGCTGTGTCCCAAGAGGTCGCGAGTTCATAGAAGACGGGATTTCCTTCGGCATCAACCGGTGCGCCCGTAGTTGACCCGAATCGCCGATTCCAGCCCTCTTCGTAGTCGGGGAGCGTACTGAGATCGGTGAGTTCCTGAAGCCGCCAAGCTTGCGAGGTGTCGTTGCCCCTCAAGATCGCAATCGCAAAATTTTGCAGAAACGTGAACGCCTCGGGAGATTTTTGTTCCTCGGTACGCGCCGCGAGTAGCTCAAAAGCTTGCCGGAAAAGTTGCAGTGCCCGCACATGGTCGCGAGCTTCCGAGTTGACGATTTTTCCGCTGTCGCCGCGTTGCACCCCGCGCTGAAACTCACCGGCAATCAGCGATCCGAAGTGGACCTGGTTCATCGTGCTTTGGGCGATGGCCGCGAGTACTTGCCAATTGTCGGCATGAGTTTTGGCCGTCGCCGCGAGAAACCCATCGGTTTCCTGTAGCCGGTTCAACTGCTGATAGCACTGGAGCGCGCGCTCCACGCTCGCGACCAGATGGGCCGTATCGGCGGAGTTGTTTTCGAGCACCTGGGCATAAGCCGTCAGGGCTTCTTGAAAATTTCCCTCGTCGAAAAGTTGTCGGGCCAATTTGTGCTGCTCCCCGGTTTCGGCGGCACCCACCGTGGCCGTCACCGCCAACAACAACCCCCAGAATCCCAGCATACGGAAAAGCGATTCAAACAGATTCATCATGATGCCTTATCTCGAAACAGTTCCTGCTGTCTCTGAATTAACCTTTGCAGAATTTACGTTGGGCGAGAAACGTCTGTTCTACGCCAGATCGCCCCCGGTGGTCCACCCGAGTCCGCGACAAGTCTTGTCAACACCGAATTTGACGCGGCTATGGCTCACGAAGTTCCCGCGATTGGGGGAAATGTTGCTTTTTCGCAACACGACAAATCCTTGCCCAAAATCATGCCGCCCCTGGCTAATTGGGGAAGTAAACTTGCACGATGCTGCGGCGGCAAATTGCTCGCGGCGAATTCCTCTTCACCACCTTAACCTGGGACAAGAACCGTGGGCACTTCAACGGATTATCAGGTGCGAACTCA
The DNA here is from genome assembly GCA_034439695.1 of Bythopirellula sp. Lineage (GTDB taxonomy): Bacteria > Planctomycetota > Planctomycetia > Pirellulales > Lacipirellulaceae > Bythopirellula. The sequence continues at coordinate 16,792 of JAWXAV010000078.1, read as the reverse complement.
TCGTTCGATGTTAGGCATCGCGTATCGTTTGATCGATGCAGTGGCTATCGTCACCTCCGGCATCATCGCACTGCGGTACACCGTGACATCCACCGGTGAAGACCTCGCCGTCATCTGTGCCACGACCATGTTGATGCACTTGATCGCTTCGGAAGTGAGCGGCCTGTATCGCAACTGGCGGGGCTCACGGCTACGGCTCGAACTCTGGTGCATGTTGCTCAACTGGATGTACACGGCCCCGCTGGTGTTGGGCGTGGGACTGCTGACTCAGCTCAACGCGCACATCAGCTACGAATCGAAAATCATTTGGTTGGCCCTGACGCCGATGGCTATGGGAAGCTGCCGCGTGGTGTTTCTCATGCTGCTCAAAAATTTACGCAAGCGCGGCATCAACACCAAACGCTTTGCCATTTGCGGCGTGAACCAATTGGGTCTGCAACTCGCCGCCAACATTCAAGCCTCGCCCGAGCTGGGCCTCGAACTCGCCGGTTTCTTCGATGATCGACCCTCCAGCCGCACCAAGGAAGCCCTCGGCCACGACTTGCCGAGTGCCGGTACTCTTAGTCAACTGGCCGAACTTGCCCGCAGTGGCCAGGTCGATATGGTGTTCATCACGTTCCCCATGCGTGCCGAGAAGCGAATTCGCGATTACCTGAGCAAGCTCAGCGACACCACCGCTTCGGTTTATATCGTGCCCGACTTCTTCGTGTTTCAAATGCTGCACGCTCGTTGGAACCAAATCAACGGCCTGCCGGTGGTGAGCGTGTTTGAAACGCCGATCTCCGGCATCGACGGCGTGTTGAAGCGCGGCTTCGATCTGGTCGTTTCGCTTTCGCTGCTTGCGGTGTTGGCGTTGCCGCTCATGGTGATCGCCGCCGTGGTAAAATTTTCCTCGCCGGGGCCGGTGTTTTTTCGGCAAAAGCGTTACGGATTGGTAGGCGAAGAAATCCGCGTGTGGAAATTCCGCTCGATGCGTGTTTGCGACGATGGCAGCGACATTCGCCAGGCGACCAAAGATGATGACCGCATCACGCCGATTGGGAAGTTCCTGCGCAAATCCTCGCTCGACGAATTGCCTCAATTGTTCAACGTGGTTGATGGCAGCATGTCGCTCGTTGGCCCGCGGCCCCATGCGTCGGCCCACAATGAGCAGTATCGCACGCTCATCGACGGCTACATGCTTCGCCACAAAGTGAAGCCGGGCATTACCGGCCTCGCCCAAGTGAACGGCTGGCGGGGGGAAACCGAGACGCTCGAAAAAATGGAACGCCGCATCGAATTCGACCACCGCTACATCCGCGAATGGACGCTGTGGATGGACCTCAAGATTCTGTTCCAAACGGTGTTTGTCGTCTTCAAGCAAGAAAACGCTTATTAAGGGCGAGCAAATAATTCCCAAAAAAACACTAGACAAGCGAATCCCCGTGCTATAATAGCTCTACCCAAGCTGAGACCGACATTAGCTCAGCCCGTATGGGCAAAGTTGTCTCGTCAACAAGTCGAGATTCGCTAACGAACCTGCTGCAATTAACAAGGGTCCCTGAGGCATCGTCCTCGGTGGGCCCTTTTTGTTTGCCGTGAGACACGTCATTCCCGCGCAGGGCTTGTCCTCGCGGGAAAGACGGAAAAAGCCTGCACCACACAACACTCATAAAACTGTAACCTCCACGCCGACCACCTTGGAAAGGACAACTTATGAAGTTCACCTCTTTGCTCACTCTCCTCGCAGCAGTATTCTTCTGCACCTTCTCCTCACAACGCGCCGCGGCCGACACCTTCGGCAGCGCGGCCAACACGTTCGATATCGAGTTCGTCACCATCGGCAATCCGGGAAACGCTGCCGACACGACAGGCAACCCGAACCCGGCCGGTTCAGTACCCTACACGTACCGCATGGGCAAGTTTGAAATCTCCGAGCAGATGATCGACAAGGCGAATACTTTGGGCAGTCTCGGCATCACGAAAGATACCCGCGGCCCCGACAAGCCAGCCACAAGGATTTCATGGAACGAAGCCGCCCGTTTCATTAACTGGCTCAACACGAGCGTTGGCAGCACGCCGGCCTATAAATTCGCATTGCAGCCGGGGGACGTGGGTTATAGCGCGAACACCCAAATTCAATTGTGGACGATCAGCGACGCCGGCTACAACCCGAACAATCTCTACCGCAATAGTCGGGCGAAGTATTTCCTGCCCAGCATGGATGAGTGGTACAAGTCGGCGTATTACGACCCGACCGGCGGCGTCTATTACGACTACCCCACAGGGAGCAACAGCGAACCGGACGGAATTGATTTTGCTGGCGACCCAAATTTCGCGGCGGTATTTAACCAAGCTACCGGCAACCCCCAGCCGAACGACATCACCGATGTGGGAGTGACCAGTCCGTACGGCACTGCAGGCCAAGGCGGCAATGTCTCGGAATGGGAAGAAACGGACTTCGATCTGTTGAATGGTCCGGTCCCAAGCTCGTCGGGGCGCTGGTTTCGCGGCGGCAGTTGGGGCAGCCCCGGAGCGAGCAATTTGCGGGCGAACGCTTTGATCCTAACGGGCGGCACTCCGAGTGGCGAAGTCAACAACCTTGGTTTTCGCGTCGCAAGTATCCCCGAGCCAAGTACGCTGTTGTTACTCGGATTGGGAGCCTTGCTACTGGGGCCCCGCAGTCGACATTAGGTTATTATGGGTCAAACGGCCGATAACGCAGTGGTGGTGCGGTAACCCCTCTGATATACTTGGAGAGTGAAACGTTTTACTTTTCGGATCACGTTTCCATTGTTCGTAACTGCCATGCAAACCATCCATGCCATTTTTGAAAACGGGGTCTTTCGCCCTGTCGTGCCGGTCGAACTGCCGGAGCAAGCTGAGTTTGCCTTTGAGCCGCGTCTGGTGTCTGAGCCAGCCAGTGAGAATGGAGCGGCGCCCGACCCACGGCATGTTTCCGAGGAAGGACTCCTCAACGTCGGGCTCCTCAATGTTTATGCCATTCTCAGCGAACGGTACCACTCGGGCCACACAGACACGGCGGCTCGGCATAATGAGCATCAGCCGTGAATGGAGTATTTCTCGATACAGTCGGAATGATTGCTGTGTGGGATACCAGCGATCAATGGCATGCGGCAGCGGAAGCTGCCTTCAGAGAACTATTGCGGGAAAGCATTCCGCTCCTGACCACAAGCTACGTGTTGTTGGAGTGTGGGAACGCGGCATCGAGACGGCCGTATCGCCGTCGAGTTACTGCCTTGCGAGCACAATTGCGGGATTCGGGGCTGCTCATCGATCCCACGGAAGAAGAGTTGGAGGCGGCTTGGCTGGCCTACGATCGAGGTGAAGCGGGTGAGGCGGGAATTGTTGATCATGTATCATTCGTGGTGATGCGCCGTTTGGGACTTATGCGGGCGTTCACGAACGACGGGCACTTCACCGCCGCTGGTTTCGAGACCTGCTGGTAAATCACAAGTGTGCGGACCGAATTGTCGTGGGATAGGTGGCTCGCCTGTCAATTGAAGCACAAGCGTGCCGCCTTGTGGCTACAACGGAACAATAATCCGAGCTGTTGTTCGCAAACAGTTTTCTCTTGTCTAGTCAAGAATTTACTGGCCGCTTACGCTGGGGGCATGATTGTTGTCACTCCGTATTCTTCGCTCTCAGCCGACCAATCGTTGCGCCAGCGCTGGCTGGAAATCGCGCTCATCTTTCTCGTGTTCTTCGTCGCCGCTGGCGTCCCCGTGCCTAGCGTCAACGAAACCCACTACCTTACCAAAGCGAAGCACTACTGGAATCCCGACTGGTGCGCGGGAGACCTCTTTCTCGAATCGGCTGACGCGCATCTCACGTTCTATTGGACCATAGGCTGGCTCACCAAGTGGTTCTCGCTCCCCGCAGTCGCTTGGCTGGGGCGAATAATTGCATGGTCCGCATTGGCTTGGTCATGGCAACGGTTAAGCGCGCGCATCGTGCCACGACGTTGGATTGCCGTCGTCACGGCCACGTTGCTGGTCACGCTCATTGAATGGTGCAACTTCGCCGGTGAGTGGGTTGTCGGGGGAGTCGAGGGCAAATGCTTTGCTTATGTATTCGTCTTCTGCGGACTTACCGAACTAGCGGCGGGGAATTGGCGGCGTGTCTGGCCACTGTTGGGCCTGGCCTCCGCGTTTCATGTTTTGGTGGGAGGTTGGTCGGTGGTCTCCGCGGCCGGCGTTTGGGCTTTTGAACCAAAAGCGTCTCGGCCAAAACTCTTAGCGATGTTTCCTTCATTACTCCTGGGAGGAATTCTCGCGCTACCAGGAATTATTCCCGGCCTGCTGCTCACGGCCGATGTCGCCCTCGAAATCCGCGATGAGGCCAACCAAATCTACGTCTTCGAGCGACTCCCGCATCATCTCGCTCCGCACAGATTGCCCACAACGGAAATCATCCACCGCTTCGCGCGTTTCGGACTTCTGCTGATCCTGTTTGCGTTCGTCACACGCTTTCACGCGGGGAGTGATGAGGCGACTGGCTTGTTGCTTCGCCGTATCCAACTCTTCGCCTGGGTTAGCGTAGCGATAAGCTTGATGGGTCTCGTCTGGGAATTCGCCACGATCAATTCACCCGCCTTGTCGGCAAGTCTACTCAAGTATTATTGGTTCCGTCTGGCTGACATCGCCGTGCCCATGGCGGTTTCGTTGAGCTTGGGTGGAATTCTGGCTTCACTCTCCCGCCAATCCGCTCGCTCCGCCAAATTGATCGCCACCATGGCGGTGGTGCTACCCGCCTGTGTGATGCTGGGCATGTCCGCACAGCGTTGGTCCAGTCTCACGGCCATCGATAGCTACGAAACACGTCAATCCCTGGGCTGGCGAGACGTTTGTGCCTGGACGCGGGAACATACCACGCCCGAGGATTTATTTTTAATCCCGCGCAATAGTTACACCTTCCGTTGGTACGCCGAGCGCCCCGTCTTTTTCACCTGGAAAGACATTCCCCAAGATGCGGCCTCGATGGTGGAATGGTGGGATCGCTACCAGGAAGTTTACTACGGAGCGGTCGACGAATTCGGGCAAATGAGAGGGTACGGCTCGCTCCAAGAATTGGGTGCTGAACGTCTGCGAGAACTCGCCAAAAAACACAACATCGACTACATTCTCACGAGCGAATATCCGCCGCTACCGCTCCCGGTAGCGTACGAAAATCCGTGGTATAAAGTTTACGACCTAAGACAATCACCGCGAACGGAATAGATATTCATGAACGATTATCCGCCATCCACCATGCCGTTGCGAGCCGTTGTGTTTGACCTCGACGGGTTGATGTTCAACACCGAAGAACTTTACCAAGAAGTGGGCAGCACCGTGCTAGCTCGCCGCGGTTGTAGCTTTACCCCGGAACTGCTCAACGAAATGATGGGCCGTCAATCGGCCAAGGCCCTCCAAATCATGATCGAGTGGAACAACCTCACCGACACCGTGGAAGAGCTTGCCAGCGAGTCGATGCAAGTGATGCACGGCTTGCTAGGAACACGCCTCTCGCCCATGCCAGGTCTCTTGGATTTACTCGCGGCGCTCGAGCAAGCCAACATTCCCAAAGCCATTGCCACCAGTAGCGGCCGAGAATTTCTCGACGCCGTCCTCGTGCAATCAGGGCTTGCTGGTCGGTTCGCGTTTACCATCGCAGGCAGTGAAATCGAACACGGTAAACCCGCCCCCGACATTTATCTGCTCGCTGCCAAAAAGCACGGTTGCCTCCCACAAGAAGTGCTCGTTCTCGAAGACAGCCAAATCGGTTGCCGCGCCGCAGTTGCGGCTAATACTTACGCAGTCGCTGTTCCCAGCGGACATTCACACACGCATGAATTTCCGGGCGCGAGGTTCGTCGCCGATACGTTGTCCGATGAGTGGATTTATCGCGTGTTAGGAATGAAGCCACTGCTGTAGGCTTAATCGTGCTATCATGGTTCGGGAGAAGGTACGATTTTCAACAAACGCTTAAGGCTTATCCATGAGTTTTATCAGCAGCGTAAGTGGCCGCCTTGGCTCGGTGGCCTTTTTCAGCTTACTTTCAGTTTTAATCGAGCTCGCCGCGCCACAACTCACGCCCAGCGAGGGTGCCGACTTCGTCATCCATGTTAGCGTCGATGGACTCCGTCCAGACTTCATGCAAACCATCATCGACGCCGGAAATGCACCTAATCTCAAACGGTTTCAAACCGAAGGTGCCTGGACGAACAATGCTCGCACCGACTACACGCACACAATCACGTTGCCCAATCACACGTCGATGCTTACCGGTCGGCCCGTATCGCAACCGGTCGGGATGCCCAACACGACCCACCATGGTTACACCTCGAATGTTGACCCACTTCCCACGGCCACCTTGCACAACACCGGCAATCTCAACATCCCGTACAAGGCCAGCGCGTTCGATGTCGCACACGATGCGGGGCTGTCGACCGCCCTCTATGCCTCGAAGAACAAGTTCATTATTTATGAGCAAAGCTACAACGCCGTCACGGGAGCCGAGCACGCCAATGGGCGAGACAAAATCGACAGCTTTTTTGGCCCGGAAAGCACCGCGACCATGCAGGCCCAACTTTTGACTGACTTGGCAGCCAACGATTTCAATTACACGTTTGTCCATTACGCCGATACCGATGACGCTGGGCATAGTTTTGGCTGGGGATCGACCAATTGGAACAATGCCCTCATCACAGTCGACGGTTACTTGGGCCAACTGTTTGAATTGGTGGAAACAGATGCCGAGTTAGCCGGTCGGACAACAATCATTCTCAGTGCCGATCATGGCGGCACGGGAACAGGCCACAGCACCGCCACAATGGCGGCCAATTACACAATTCCATTTTTTGTCTGGGGCACGGGCGTCGATCAAGGCGACTTGTACACAATCAACAACGCTACGCGAACAAATCCCGGTACGTCGCGTCCCGATTACGGTGCCAGCGGTCAGCCGATTCGTAATGGAGACGGCGGCAATCTGGCACTCACTCTCTTGGGTCTCGGCCCGATTCCCGGATCGTTGATCAATGCTTCTCAAAACTTGCTGGTTGCCGTCCCCCAGCCAGGCGATTTCGATGAGGATGGCGACGTGGATGGCGGCGATTTTCTTCTCTGGCAACGCAACCCGGCAGTAGGAAACCTTGTCGATTGGCAGAATTCATACGACAACGGGACACTATCCGCACTCAACTCCGTTGTGCCAGAGCCAGCCACTACGGCTCTGATTCACTTTGTAGTTTTCTGCTTAGTGAGTCGAGTCACGTATTCACGCTGCTAGCACGGCCATTTTCTCTCACCTCGCACGTCGCCCTTGGTCGATTCATGAGAGGTACGCTTTTCTCGATGTGCGTTTGCGCGCATCGCTCGCTCATGGCTTGCAGGGGGGATTAGTCGCCATGGATCGTGGAAAATATGCTTGCGCACTCTTGGTGCTGCTGGCCGCGGGGGGATGCCGTATGTGTCAGAGCTACACCGACTGCGCGCCGGTCGTGCTCAACGGCCCTTATTCCAACTCGACGGGCCGCGCCGGTTCGATTCTCTCGGGATCGCCCATGCCGCTACCCGGCGTGACTATTCCTGAACCGGTGGAGGCTGCGGAGATGCCGGCTCCGACAGATTCGACACCGTAGCTTCCGTTGACTCGGCTGGTGTTTCCGCAGGCTGTGCCTCTTCGCTATTAAATCCCGCGGGATCGAACGGATCCGGCGAGTCGGCGGCGGTCTGCTCCTCGGCGATGAACTTCTGCTGTGCCGAACTATTCATGCCGAGGACGATTTGCGCCACTCGCGGTTGTTTCTCTGTTTCTTTAAGAGGCGATTCACGCAGAGCGAGTTGCGTGACCCAAGCCCGCACGATTTCCAGTTGGTGTGGCGTGAGGGGCCGCGATTGTTCCACCCCCGGCTTGCCGTGTGCCGTGGCTCCCAGGGTGAGCAAACGACTCGCCTCGGGATTGGCCAAATCCACCTCGGCGATCACCGCGGCCAGATTGCGATGGATCAGGTCGGGATTCCCCACGCCGTTGAGCGCATTGCGATCAACCCGCATCTCTTGCGGTGAGTTCGGCAAATGACAGCCGCTGTTCGCACACGAATGAACCATCATCGGTTGAATCCGCTTAATGAACTCCGTGCGCGCCCACACCGGTATTTCACCAAAGCTGGTCTGCGCTTCTTCGCTGGCAACAGCGGGACGCACATGCTCATCAACAACCGGCGAGCCCCTATCATCAGATATCGCAGCAGCAGGCGGTGCCACGCGACTTGCTAATTCCTTGGTCTGTGCGAGCCGCCTCTCCACAAGAGACAACAGCGGATGCTGCGGATCAATCATGCGTGCTTCCGCCAACTCCGCCATGGCAAATTCAAACAGCCCGTGTTGCAAACACCACTGCGCGACTTCCAAATGCGCGTCGACCGTGGGAGACTGGCCGATTCGTCGCGCCTTCCGCCGAGCATAGGCCTCGGCCATCGTCTCGCAAAAGAAGTCGACTTGGTCAACGCGAATTTGCAGCTTCCCCTTTTCCAACACCACGCCGTAATAGTCGCCGTCGAGAGCGATCGTACCCTCAATCACGCTGCCGTTGGCCAGCACGAGCAAACCCCGCTGGGGAACACCTGGGACAAGTTCCGCCGCGGCAACGAAATGGCTCATCGCCAATACGCATAACGTGAAGAAACAGGGCTGGCAGCGTCGAATCATGGTGGCGGAGGCTACGAAACCCCGGCAAACGGGTCAAGACATGGAGTGTCATTCCCGCGCAGGCGGGAACCCAGAAACTGTCCGGACTAGATTCCCGCCTGCGCGGGAATGACGGAGATAAGGTCAGCAAAGACGCTGCCGACCGCCTAGAACAATGGCATTTTTCACGTTATAGTGGGGGTTTGGTTGGGTGCCCCGTGCCACAGCCTTGAGTGTGAGGAACGAGAATTGGCTTTCCCTGCTTGCCAGCGTTGCCAGGTTTTCTATTCTGGGCACGTGCAAGGGGTCGGTTTTCGGTACACCACATCCCGCATCGCCCGCAAGTTTGAGGTCACTGGCTTCGTGCGAAACCTGCCCGATGGGCGGGTTGAGCTGGTGGCGGAGGGTGCCACCGAGGAACTGACAGCATTTTTACGGGAGGTGGGTGAACGCCTGGCGAGCAACATTCGTAGCACTGCTGTCGACCGCCGCCCAGCCACCGGCGAATTTATCCGCTTTGAAATCCGACACTAATTCCCTGCTTAGCAAATATTCGCCCGCAAAATTTCAACAAGAGATGTAACCACTAAGCCACGAAGGGCACAAAGGAAGATAAACGATTTCATCTTGAGTCTTAAAATTATACAATGCTTTTTCTTAGTGTACTTTGTGTCTTCGTGGTTATTCATACGTTGATGCTCTGTGTCGGCAAATTAACAGAATCGATTTTTATCTAGGCTTCCATGTCGAACTTATCCGTCTGGCTCAAACCGATTTGGCTCCTCTCGATCGGCACATCCGCGGGGCTATTGCTGCTTGTCGCCCTGTGTTGCATTTTGTATTTGTTCAATCGCCGTGCCGCGTTGTCGGTTGTGACCACGGTCAAGGAGACCATCCTCCTGCCGGTGACGTACACGCTCGCCACCCTGGGAATCCTGGCCCTCCTGGCGACACCCACGATGAATCCGAGCGAAGTCTTCGATTCGTTGCGGCGCGTGGGGTCCGTGGGAAAAATTGAAGAAATTGTCAACGTCCCCGCGGGAGCCAAGGATCATCCGCTAAATATTTCATTCCGCGCCGACGAACTACAAAGCTACTCCGTCGAAAGCGAACAAGATATCGCCGTCAACGCCGAGAAGGGCAAGGGCTACGTTGAGCCGCTGTTACAAGTCGAAGGGAGCGAGCTTTTTCAATGGTCGCCAGGAAGCAACTTGCCCCGTGGTTTTGAAGAGGATGTCGAAACCCTCTATTTCACGAACGATAGCGATCTCGACAGCAAAGTGACCGTCATTTTCACCAGCGACGTGGAAATGCCCGAAGTGCATTACCTCATGACGGCGGCCCTGAGCGTTGTCGCGTTGTATCTTGGTTATCTCTTGATCAATTTCCTCGCCCCCAAGGCGTCGATCATCGCCGCGGCCACGTCCAAGGAAGCCATTTCCCAACCATTATTTCTGTTGCTCACCGGCATCGGCATCGCCGCCCTCGTGCTCTACGTGTTCGTCCCTTACAACACGTTCGGCGAAGACGTGAAGATGCTCAAAACGTCGGGCATGACCACCATCAAAGTGCTGGCGATTATCATGGCCCTCTGGACGGCCAGCGTGTCGGTCGCCGACGAAATCGAAGGCCGCACCGCGCTCACGGTGCTTTCCAAGCCGGTCAGTCGGCGGTCGTTCATCCTCGGCAAGTTCTTGGGCATCGTCTGGCCGATCTTGTTGATGTTCCTGATTTTGGGTGCGGTATTTTTACTAACCGTATCGTTTAAGGTCGTGTACGACGCACGCGAATCCGCCAAGGAAGCCCCGATGTGGCAAGACTGCTTTGCCGAGGTGGTCCGCATCGTGCCTGGCCTTATCCTGGCGTTCTTCGAGGCGGTCGTGATGGCGGCGATCAGCGTGGCGATTTCCACGCGACTGCCGATGCTTCCCAACCTCATTATTTGCGGCTCTATTTACGTCCTCGGCCATCTCGCGCCATTGATCGTGAAATCCTCGATGGGCGAAATCGTGTACGTCAAATTCATCGGGCGCTTGATTTCCGTAATCCTGCCGGTGCTTGACCATTACGAAATCGAGGGGGCCATTGCCGGCTCATCCTCCGTGCCGATGGAATATCTGCTCATGGCGGGTTTTTACAGCCTGCTCTATTGCGCCGCGGCGATGCTGCTTGCCCTTATTTTCTTTGAAGACCGCGACTTGGCGTAGGCAATTTAATCGTGGGACAGGCATCTTGCCTGTCTTAGTCGATTGGCAGGCTGGAAGCCTACCCCACGTCATAACAAGCCGGAGTCCTCAGACTTTTTCGTTTTTCTGCGTGAATTCCGCGCTCCTAACGACTATATTCTCCGTGGCGGCACTCGCTTCAGGAGATTGTCCGATGGAAAGAATCGCAGCTTGCTTTATTGCCCAGTTGGCATTTCTCTTGTCGTGGTTGCCAGCCCTCGCGCAAAACGGTGATCCCGAACCACCATCCACGGATATCCTCAGCGAAGAACAATGGGCCGACGTAGATGCCTCCGTTGAACGCGGCTTGGACTGGCTCGCCAAGCAGCAGCAACGCGATGGTTCCTTTCCGACGCAGCCTTTTGGTCAACCCGGCGTGACGGGACTCTGTGTGCTCGCGTTCCTGGCTCATGGTCATACTCCTGGCACGGAACCTTACGGCAAAGTCATCGAGAAAGGGGTCAGCTACATCGCCGACCGTCAAAAACCGAACGGCTTGATTGCGCTGGTGGCTCCGATGGGCATGGAGCTTCACCGCAACGTCGACCGCACCGTGGGGGGCACCGCCCTCTACAACCACGGTATTTCTTCTCTCACGCTGAGCGAAGTTTATTCGTCGACCAGCGACACCTCTGCTGAAGAGATCAAGGCGATCATCGAAAAATCGATCGCAACCACCCTCACCATGCAGCGTTGGCCGAAGCAACGCGAGGAAGACCAGGGTGGGTGGCGCTATTTGGATTTGCTCTACACGGATGGTGAGCCTGTCGACTCGAACCTGTCCAACACCGTTTGGCAAATGCTTTTCTTGCGTTCGGCCAAGAACGCTGGCTTCGACGTGCCGCAGGATGCGATTGATGGGGCCGTGACTTTCATCAAGAATTGCTTTTTTGACAGATACCAAACCTTTGGGTTGATGCCCTCGGAACTGGATCACCGCACACGCGGCATGTCGGGAGCCGGCGTGATTTCCTTGGCGCTCGCGGGCATGCACGATTCCGTTGAAGCACAATCTGCCGGCAAATGGATTTTGGAAAACGATTTCGATGAATACAACGTGGTCGAGCCGTTTGGCCAGATCGGTTGGCTCGATGATCGTTACCACTACGGCGTGTTCTACTGCACGCAGGCAATGTATCAACTGGGGGGCCACTACTGGGAAGAGTTTTTCCCGCCGGTGGTGGAAGTGCTCTTGAAGAATCAGAACACGGACGGCTCGTGGGATCCAGAAAGTCACGGCAGCGACTTCAAATACGGCAATGTTTACACGACGGCTCTCATGGTGCTCTCCTTGGGTGCGCCGAACCAGTTTCTGCCGGTCTTGCAGCGCTAAAGTTTCAGGCAGCGTAAGAATCAGTCCTTGAGGCAATGCTGATTCGCCATCGAGATGCCGCTCAGGATGCTGCCCACGATGCCGACAAAGCCCTGATCGGTGCCGCAGACAAAGAGATTCTGCAAGTGCGTGCGGCCATCGAGTTGCTTCTCGGGTGCGCCATAGATCGCACCGCTATCGTGGCCCGTGAAGCGCACGATAGTGGTCGGCGTGAACATGTCGGTATCGAGCACGCGACTGCGATAGTCAGGCACGAACCGTACGGCGGAGTCGGTGATACGATCGTACCATCGCAGTTTTTCCAGGCGATAACTCCGCTCATCAAGGCCCTGCCAGTAATCGAAATTTGCTAGGGCCGTGATCCGCATTGTTCCCGGCACGGCATGGCCATCGGCGGTCGTTTCCTCGTAAGCAAAGTTATTGGGACTGCATATGACCCCGCTCCGCACGTCGCACGGTTCGTTGGGCACGGTCCAGTGAAACGTGTCGCTGTCGTTGAAGAACGTGATCGTCGAAACATGCCCCAAATCGCGTGGCTCGACATCGAGCGCGGCAATGGTCTCACAAAACGTGAGCCGACCCGAGCCACGAGCTGTCACCGGCTGGCCATCGTCGCAGAGCCGCATGGTTTCATGCCAACCCGCCGAGGAAAGTACGCGGCGACCTTCTAGCCTTTCGCCGTTTTCAAGAATCACGCCGCACACCTGACCGTTCTCAACCATAAGTTCCTTCACGCCGGCTCGCAATTTCAGTTCGCCGCCAAGACCACGAAATTTGCGCACAAGCTGCTTGAGAATCAACCGCACGCCGGCTTGCGGTCGGCCCAGCCCCTCCAGAAAGATGCTGCGAAACATGATCGAGAACTGCCCCCAATCCATGTCGTGCTCACGGGCAGAGCCGTAAAACATCAGCGGGCAGAACAGCATTTCCACCAGCAACGGATCGCGAATGAATTCCGCGACTTTCTCCCGCGCGGAAATCGCTTGATGTGATTCGTTGAGGTCATCATATTCAACAATCGCCGCGAGTAAGCGGTCGAAGTTATCACTCTCCGCTGGAAACTCTTGCGCGATTTCGGACCGCAACAATTCAATATCGTTGTCAAACCGCAACCGCACTCCTGGGAACACAATATCGGACCCCAACTGTGGCGAGATTTGCAGTTCGTCCCACGAGATACGCAACTGCCGCAAGAGCCGGGCGAGGGGCCCCTTCTTCGTCCCCTTGGGCGTGATGTTGGTGAGCGCGTGGAGACCAACGTCGTAATCGCGACCGCGTAGACGATAGAACGAATTCAGCCCACCGATGGTGGTGTGCCGTTCCAGGATGCACACGCGCTGATCGTAATAAGCGAGCCGAATCCCCGCCGCCAATCCCGACATTCCCGCGCCGATGATGATGGTGTCGTACATGGCATGGGGTCACGGATCAGGGGCCGGGGAGCGTTAACTACACCCGCTCGATATCTTTCATCAACGGCGTGAGATAGGTCACGGTCGAATCCATGCTCGCCAGATTCACGTAATCATCTTCCGGAATCTGCACGCGGTGCCGCTTACGAAGTTCCATCACAATGTCGAGGAAGTCCATGCTGTCGAGTTCCAACTGCTGGCGGAAGTTCACCGCGTCATCGAGTTGCGACAAGTCCTCATCGGGAGCAATGGACTCCAGGATTTCCAGGACTTCTTCACGTATTTCTGCGTTTGTCATATGTTATGCTCGCTTAAACTTTTGCTGCTTAGATTTTTTTGATAACCACCGCCGAATTGATTCCCAACATGCCGAACGAGTTGCTGAGAATATAATTCACTTCCTGCTTGTTTCGCGGCTCGCCCAGGACCAAACCTGGGAGTTCGCACTCCGGATCAAGATTGTCCACATTAATCGTGTGATGGCAAAGGCCATCCTCGAACGAGGGCAGATTCCCGGCAAGTTCGAGTGAACCGGCCGCCCCCATCGCATGGCCGATGAAGCTTTTTGTATTGTTGATCAGCGTTCGTTTCGACTTGCCGAACACGGTCCGCAGGGCCGTACATTCTTGAATGTCGCCGCTGGTGGTGGCTGTGGCATGGGTGCTGACGATGTCGATGTCTTCCGCATTCAGCCTCGCACGTTGAAGCGCGAGATTCATGCACCGCGATTGCTGCTCGGGATTGGGCAGCACGAAATCGCTGGCATCGCTGGTCATCGCGTGGCCCACCAACTCGCCATAAATCTTTGCGCCCCGCTTGGCCGCAGCGCTGTAACGCTCGAGCGTGAACAAGCACCCACCTTCCGAAACGACAATGCCGTTACGGTCGCGATCAAAGGGTCGGCTGGCTTGCGTGGGGTCTTCGTTCGCGGCCAGTGCGCCTTGGCTGGCAAAGCCGGCAAAGATGCCAAACGTGTGAATGCTTTCCGACACGCCCCCTGCGATGGCGAAATCACATTCGTCGAGGAGCAACATCTGAGCGCCTTGAATCAGCCCCGCGTTCCCCGCCGCACAGGCCGCACCGATGGTGTAGTGCGGACCGGTGATCCCCATGTTGAGCGTGATCTCGCCCGCGGGGTTGTTTGCCACGGTGCGCGGATTGTGATGGTGCGACCAGACTTTCGTGTCGTAATTGAACGCCTTGATCTCGTTGATTTCGTTTTCCGTCTCGACATTGCCATGCTCGGTCACGCCGATGTAAACGCCGACACGCTCGCGGTTGATCTTGTCCCACTCGATGCCCGAGTTTGCAACCGCTTCGTTGGCACAGTAAATCGACACGCTGCCAGCCCGCGTTCCCCGTCGGAGTTCCTTTCGCTTTTGATATTTCAGCTCGTCAAAATGACATTGCCCGGCCAGTGTGTCACCCACGTACCGAATGTGGTAGCGGTCGACCCCGCTCCTGCCAGCCAACAGCGCAGCACGGAAGTCCGTGAGGTTGTCGCCATTGGGGGCGGTCAGCCCCACGCCGGTGATCACGATTCGCTGGTCATCGCCATCAAAGTTCAAACTGGCACTGCGGATCATGAGAGTCTGGGAAGTCCCTGCGGATAGGAGGAAACTGCGGGAAAACAAGAACTCTTAAAGGTATCCCTAGGGGGAGAAATTGACAACCCGCCGCTGGTTCCCTCATGCCACGATTGAGCAGGAAAAGCCTACTCAATCAGCCCCAAATGCCGATTGAACGCCATCCGCTGCTCATCGCGCCCGAGCTTGTCGGTGATTTCGTTCCAGCGCTCTGCCGCGCCATTGAGAGCCTCGGCTGCTGTTTGATCGTCGGAGATGGCCTTGCCAAGGGCTGCTTCCAATTCGGTCAGATACTCGTCGATGCCAGGGATTCGCGGCAGCAAATACGCATCACCGCGCGACATCGCCGCGCTCAACCAACTCACGCGATTGTCGTCGGCAGCCTCCGTGAACCATCGCGCTCCTTGCGACACCTGAGAAGCGCGGAACCACAATGTCGCCTTGCTGCGTTGGCTGAGTTGCGACCCCGTCGAACCACTCACGAGCCACGGCAGCAACTTGAAAGCCGACGCCGCGTTCCGCGATTCGGTTGTGACACTCACCAACCGACCGCCAAATCCACAAATTACAGGCGGCAATGTGACAGCGCTCGATTCCCAGCGATCGAGGCTCGCATTGTAAACTTCCTCGCCGATCAAAAGAGGCGAAAGCCACAACGAACTGGCCATTCTCGGCATCGCAACTGCGGCAAAGAATTTCGCCTCCGATGCAGCTTTTGCCATGGCCTCCAACCCGCGCACCATCTGCGGCTGGTCAAGTTTGGCATTCATCGTTTGCGCATCGAAAAACAGGGCCGCACGATCTGCGGGCGGAGTCGCGGCCAGCGTTCGTGCCAGGAATTCACTGATCAGCGGAAACGGCAGTTCCTCGGACTTTGCCGTGCGAGCTGCATTTGTACTCAGCTGCTCCCAACTTTCCGGCAGTTTCTCGGGAACTTCTCCTCGCCAAGCCATAGTAAGTGGCATTTCCCCCAGCGACAGCGCGAACACCTCGCCACCGTACCGCACCGCTTGGTCGCGCACCATCGTGAAAAAATCGCCCCAAGCGAGCACCGGATCCTCAAGTACCGATTCACGCACTGGCCGCAGCCAGTTCCGCATCACAAGCGTGCCAAGATACCGCGAGGGATAAATCACCACGTCGGCTGACAATTTATTCGCGGCAAGCAGTTCGTCGAGCGTCATTTGGGCGACGGCCAATTCACCGCCGCTCCGTTCGCTCCACTCCCCCGCCAGCAGCGTGATCCCCTTCGCCAATTCCGCATCATCCACCACCAACACCGCGAGCTTCACCGCCGCTCGCGGCTTAGCGACGACAGCTTTCTGGGCTTCTGGTTTCGCCGCGTCCCGACATCCCCATGAAATTACCAAGATCAGGACTAGAATCAGAAGCCGCATTGTGTGTACTTTGGTGCCTAATGAAAATAAAACCAAAGCCGCATTATAACTTATTCCTTTTCTAGCCGCAGGCGAGAATGTCCCTCCGTTAGTTGAAAAGCCGGTTCCACCGACGTTCACAATATCACGCGGACTTCTGCTCGGCGTCAATGGTCTTCGTATCGAGCACG
>JAWXAV010000077.1:0-20684 GCA_034439695.1 Bythopirellula sp. | reverse complement strand
CGCGTCGGCAAATGTGACACTACTCTTGGCACTCGTGGCGGCAGACTGATTGGCGACCCAAATCGCGTGACCTTGCCGCATCACCAGCTCGGTGAGCGATTTGCTCAGCCGCACGCTATCGGCGGCTTCCTTGGGGATCACCGACTTGGGCCGCAATTGGTCCTCGTCGTCGACCCACAAGAAACCAACCACCGCCGCCTTGGTTCGCTCCTTGAGCAAACCGAGCGCGATGCGGATCACTTCTTCCGGCACGTCGCAAGCCAACAGGTGAAGGCTCAATTGATAGAGCAGCACCAACTCCTGCACCTGATCGGGCGTCGGCAACGCGGCGAGCACTTCTTGATTGGTTTGCTGCACCGCAATCGGCATGTCTTGCACGATGGTTTGCGTGAGCGTGATGTCGTCGGTATCGGCCGTGGCAGGTTCATCGGAGAGATGGAAATCAAACGCATAGGAACCGATCTGCAACGTATGGCCGTCGCCGAGCGTGGCTTCCTGGTCGATTTTCTGACCGTTGACGAGCGTGCCGTTGCGGCTCTGTTGATCGCGGACCACCCAACCATCGTCTTCGTAGCTGATGATCGCATGGACGCGCGAGCACATCGGGTCGGGGACCGTGATATGGCAATCGGTCCCGCGACCGAGGAGCGTATCGCGGCTTGAGTCCAATGTGAAATTGGTCCCCGCGCGATTGCCCGTTTTGATGGTGAGATAAGCGTACAAGTGTGCAAGCACGGCGAGGATTGTGGCTGAGGTCCGTGACCTCGGTTTACAACGCTCAATCGTAACGAACTAGCCACGATTTGGAAAATAGGTACGACAGCAATTCACCGCGTATTTGTTTAACCACAAAGGCACGAAGGGCACTAAGAAAATATGCTTATAGGATCAAAACCCTCTTAAATGCGGCAACTGCATTCACTAGGATGCGCGCCTGCTTAGATACCATTCGTGCCCTTTGTGCCTTCGTGGTTAAAATTCCGGTTCTTGTGACAGCGTATTTTCTCTGATAAACTTGCGAGATTGTCGGAAAGACCGCGAGGTTCATCCCTGCGGGCTGTAGCTCAGCCTGGTAGAGCGCTGCGTTCGGGACGCAGAGGCCGCAAGTTCAAATCTTGTCAGCCCGACTATTGGCAGATTCAATGCAAGGAACCAATAGGAAAAGGGAACCCTTGTGGATAAAAAGTCCGCCACCCGCCTGCCGTCGACTTTTGATGACGGCGACGCGTACGATCTGGTGCTCAAAGACATCCCGTACGGGCTTGATTTCTACGTCACTCTGGCACGCCAGGCGAGTGGACCCGTGCTGGACATCGCCTGCGGCACGGGCCGGATTTTGTTGCCATGCCTGCAAGCTGGCGTCGATATCGAGGGGCTCGACCTGTTTGAGCCGATGCTCCAGACGCTGCGGGCGAAGGCGGCAAGTTTGGGACTGTCGCCACGGCTCCATCAGGCCGACATGAGCGACTTTTCGCTGCCACAACGTTATTCGCTGATCATGATCCCGTTCAATGCTTTTATTCACAACATGACCCAACAGGCGCAAATCCGCTGCCTGGAACTCTGCCGGGAACATCTCTTGCCGGGCGGCGAGTTGGCATTTGACACGTTTTTTCCGTCGCTGGAGATCGTGGGCGCGCCCGAAAATACGCGCGTGTTGGAAGGGGAATTTCCACATCCCCAAACCGGCCTACCGATGCGCATGTATGACACGCGTAACTTCGACCGGGTGGAACAGGTGCAGCATTCGCTGAACGAACTCGAGCTGCTGGCCGTCGACGGGAGCGTGCAAACCGTCCATCGCTCCGAAGTCAGCTCCCGATTTATCTATAAGCACGAGATGGCTTTACTGTTACGTGTCGCCGGCTTCGCGCGCTGGGAAATCTATGGAGACTTCGACCGCCGCCCGTTGACGAGCGAGAACGACGCGATGATCGTGACGGCTTGGAATTAATGATAGGAATCATCTCGTCCTTCCGTTTTCAGCCTCACAATGCAGCACGGCTGGCAATGAATTGCCAGCCGTGAGCCTACGAACAGTTTGCCGTTTAACAATTTATTCTTTGGGCATGAGAACCGCATCAATGACGTGGATCGTGCCATTGGTGCAGGCGATGTCCGCCTTCACCACATTGGCCTTGTCCAACATCACTTTATCGCCTTGCGTCTTGATGGTGATTTTCTCACCGTTGACGGTTTCGGCGGAATCCATCTTCATGACTTTGTCGGCCGTGACATTGCCGGCGACGACATGATACTTAAGTATCGCGGCCAATTTTTCCTTGCTGCTTGGCTCAAGCAACATTTCCACGGTGCCACTGGGCAGTTTCGCGAATGCTTCATCCGTGGGTGCAAACACGGTGAAAGGACCGTCGCCCTTCAGTGTTTCTGCAAGACCGGCTGCCTTCACCGCGGCAACTAAGGTCTTGAAAGTACCGGCTTTGGCTGCCGTATCCACAATATCCATCTTGGCCCCGGTAGCCACTTCTTTATTGGCGGTGACGGTCGCAGGCTGGTTGGCGGGATACTGAGTCGCCGTTTGACCAAAAGCGGAAACAGCCGAAAGCGCGGCCATTGTAAATACTGAACACAATTTCAATGTAACTGACATAACAAACTCCTAAAAACTTGATTGTTGAACGAATTGTAAACGTGTTTGAACTCGGGACTAGAAATCTGGATCGCAATAGCCGGATTGACTACTTTTCAGGGTCTGAACCTGTCACTTTAACGATCTTGTTGTAGACCCCTAGTAACAAGATCGTGGGAGCCCAATGAGCAACAAAATTGCTTGCTTCCGATTTACCCATGGATTGGAATGCAAGTGATAGACCGATCGAGCCGAGGGCGGCCCACAAAAATGTGTCGGAAGGGAGTCGCGCGGTTTGGCTTTCAATGGCCTTCGCGACCGGTCCCTCCGAATGCCTTGAGTTGCCGAGAGTCGGCATCTCGCGTGTAGCGGTAGACATTATTATTTCTCCAAATTGGTGAGAGTGACCTCGCGGCAAGTTACGAGGTATGGAGAAACGACGCAAAGCGCGAGAGGGCAAGTTTACAAACACTATGCAAATGTGGTGCCGCCCTAAGTTGTTTGGCTACGTTTCTTCCAAAACATGCTTAGGTCAAAGAAGGTTCAAACTGGCTTCGATTGGTCCAGTAACTGAATTTCGCTTACGCGATATGAGTTTTTTCGCCGCACAAGATATGCAATTGTCCACCAATTTCAGACAGTGGTGGGTGCCAGTCCAAAAAATTGGCCGCGCGCGACTTCTCGAGTTGTTAGGCGTCGAGACAAAGTCCGACGACAAACAGATTGCCGTTTAATGTCGTTTGGCGATTAAAACAGATCTCTTCGCGTGGATATGATCCTCACGTCAATATCTTCCGTGGCAGCGATAGGATTATAGCTTGCTCCGAGGATGAATTAACACTGAGACGGCGAGGACCAGGCCCAGGAGCATCGCACTATGTGGCTCGGGAACAGCGGCGAATGCCGACAGCGGGGCACCGTAAGCGCCTTGCCAATCGCTCAAATCTGCAGGACTGAACGGAGCGGGAGAGCCGCCGCGTTGCCAAACGAGAAAGTCTCTGCCATCCACGTCGCCATCGCCGTCGAAATCACCCGTGACGCCAGCGCCGGGAATGCCAAAAATGTAAATTTGCGCTGAAGAAAAATCGCTCACATAGAGCTTTTGATTGACCGGATCGAAGCTGAAATCGTAGATGCCCGAGGAAGCATCACTGGTCGAAAATGGGGTGACACCATCGGTGGCGACAAAATCGACAGCGACGGGGGTGTCCGTGGCCACGCCGTCCATGCTGGGAGGGGTGGCCGAATAGAACTTCACTTTGCTAGCAAATGAGCTGACTGTCGCATCCCGGTCGTTAACGATTACAAGTTCCTGACCTGCGAAGCTGGACGGCAGGAAAGCAACGTTGATTGCGGAGCGAAAAGGGTTCTCAAGACCGTCCACAATCGTTTGCACACCGGCGTCTCCCTCCAGAGTCGTAAATCGGCCGGGAGCAAATTCTTCTCCGCGCGCAACTCCACTGTTGGCGCGCAAATAGATATCCCCCGTGGCCAGATCGTAGTCGATATCACGCCAGCCGGTACCCACTCCCGGATAGAACAAGATGTTCTCCGCGGGAACGATCTCGTTGGCTCCTGTGGAAACGTTGATGAAATTTTGATCGTCGCAGCCGAAGCACGTGAGCATGATGTGCCCAGAGGATGGGTCAACGGCGGCCCCATCAATTCTGCCAAACGAGTCCTGCATGAATAAATTCGCGCCGTTATTGCCCCAATTGAGTACGTCGGTGCCGACATCATACGACTGCGCGATATCGGCAGTGGCACCACCGTTGTTGGTCGCGGCGACCAGCGTGGTCCCGTCGGTGTGCAGACTCACATAACCATTGGTGGTGAGGCCGGCACTGGCCAATCCCCCGTTAGTAACCGGATTGTTGATACCGCCAAACGTATTAACCAGGGTGGCCGCGCCGAGGGGATCGGAAATATGGTAGAGCGTGGCTCCCGCAAACAGGCTGCCATAGTAGAGATCGTTACCGTAAGCCGCTATGGAACCAGGGGCACCCGTGCTCAAGGCTGTGGTGTCGATCTGTTGAACCAAGCGGAATGTGATCGCCGGAGAAGGCTGAACCAGGGCTAAGAGCAATGACAAGCAGCAGCAGATTCGGAACGAGAGTAAGTGTAACATGATGGACACCTCGAATTCATAGGTTGAAACTATTCAGGGAGATTGACAGTGGTTCCGTCCGCACGATGGGCCAGTTGGTTGAGCTGTTCCACGTTGAGATCATAGTTGAGACTTATTACGGAGGCATCCGCTAAGGCAACGTGAAAGCCACCGGGATGAGCTGCCCCCACCGTAAGAACGCTGGCATATCCAGTGTTCGGTCCTGTATCCAGAGCCGAGTCATGCCGCGGGGGACAAGCCCCCGAGCGAATGGTGTCGATGTCCCAACCATCGGACCAGCCACGATCGTCGTCCGCCTTGTGCTCGTCGTACTTGGTGTGGTTAATCCGCTTCTCGGCGAACATCACGGTATGACTTAAGCCATCGGAAATCGACTCCGCGCTCACTACGGGATAACCGAGTAGCTTGGGTTTCGCGTTCAAGTCTCCGCGCTTTACGAAGTAGCTGCTACGCGTAATGACCCCGTTGAAGTCGACGTACTCTGTTCCAAGTTCTTCTCTGGTCTTGACGCCGATTACCCCATTGCTTCCGTAATCCTTTGCTCCCCAAAAGCCGTAGCCAGATTGGCACCAAGCATTGGTGGGAACATGGGCGTCGAAGAGGGCGTCACCAACCTCTCCTCGCGTGGGGACGGGATTAATCGCCGCGTAGTCCATCAGCCAATTGCTGTTGTTTGGATCCGGATTGCGCGTCGGTGGACGTCGCGAAGGACAGAAATACATGGCTACCGGGGTATCGACGATCTGAGCGGTAGTGGAAAGATTGTGGACCCCATTCTGCTCTATATAGGGCAGAATTTGAAACGCCCAACTGAGTCCTTGTTTGCTGGGACCAAACGCCTTGCCGCCGCTACTGAATTGCACTATCTCCGGCCATGAATAAATCCCCCCGCCGGGGAACACATTGTGTGCGCTTTCGAGGTTGAGCGCCGCCAAAGCCATTTGCCGGAGTTGATTTTTGCACTGGGTGCGGCGTGCTGCCTCGCGGGCCGCTTGAATCGCCGGCAGCAAGAGAGCGACCAACACGCCGATAATCGCAATCACCACCAACAGCTCCACCAGGGTGAACGCTGACAGAACTTGCTTTTTGCCACGAGAAGAATTCATAGCGATCTGTTCCGCATTCACCAAAAGAAATCGCCAGTGAGCCAAAAATCCAGCAGAGTACCGGACGGGCCGTTCACCAGCGAGCTTTCGCTCTGTAGCTGAATGCTAGGGGAGAAGGCGGTAAGTAGCAAATACTTGCCGCGATATTTTTTCCAGCGTATGCGCACGCAACACGCATTCAGTGCTTCGCTAGAATCGAAAAATTCTCTGCGATCGCTCCATTATGCGATCCCAGCAACCCGGCTCACGCTTGGTCGTTGGGCAGGTTACGCGAGTGCGCCAACTCACCCTGCAATTCCTTGCGCAGCATTTGCGCTTCGGTAGCGTAGAGAGCCGATTCAGCGATCCGACCGGCCAGTGCGGCTTCAAGCTGATCCTGGCGCAAGCGGGCCAGGAGCCGCAATTCGGCTTTGTCGCTGGTAGTCTTCTGCCAAGTTAATTTGTTTGCTTTGTTGTTTTCTCGCATGTTTGCCTCCTAATGCCGTCTTCTCGACCCTTTCTGGACGCTGTGTGATTGCTTTCTTATGCTTCTCTCAGAGAGACACACGCAAAGCCCTAGGGGTGACCCCAAAAATTGGTCGACCCACGTCCAGTGATATAACCTTTCGATTTTCCGAATCGCGAACTGTAGTGTCCTCGTTAGGAGCCGCCCATGCCAACTCCCTACATTCCCGGCGTCTGCAACATCGGCCCAGCCGAAATCAAGCTGCGTAAACTCTTTGGTTGGCTGGGATTGGTGTTGTGCGTCATCCTTTGGGGCGGATTTATCCTGTATGATGTTTCTCGCATTTGGCGAATTTTACTCTTTTTGCCGGCAATGCTGGCAGCTAGCGGTTTTTTGCAGGCCGCTTGGCACTTTTGCGCCAAGTTCGGCCTCGGCGGCGTGTTCAACTTCGGTCCCAACGTCGGCAAAACCGACACCGTTGAGCAAGCCCAGTATCGGCGTCAAGATCGCCAGACCGCACTGCAAATCATCGGCCTGTCGACATTGGTCGGCGTGATTGTCGCGGCGGCAGGTTACTTTTTGCCTCTGTGATACCATTGAGCGTACAAATAACATACTCAATCACATTAACCGCAGCCAAGAGAGCATCATCATGTCGAAACTCAAAGAAAAAGTCGCCGTCGTTACGGGAGCCTCCAAAGGGATCGGAGCGGAAATCGCCCTCCACTTGGCAGCAGCCGGAGCCGCGGTGGTCGTGAACTATTCCTCCAGCAAAGCCGGGGCGGATCGTGTTGTCGGCCAGATCACCGAAAACGGGGGGAAAGCTCTCGCCGTGCAAGCCAACGTCGCCGAGCAAGCCGACATCAAACGGCTCTTCGATGAAACCAAGAAAACCTTCGGCAGAGTTGATATTCTGGTGAACAACGCGGGAATTTATGAGTTCGCTCCTTTGCCTGAAATCACCGCAGAGCATTTTCACAAGCAGTTCGATCTGAATGTGCTTGGTTTGTTGCTCACCACACAAGAAGCGGTTAAGCACTTCGGTGAGGCAGGAGGCAACATCGTGAACATCAGCTCGGTTGTCGCCAACTTGGCTATGCCTAGCGCGTCGGTTTACAGCGCTACGAAGGCTGCGGTCGACGCCATCACACGGTCGCTGGCCAAAGAGCTCGGGCCGCGCAAGATTCGCGTCAACTCAATCAATCCCGGCATGGTGGAAACCGAGGGAACTCAAACCTCCGGCATCACGGAAAGCGAAATGCGAAAGCAAACCGAAGCCATGACCCCACTTGGCCGCATCGGCAAGCCCGCTGACATTGCCCCAGCGGTGGTGTTTCTGGTTTCCGACGATGCCTCGTGGATCACCGGCGAAACCTTGTTCATCTCGGGTGGTATGCGTTGAAGCAAATCGCTTGGATAGATTACAAGATTCTCAAAAGCCCACCCAGCGCAGGAATGGCGACAACATTCAGTGGCGCTATCTCACCCATGAGCATCAGTCCGTATTGGCTTTGCAATTGCCCAGTTGTCTTTCCCACGTATTGGGTGGGTATGTGGGGCTGTGCTACCGGAAAAGGAATGGTGCTGGCAACCTGTGCATTGAAATACAACCGTTGATTCTGATAAGAGCCGTAATTCAAGATGACCGTCGAATCATAGAATAAATGGTTAATGCTACCATTCACTGCGAGATCTTCGAAACGCAAGTTCACGTCGGTTTGCGTATATGCACCGAGGATTTCGCTCGACAATGGCAACATGTCAAAGGCCCCTTGAATGAGCACTGTGCGCCCTGGTTCCACCTGGGGTCGGACCGAGATGCCAATCCTGGTGGCGTAAGTGCCACCGTTGATGAGCGAATACCCTCGCTTGGCCACCTCAATGCCCAGATGATAACCGCTAATCGTCAGACTGTCATAAGTGATGTCTTTTGAAACGGAATTCGATTTCACGCCCGTTACGCCAATCGTGGCAAACTCGCGCAGAATGGTTAGGTTCCGCAAGACCGTGCTGTGGGAATACGGTACCTCGGCGCCAACCTCGTTGTTCCAGAAGTAAGAGTCCTCGAAAATGCTCTGCGCGTCGTGATTGGCATTACGCAAATTGTACCAAACCGCCAAGCCGACGCCTGACGAGTACCCCACGTTCCCCGTGAAAGCCTGGACGGGAACGTGATCAGAAAGAATTGATTCGGCACCGTTGGCGATCGAGGGATCAGCCAGATTGCTGGCCAAAAACATCGATTCCTGTCCGCCAAATTCCAAGCCCAGCGTGTAAAAGATGAAAGCGTGACCTTCCGCGCTGGCGGCCACGTTATCAATCACACTCACACCCGCGCCTTGGAACCAAAAGCCATCGCCCGTGTGGCCATGATCTTTTTCGATGAGTCGGGATTCAATATCATCGCCAGAGGCTTTGGTGTTGATGGCGATGTTCTCGCGGAATGTGCCGATCTCGTCACCCACTTCGGTGGCAAACGCGGCACCCGTGACGTTGTAGGACACGTTATTCGTGAAATCGACGTAGCTGCTGTGATTAACGAAACCCCAACCGTCGTTGTCTTCCACCACGCTGCCATGGACGAGTGAGGGTGCCGTGGCTGCCGAAGTCCCATTCCGATGGAAATGAACCGCATAGCGACCGCGGACGTTTGTCCCGGTGCCGGGCTGCAAATTCCAATTGGCATCGACCACCACATCGTTAATGACTTCCGACTTGTCGGTGCGTCCTAGCTTGAAAAAGCGCGCGTAATTGATATTAACGTTGCGGTTGTGCATGAACATCACATGCCCACGACGCTGAACGGCATCACCCTCGGATTCGATGATCGCGTTACGGGTAAGATTCGCGACATGGATCACTTGTTCGGCGGATAAAGTCAAATGATTGTATTGCAAGGGATCGACAATGATCAGATTACCAACGATCGCGTTGATCGTCCGCTCTTCATCTTGCTGAACGCCATGCATGGTGCCGGGAATGACAATTTTATCTCCCACTTTCCAACCAACGGGCACGCTGGCCAACTGCAACACGGTTGTGCCTGCCGTGACGAGACTGACCAATTCCCGACTGGTCGTGACCTCTGTGCCGTACATCGATACCGAGCCATGGGTAATCAGGCCGCGACTGATTCCGTACGGATCCCAGTTACGATCGATCACCCCATTATCGGTAATCACCAAACGGGCGGTCACATTGGCGCCCACTGGCTGCGCCGCTGTTCCCATCATAAACGAACCCACATCCGACACAATCACTGTATCCGCGCGGAGTTGAGTATTCACTTGGGTGGCAAACGACAACGTGCCATCAACGCGAATCGTGGCGACTTCCATGGCCAGCAACTGATCAACCGTGACCTCCACGCCAATCGGGATAAGCACGCGCGCGCCCGTGGTGGGGACGACGCCATCATGCCAAGTCGCAGTGTCGCTCCAATTGCCGCTCGCCACGGCATAGTGCGTCACTTGGTCGTAGCGTACCAATTCAAACAGCGAGATATGCTCAGTCCGCTTGCTCGGATTATCGGCATGAGGAATGAGAGTGTGAACCGACTCGCCAGCTGCGACATCCTTGAGATTGTCTAGCGAATCAAGGAGGTCAAATCCCTCGACGACAGGTAAATGATCGATCACACGAACGTCATGATGACCTGCCGTGTGACTTTGCAACTCCTCGAGGGCTTGCTGTTCCTCAGCCTGATCGAGCAAGGGATCGTAAATGTTCATCACGCCTGGCACGAAGAACCAATCCAAATCATTGCCGCCCATGACTGCATCGACGACATAATCATCGAACACGGTTTCTTCGGACTGCAAGAAGGCGGCGAAGCTCTCACCTTTGATCAGTTCGATACGCTCTTGATAAGGCGTCGAACTAGCCCATGCGGCCATCAACAGTTCGAGAGTCGTCGCGTCGTGGCTGACGATGCCACCAATCAGTAAGTCTTCTCCATAAGAGCCATTCAAAGAGTCAACCCCGTCGCCACCGATGAGCACGTCGGCACCAACACCCGCTTCCAGCGTGTCGGTTCCCAGATCACCATGAAGCAAATCGTTTCCTTCTTCACCTAGCAAATAGTCATTGCCAGCGCCGGCGAACAGCAGGTCATTGCCAACTTCGCCATACAGCGCATCGTTCCCCGCCTCACCCCACAAGGAATCATTGCCATCGTACCCACGCAGTTCATCATCTCCATCGCCGCCGTACAGCTTGTCATTGCCCAGACTTCCCCACAGCCCGTCGTTGCCTGCTTGTCCTTCCAAGACATCGTCGCCGGTCTCACCCATGAGCTCATCGTGACCGTTGCCCCCTTGGAGCACATCGTTACCGGTGCCCCCACTGAGTTCGTCGTCCCCCTCCCCTCCCAAAATCCGGTCGGCATCTTCGTCACCAAACAGCCGATCAAAGCCGGCATCGCCATACAGTTC
This sequence comes from Bythopirellula sp., assembly GCA_034439695.1. Classification (GTDB taxonomy): domain Bacteria; phylum Planctomycetota; class Planctomycetia; order Pirellulales; family Lacipirellulaceae; genus Bythopirellula. The sequence goes on along the minus strand of JAWXAV010000077.1, from coordinate 9,982 downwards.
ATCGTTCCCCAACCCGCCGCGCAGGATATCATCACCATTTCCACCATAGAGCTGGTCCGTGCCATCACCCCCCGTCAGGTTGTCGTGGTCGGCATCCCCCATTAAGACGTCGTTTCCTAGCTCACCCGCCAACGTGTCGTTACCTGCTCCACCGCTTAATCTGTCGTCTTGATCTCCACCGTACAACTGATCCGCGCCATCTTCTCCCAAAAGATTGTCCGCACCTTCATCGCCGAAGAGCGTATCATCTCCCAATTGTCCATTCAGAAAGTCATTGCCCAAGCCGCCGCGCAACACATCGCGACCGGCTCCTGCTTTGAGAATATCGTTGCCATCTCCGCCAATCAGCAGGTCATCGTCGGTTTCGCCAAATATGGTGTCGTTGCCGTTGTCACCTTTGAGGATGTCTTTGCCAGCCCCTCCCAATATCTTGTCGTCACCGTCACCCCCACTGATTTCATCAATCCCATTTTCACCGGCCAACAAGTCATTGCCCGCATCGCCAAACAGCTTGTCATCCCCCAACTGCCCGTTGAGATAATCGTTGCCCGTCCCGCCCCGGAGAGTATCGTTACCACCACCCCCCTTGAGTTGATCATCGCCCTCATTGCCTGTGAGGACATCATCGCCGTCGTCACCGTAGAGCCAATCAATTCCCAAGCCACCGCTGAGGATGTCGTTACCGGCACCGCCTTCGAGAATGTCATCCTGGTCACCACCCTCCAAGGTGTCCAAGCCGGCTCCACCTGCCAGAGTGTCGTTCCCTTCGTCTCCATAGACGCGATCATCACCGTTATCACCCCAGAGTCGATCATTTCCCAAACTACCACGCAGGATGTCAGCATCATCTCCGCCAAAAATTTCGTCGTCGCCATCGTTACCATTCAGTGTGTCTAAACCCGCGTCGCCGTAGAGTCTGTCATTGCCGGCTTCACCGTTCAACACATCGTTGCCGAGACCACCCGCGAGAAAATCATCCTGATCGCCGCCTTCCAAGGTATCTGCACCTTGGCCACCATCGAGAGAATCGTTTCCTGCCTCACCATAGAGGCGGTCATCGCCGTTCTCACCCCAAAGTTGATCGTTGCCCGCGCTGCCGCGCAGAATGTCGGCATCATCTCCCCCAAAAAGCTCATCGTCGCCATCGTTGCCATTGAGCGTGTCGATACCGGCGTCGCCATAAAGTCTGTCATTGCCGATTTCACCGCTCAAAGAATCGTTGCCGGCCCCGCCGAAGAGCGTGTCGTTGCCATCGCCGCCATAAACTTCATCATTCCCATCACCGCCACTGAGAGTATCCACACCCGCATCGCCAAACAGCTTGTCAGCCTCTTGATCTCCCGACAGCGAGTCATCGCCATTCCCACCGCGCAAAGTATCCGCGCCGAGACCTCCTTGGAGTTGATCGTTGCCATCACCCCCGTAGAGGGTGTCGACCCCAGCGTCTCCCTGTAAAACATCGTCGCCGAGACCGCCACGTAAGATATCGTTGCCTCCACCACCGCTCAAGGAATCGTTGCCATCGCCGCCATCAAAGTCATCGATCCCCAAGCCGCCCGAGAGAATGTCGTTGCCTCCCTCGCCTAAGGCTTTTGACGGTATGCTCGTGGCATTGAAGAATTGGTCGTCACCGTTCCGGCCATAGAACTGAATGGACGGGACACTCGCTTTGGCATAGTTCTGAGTGAGCTCATCCCCTTCCGATTCCCAGTACAGTGTGATCACACCTGGCGTGTCTTCCGTGATCTGCACGACATCGTAGGCATCACTGCCATAGATTGTCAGTTTTGAAGCACTCAGTGTGACCTGGGAGGGATTCACGGAAAGTAGCCGCCGTGCTTCGAGTGACTCTAACGCCAAGGCGCGGTTGAGCCCTGAATTCCCACCTGCGTACTTTGATTTCCGGAAGCCGATCAGATCAAGAACTCTGGCGAAAAGTGTGCGTGCTGTGGACATGGCTCTCAAACTGGAGTGCGAGACGCAGATGACAGCAGTCGCCATCTCCGCCTGTGGATTGGTAGAAAAGTAGAGAGAAAGTGATCGTGCAACATTCTCGACGATTAATTCGCGAGAATTACATCCCTGTCGCATACCATGACTAAGTCATGGTGCCATCAAAGCGATTTACCAAAAGAGGACGCGGTCCCTGGCGTAAGGTAAATGCCAATCTGTTCCAAACGAATAGCCCCTGTATTAGAAAGATACGCAATCTCTCTCGGAAAATAAACACTGAATCCAGCAATTTACGGGCATCCGAGAAGAGCAGCGGCAACCTGGCCTATCACCGACGCCCTTAGCAATGATCATCGGATATCACTGGAGCGGCATCGCAAGAAATCCGATAGGGGAATCCCGTCTCCCCCCACAGGGGGTCAGACTGTGCCGATTAACGGCACGTTCAACTGAGAATCTCATTGACCACCTGGCCGTGAACGTCGGTCAGGCGATAGCGGCGCCCCTGGAATTTGTAGGTCAGCCGCTCGTGGTCGATCCCTAACAGATGCAACATGGTCGCCTGGAGATCATGCACATGTACCGGATTCTTAACAATATTATAACCAAAGGGGTCGGTCTCCCCGTGAACCAAACCCGGCCTAACTCCCGCCCCGGCGAGCCACATCGTAAAACAGCGGGGATGGTGGTCGCGACCGTAGTTGGTGGCCGTTAATTCCCCCTGGCTGTAACTTGTGCGGCCAAATTCGCCCCCCCAGACGACGAGCGTGTCTTCGAGCATCCCACGCTGTTTGAGGTCCGTTATTAACGCCGCGCAGGCTTGGTCGGTGGCCAAGCATTGGTCGGCCAAGCCGGAGGGCAAATTGTCGTGCTGGTCCCAGCCTCGGTGGAAAAGCTGAATAAACCGCACATCCCGCTCAGCCAATTTCCGCGCTAACAAACAATTCGCGGCAAATGTGCCGGGGGTGCGCGAATCGGGACCATACAAATCGAAGATGTGCTCCGGCTCTTGCGACATGTCCGTCACCTCAGGCACCGAGGATTGCATGCGAAACGCCATCTCGTATTGGGCGATGCGAGCGGTGATTGCGGGATCAAGCGTCTGTTCCACTTGAATTTGGTGCAATTCACGCAAACGGTCGAGCATATTACGACGACTTGCGGCGGTGATGCCCGGCGGATTATTCAGATATAGCACGGGATCCTGGCCAGCGCGAAACTGGACACCTTGATGAACCGATGGCAGGAAGCCGCTCCCCCACAGACGCGAATACAACGGCTGGCCACCCGCGCCACGACTTACGAGCACGCAAAAGCCCGGCAGATTTTCATTGGCTGATCCGAGACCATAGCTGAGCCACGCCCCAATCGAGGGTCGACCAGCGATTTGCGAACCCGTTTGAAAAAACGTCGTCGCTGGGTCATGGTTGATCGCTTCGGTGTACATCGAACGGATCAGGCACAAGTCGTCGACAACCTTTGCCGTGTGCGGCAGCAGTTCGCTCACCCACGTTCCGTTTTGGCCATGCTGATTAAATTTGAAGATGGACCCTGCCAGCGGCAAAGTGGCTTGGTTGCCCGACATCCCCGTGAGTCGCTGCCCTTGGCGGACTGAATCGGGCAGCTCTTCGCCGTTCTTTTGGTTGAGCAGCGGCTTGTAGTCGAACATCTCCATTTGCGACGGCCCACCGCTCATGAAGAGATAAATCACTCGCTTCGCCTTGGCGGGGAAATGCAAGTTCTGCAGCACGCCGCCAACCTGCGATCCCGCAGTCGACGCACCGCCAGCGGCTTCGCTCCCCAGCATGTGCGCGAGGACGGCCGAACCAATGCCGACGCTCGATCGAGCAAAAAAATGCCGCCGCGTCATTTCGCCGGCAAGGCCATCGTCGTGATTGTGATGCAAGCAACTCATTGTTTGGTCACTGTCTCGTAATGATTCATCACCGCCTCGGCCACCACTGTCAGCGCCGCGAGTTTGGCTTGGTCAAGTGATTCGTCCGCACGATGGTCGCCAACGGACAAGAACTCTTTGATCGAGTCGGGTGACTCACGAAAACTCTGCAACTGGTCGGCGAAAAGCTCTTCCAACAATTGTAACTCGGCGGCTTGGGGCTGCCGACCAGTAAATGTGCGGAACAACTGGCTGACACGCTCGCCGGTCGATTTTCCTTTGTGCTGAAGAACTTGTTCCGCAGCCGCGCGGGCGGCTTCGACGTATTGCGGATCATTCAGGAGTACCAAGGCTTGCAGCGGTGTGGCGGTCGTTTGTCGCTGGACAACACATACCTCGCGATCCGCCGCGTCGAGCGTCACCATCGCGGGAGGTGGCGAGGTGCGTTTCCAAAAAGTGTACAAACTGCGGCGATGGCTGCCCGGCCCTTCGTCACGAGCATACGACTCCGAACCCTTTTCTTCCCAAAGGCCAGCAGGTTCATAAGGTTTCGCCGGCGGGCCACCGAGTTCTTCCACCATCAAGCCGCTCAAATAAAGCGCCGTATCGCGGATCATTTCCGCCGAGAGTCGATACCGTGGCCCCCGAGCCAGCCACAAGTTCTGCGGGTCATCTTCTCGCAATTTCGGATCGCAAACAGACGATTGTTGATAAGTCGCCGACATCACTATTTGCTTCAAAAGCGCCTTCACGTCCCAACCCGATTCTATAAACGAGCGGGCCAGATAATCGAGTAAGTCCGGATGCGTGGGCAATTGCCCTTGGCTGCCAAAATCGTTGGTCGTCGTAACTAATCCTTGGCCAAAAAGCGCCTGCCAAAACCGATTCACGGTCACCCTGGCGGTGAGCGGGTTCTCGGGGTCGATGAGCCATTGCGCTAAGCCGAGTCGATTCTTGGGTAAATCATCCCGCAACTTCGGCAGCCCACTCGGCGTCTCGGGGGTCACCGGCGTGCTCGGTGCATCATAGGCGCCGCGCGCGAGCAAGAATGTTTGCCGTTTCTTGGGCAGTTCCTGCATGACCATAATCTCGGGAATGTCATCAAGAAACGCGCTCTTCTGCTGCCGAACTGTTTGCAGTTCAGCAAGGGTCTGCCGATACAATTCATCCTGACTGTGAAGATAAAACTCAAACAAGCCGCTTGCCGGCTTAGCGGAATCCTCGGCAAGTGTCCTACCATCAAACAAATTCGCCACTTCCAACGGCGTCAACTCGCGATTGAATATCTTGAGTTCATCAACCAATCCGTCTTTGAAACCACGGTCGCGAAACCGCTGGCCTATTGTCAACTCTTTGACCGTCTCCAAATCACCTTCGTTATTAGCTCGCGCTCGCTTGTCGTAGTTGATTGTTTTGGTGAGACTTTCGCGAACAATTTCCAAAGGCTCAAGATTGCCGTCGACGTAGATCTTGAGTCCGTCAGCACGACTGGAACCGTCATAACTCACAGTGACCTGCTGCCACTCATTGACGGGCAACTCCCGTTTAGTGCGTACACTAATCGCATTCCCCGGCCAAAAGTGAATCAAGGCCGCGTTGAGTTTGCCATTTTCAATCAGCAGTTCATAACCCCGACTCCCCGCGTCCGTCCAAGCCCGCGAGCGGTGCCATACGACCGCGCGGTCCTTCACGTCGGGCGTGTTGATCCACAAGCTGATGGTGAAGAGATCGTCGCGCGTGAACTCGCCACCGACTTTCGTGGAAAACTTGTTCTCGCCGCTCAGGTGCAGGCCATTTGCCAGCTTGCCTGGAACAACTTTCGGATTCCCTTCGACTTTGGCAGGTTGCGTCCGGTCGGCTTGATTCATCACGCTGTTCTCAACAATCTCCTCCATCGCAAAGTCGCCGATTAGCCCCACGCTCTCGCGATTCAACTGCTTCGCGGCCACAACCTCCTCGAATTCCGCGCGCTGTGTCTTCGCAAGAACCTGCAATCGCTGCTGCTTCTCGGCAATGATCTTGTCGAACTCCGCCAAGGTTGCCTTCTGCTCGGCAGTGGTTTGCAGCAACGTCGGCGTCGGCACGGCTGACGTATAGTGCGAATACAAACCGCTTTCGTCGATGTTGTCGAAGTACGCGAAAAGCTGGTAGTAATCCTGTTGAGTGATCGGATCAAACTTGTGGTCATGACACCTCGCGCACTGCACGGTCAAACCCAGAAAGGCCGTGCCGAAGGTATCCACGCGATCCACGACATATTCGACGCGAAATTCTTCATCGATGCTCCCACCTTCATTCGTTTGGCGATGCAAGCGATTGAATGCCGTCGCCAACACTTGGTCGTCGGTGGCTTGCGGCAACAAATCCCCCGCCAGTTGCCAAAGAATGAACTGATCGAACCGTAAATTCTCATTAAAAGCTTTTACGACCCAATCTCGCCACGACCACACGGCTCTGTACTTATCCACCTGATAACCATACGTGTCGGCATAACGCGCCACATCGAGCCAATCCACCGCCATCCGTTCTCCAAATCGCGGCGAGGCCAACAACCGGTCCACCAACTTTTCATACGCAGTGGGTGACTTGTCAGCAACAAACGCATCCACTTCGGCAAGCGTCGGCGGCAAGCCCGTCAGATCAAACGTCACCCGGCGAATCAATTGTTCTCGTGTCGCCTGGGGTGACGGCCGCAAACCCTTACCCTCCAAATGGGCCAACACAAACCGATCCAAATCTCCCTGTGGCCAAGCGGCGTCCTTAGCCGCCGGCGGCTTAGCGTCCACCAACGGCAAGAATGACCAATGGGCTTTCCACTCGGCCCCTTGTTCGATCCACCGGCGAATCAATGCAATCTCTTCTGCCGTGACTGACAGCTTCGAGTCCTCCGGAGGCATCCGCATGTCGGGATCGTCGCTCGTGAGTCGAACCAAAATCTCGCTCGCCTCGACGTCGCCCGGCACTATCGGAGAAAGTCCCGAGTCGGCTGCTCCCAAGGCACTCATCCGTTGATCCAAACGGAAGCCCCCCTGCCGATTTTCTTCGTCGGGACCGTGACAGGTGTAACAGCGATCCGAGAGGATCGGCTTGATGTCGAAATTGAAATCCACTCGTTCGGGAGGCTGAGTCTGCGCATCGGCAAACGTACTGGCCCACACCAGCATGGCGACGCAAGACAAATGAATGGCTCGAATCTTCATCACAAGGCCATGATTAGCGCGGAAAAGCGGCAACAGGACGGCAGAAAATGCTCAAAGAGAACTTCGAGATGTCCGTTCAAGCCACACTCGAATTGGCGAATTCCCCTGATTCTCTTATCTTACTCCGTAGCTTTGCCTCGGTAGAGTGCCGGAAGCTGCACGCCCACGGAGATTTTTTGCAACAGATTACGGACTCCGACACCCCAGAATTGCAGCATGAGCCACAACCACTCCCACGCACCCACGAACTATGGCCGAGCATTCGGGATTGGCATTGCGCTCAACCTGATCTACGTCGCCGTGGAAGCGGGCTTCGGCTTGTGGGACAATTCGCTCGCGCTGTTGTCCGACGCGGGGCACAATTTCAGCGACGTCATCGGTCTGCTGTTGGCGTGGGGCGGGTTCGCCCTCGCCCGCATTCCACCGAGTCCTGGCCGCACTTATGGCTGGCGCGGCTCGACGATCTTGGCCGCGCTCTTTAATGCCCTGCTCTTGCTGGCAGCCATCGGAGCCATCGTCTGGGAAGCGCTACGGCGCTTGTACACGCCGAGCGAGCTGCCAGGCACGAGCATGATCGCGGTCGCCGCGATTGGTATCGTCGTCAACACCGCTACCGCTCTGCTCTTCATGCGTGGCCGGCATCACGACATCAACATCCGCGGCGCGTTCCTGCACATGGCCGCCGATGCGGGAGTCTCTCTCGGGGTCGTGCTGGCGGGGATTGTGATACGCCTCACGGGTTGGCATTGGGTTGATCCAGTAACGAGCCTAGCCATCGCCGCCGTGATCTTCTTGGGCACGTGGGGATTGTTGAAAGAATCACTCAATCTTGCCATGCACGCCGTTCCCCCTGGCATCGATCCCCAAGAAGTTCAAGATTACCTCGCGACCGTTCCCGGAATTACCGAAGTACACGACCTACATATCTGGGCGATGAGCACTACCGAAACCGCGCTCACGGTTCACTTGGTAAAACCCGCAGTGAGCAACGACGACGAGCTGTTGTGCAATTTGCAAACAGAACTTCACGACCGCTTCGGCATCGAGCATACCACGATTCAAATTATGAGAGCACCAGCAACCGTTGCCTGTACTCTTGCCGGTGGTCACAAACACTAAAGCCAGCTAGGTAGCCAATCATGGACGAGAGCGAAATCAAATACACCCCCGCGCCGGGCGAAGCGCAGCTCACTTGGCGAGCCGTGATCGTCGGTTCACTTACCGGCAGCATTGTGGCTTGCACGAACATCTATGTCGGTCTGCAAATCGGCTGGTCGTTTGGCGCGTCGATCATTGCCGCAGTATTAAGCTATTCGATCTTCGCAACCTTTAATCGCCATCTCTCGGTCTTGGAAACCAATATCGCCCAGGCGGCTGGTTCGACGGCGGGACACATGGCAAGTGCCGCTGGCCTTCTTTCAGCCATTCCCGCCATGATGATGCTGGGCCAAACCGTGCCACCCCTCACGGTGATGCTGTGGGCGATGGTGGTCTCGCTGCTGGGGATATTCTTCGCGGTACCACTGCGGCGACAATTCGTGGAGATCGAAAAATTAAAATTTCCCACCGGCACCGCCACCGCCGAGACCATTCTCGCGATGGTCAGCGAGGGGAGCGAAGCCCTTGCCAAATCACGGGCACTCATTTGGTCGGCCGTATTCGCAGGCCTATTCACCCTGGCAAGTCACTTTGTTCCCGAGCTCAAAAAACCAGCCTTTCATGAGTGGCTGGGAATCGGCGCTCTCGCTACCGCTGCCATGTGGGGCTTCTCGCTAAACTTGGGCCCTTCCCTGCTCGGCGCGGGTATGTTGATGGGGTCACGAGTTGTCTGGTCGCTGTTGGCGGGAACCATTGTCGGCTGGGGAATCCTCGGCCCCTTCGCCCAACAGCAGGGTTGGGCACCGGGCGAAAAGATCATGGCTGATTTTGCCACGGGCCCACGCGGTTGGATTCTCTGGCCCGGTGTCGCCATTCTCGTCTGTGAATCGCTGATGTCGTTGGCACTCTCCTGGCGCACCGTTCTGAAAGTTTTCACCACGCGCGCGTCGCTCGGTGAAACTGATGAAGCTGATCCCGAAGCCATTCCCAACAGTTGGTGGGTTGGCGGACTCATGCTTGCTTCCGGTGCCATGGTTTGGTTGGCTTACTGGGCGTTCGCCATTCCTTGGTATCTCACCTTGATCGCAATCCCCATGTCAGCCGTCTTGGCCTCGGTCGGAGTTCGCTCGGTCGGCGAAACCGACGTCAATCCCGTGGGAGGACTTGGTAAGGTCACGCAATTGGTCTTCGGTGGATTGGCTCCGGGGCAGATGACGACCAATCTCATGTCCGCGGCCATCACAGCCGGTGGTGCCAGCCAAGCCGCCGACATGATGCAAGATCTGAAAACAGGGCACTTGCTGGGAGCATCCCCCCGCAAGCTGCTTATCGCCCAAATGGGAGGATTAATTGCTGGCACAATTTTTGTGGTTCCCGTGTTCGAGATTGTGACGCATGCTTGGGAACTCGGCAGCAAAGAACTTCCCGCTCCGGCCGCGCTTGCCTGGAAAGCCATGGCCGAGGTGCTAGCCAAAGGCTTTGCGGCCTTGCCACCCCATGCACCTCTGGTGATGGCGATTGCCGCCTTGTTTGGAGCGTCGCTTCCCTGTCTCCGTCGCATTCCTCGCATCAAGCCCTACGTACCAAGTGGCTTGGCTTTTGGTATCGGGTTTATCGTTCCGCCCGACAACAGTTTGAACATGTTTTGGGGTTTAGTGATTTACTACATTTGGCGAATCATCAACGCCAAATCGGCAGACAAACTCAGCTTCGCGGTCGCCTCGGGCTTCATCGCTGGAGAAGGCCTGATGGGAATCGTCAACGCGCTGCTCACAATCGCGGGAATCACGCCATCGACATAACGCTAAGCCGCAAGCGGCCGCTTGCGGCTTAGCGT
>JAWXAV010000076.1:0-9095 GCA_034439695.1 Bythopirellula sp. | reverse complement strand
TGGCGGAGGCTTCATCACGCCGTCGTACTTCGATCTGGGCAATGCCACGCTCGACATGAACAATGGCGGGCTGACCGTCGGCACGACCGGCGGCACGATCAGCGACTGGGGAGGCAGCGGCGCCACGACCACGGCCACACTCACTAACAATGCGGTGGCAACTTACAACTCGGGACTGCGGATGGGCGTCCTCGGCAGCGGCGGCACGACCAATACCACAATCAGCGGCGGGGCCCGGCTAGTAGCGAACGAATCCCTGAGCACTGGCGGAGAGGCGGCGTCGAACGTCACGCTTAATGTGACCGGCGGCCGCGTGGAGTCGGATGGACTGATCGGCCTCTTCCGCGGCACAACGACCACCGTTTCCACCGCTGGAGTCATCGAAGGGCAGAACATCGTCCTCGGTTCGAGCGGCGGGACCAACACCACCACCGTGACCGGCGCCAACTCCCTGCTCAAGGCTCGGGGCACGCTGTTCGCCGGCCGCCAAGGGACCAGCACGCTCACGGTTTCGGCGGGGGGCAAAGCCGACTCGGTGGGGGCGACGATCATCGGCGAGCTCGCGGGCGCCAACTCGACCGTGAACGTCACGGGGGCGGGGTCGAGGCTGGACGTCGGCTCGTCGCTGACCGTGGGCTCCGCTGGCACGGGCCGGCTCAACATCGACGCGGGGGGATATGTGCCGGTTATCGGCGGAGTCACTGTCGGCAGTTCTGGCACGCTCTTTCTGGCGAGTGGCGGCATCTTCGAAACGACCCCGGGGCAGTCGATCGTCAACAACGGTGTTGTGGTCGTCGCTTCGAGCAGCCAGGTCCGCGCCGATGTCGTCAACGCCGGGAGTTTGAGCGTGGGTAGCTCCGCAATCACCCGCGGCGTGACGTTGCAGTCAGGGTCGACGTTGACCTTGGACAACGCGACGGTTGGTTCACTCATTCAGCAAACGGGCGCCGACATCGACTTCAACCTTGGCAGCGCCTCCAATTTCGACGACCTTACAGTGACCGGCGCGGCGAGCCTCGCGGGTGATTTCGTCGTAACGCTGGGCATCGGCTTCACACCGACCGCGGGGATGACGTTTCCGATCTTCACGGCGGGTTCGATCGTCGGCGGTCCCAACTTCGATTTCTCGGCGGCTACACTGCCCAGCGGCCTTGATTGGGCGGTCGACTTTCAACCGACAAGCCTGGGCCTCGCAGTCGTCTCCTCCGGCACTCCCGGCGACTTCGATGTCGACTTCGATGTCGATGGACGGGATTTTTTGAAGTGGCAACGGGGTGAATCGACCAATCCATTCAGCGGGGGGGATTTGGCCGCTTGGCAGACCGCGTACAACGGCGGAATGTTGGTCGCAGCAAGCATGGCCGTACCGGAACCGCCGAGTGCACTTTTGGCAGGAATGATCACCGTAGGACTGTTAATCTGCCGGAACTCGCGCCGAACAGTTCTATCTAGAACGTCGCAAGAGCCCAACCAAACTGATTACGGCAAGCAGTGAGAGGCTCACCGGCTCAGGCACACTGATTTTCCCCGGCAATGGGGCTTGAATGGCGAAAACGTGCGAAGGGGCCTCGAGCATTTGGGGCACCTGGAATGGAGTGAGTTCATAGACAGGCTGCTCGAAGTATCCGTTGTAGAAGTCTTGAACACCGGCAGTAAAGCCAAGGTCCTCACCTGCTTCGAAGCCCACGTCCCAACCGTCATCGTATCCGTCGGTCGCGCCATCGAGAGTCCCTTCCGCGGTTCCTTCATCCACTCCATCGACATAGCCAACATCATAACCAGCGTCATAAGCCGGACCATAAGTCAGGTTGTAGCCATCTTGATCGCCAGTGGTCTTCCCGAGTTTTTGGCCATCTTCGTAACCAAGGTCAAAAAAGTGGGTGGTCCAATCGTAGTCCTCAGGCAGATTGAGAAGCTTGCGATAGTCCCAATAATGCGACTTGGAAATCTCAAATCCTCCACCGAAACCACCACCATTGATAGTTATGCTTCCGGAACTTGACCCGCCTCCACCCCATCCCCATCCCGATGCATTGACATGCGATATAAATAGGCCCGCAGAGTAGTACCTGTCAGCCCATCTCCACCCTTCATCATAGCCTTCAATTAATCCTTCAGCCCAACCTTCAACATGGCCCACGGGATAAATCACCGTGTACGCGATGTCGTAGGCGGGTTCATAGGCATCGACCCAGCCCGCGTCAAAGCCGTCGGCCTTGCCGTTTTGAGTGCCGATCGTGATGCCCCGGTCTTGGCCCGAGAGAAAACCCGAGTCATATCCGATGGTGTAACCGAGGGTATAGCCTTGGTCGAAATTGGGTTGAAAGACGGTGGGAATGCCTGCCAACAGGGTGCTTAGTAGCAGAGGACTGGCCACAAAAGAGACCAAGGTCAAGATCGGAGCCACGAAACGAGCGGGCAGAGAACGACTCATGAGACGGTCACCTCAAAAAAACGAGGAAGAGCATTGAGACTGGTGTCAATTGGCCGATTCAGGCTAGCGGTGCCGCGAAGGAGAGTCAACAATTTGCTTTCGATAAACCAGAAATAGTTGATTATTTTTGCCCGTTTTGTGACGCTGGAACATTGGGGCAAATCTTAACACTTTCCACTTATTGCACGCCACATGCTGCCGACGCTCGACTTGCTGGTTTTGGTCGCCTACTTGGCGGCGGTGGTGGGGATCGGCGCTTGGTTTGCGCTGCGGCGCACGGGTGCCGACGATTTCATGGCGGCGAGCCAGTCGCTCCCCGGTTGGGCGGTCGGTTTGTCGATGTTTGGCTCGTATGTGAGCAGCATTTCGTTCCTCGCGAATCCCGGCAAGGCGTACGCGGGGAATTGGAATGCGTTTGTGTTTTCGCTCGCCACGCCGGTGGCCGCGGCGATTGCGGTGCGCTACTTTGTGCCATTCTATCGGCACACGGGCGAGATTTCGGCCTACGAACATTTGGAACATCGCTTCGGTCCGTGGGCCCGCACCTATGCAGTGATTTGTTTCCTGCTCACGCAGATGGCCCGCACGGGGACCGTCATTTATTTGCTAGCCCTGGCCGTCGCACCACTCACGGGGTGGGAAGTCTCGACAACGATCATCGTGACCGGCGTGTTGATGACGCTCTACACCATGGCGGGCGGGATCAAGGCGGTGGTGTGGACCGGCGTGTTGCAGAGCGCCGTGCTAATTGCGGGGACATCGCTCTGCGTGTTGGCGGTGATTGGTCAAACACCCGGTGGCTTGAGCGAGATTCTGGAAACAGGTTGGCGAAACGATAAATTCAGCTTGGGAAGCTTCGGAACCAGCTTGCGTGAACCGACGTTCTGGGTCGTGTTCGCGTATGGCTTGGTGATTAACCTCGGCAACTTCGGCACGGACCAAAGTTACATTCAGCGTTATCTCACCGCGCGCAGTGATCGCGAAGCCGTGAAGAGCATTTGGATCACGACGCTGCTGTATGTGCCCACGGCGGCGGTGTTCTTTTTTATCGGCACGAGTTTGTCGGTGTTGTACGGCGCACAGCCGGAGTTGTTGGGCTCAGTCGAGCAAGCCGACAAAGTGTTTCCGCATTTCATTAAGAACCAACTCCCCGTGGGGTTGGCTGGCTTGGTGGTGGCGGCGATTTTTGCGGCGTCGATGGATTCCAATCTCAACAGCATGGCGACACTTACGCTGTGCGATCTCTACAAGCGCTATCTGCGGCCCGAGGCGGGGGAGCGGGAATCGATGCGTGTCTTATATATCTCGACACTCTTTTGGGGTGCGATGGGAACGGGGATTGGATTGTGGATGATTCGCGCGGGGCTGGCGCTGGATGCGTGGTGGCAACTGGCGGGGATTTTCGCGGGGGGAGTGCTGGGGTTGTTTCTGTTGGGGCTCGTGAGTCGGCGGTCCGACAATGCTGCGGGGGCGATCGCAGTGATTGTGGGTTTATTGGTGATTTTGTGGATGTCGGTGCCACAATTCCCGCAATGGGTGACGATTCCCGCCGAATTCCGGAATCCGTGGCATTCGTACATGACGGTGGTGGTGGGGACGCTGGTCATTTTTTGGGTGGGCCTGGGAATTAGCGCGCTAAGGAAATCAGCGTAAATTTGCTTTCCGAAAGAGAAATCCGACGCAAATAAATCCAGTTTGTTGTTGTGGCCGTATCTTGTGTTGGCACAAGCAGGGGGTATGATACGGCTATCTGTGCGAAGGCGTGCGGAGCACCAGTAAAGCATCCGGTGTTTTTCCTGTCGCATTTTGAAACATAGCCAAGGAGTCGCTACCCACAGCAGCTTGCGTTTCCCCGTGAAGGAATCTTTCCTTCTTTCTTCAAGTTGTACCTTGGGAGTGACATCATGTTCCGCAAACAAGTTTTCTGTGTTGTTTCGTGCGCGTTGTTGGGCACGCTGGCCATTGCCGATCAGGCAACCGCCATCACGGGTTATGGAGTGAATGCCGCTGGTAATTTGTTCCGCTTCGACGTTGACAATCCTAGCAGTGTGACGACCCTGGGCCCCGTGGGCTTCGTGCCCGAGGGAATCGATTTTCGTCCCAGCACCAACCAGCTTTATGCGATTGAGGTTGGCCCGAACACGACCCAACTTTACACGCTTAACCTGAGTAATGGCTCGGCCACTGCCGTGGGGGCAGGCTTCGCCTCGTCGGGCGCGCTACCCGCGCCCTACAACCTCACTGGAAATCAGACGTTTGGTTTTGATTTCAATCCGACGACGCTGCAGGGGGATGGCAGCATGCGGATTCGTCTGACCGCAACCAACAATTCCAATTTGCGCTTGAATTCGTCGACCGGGGCTATCGCAGGCGTTGATGGCAACTTAGCTTTTGCCAACGGCAACTCGCCATTTGTGGATGCTTCGGCCTATATCAATAACAACGCGACGATGGGCGGGACGACTGCGCTCTATGACATGGATTCGCGTAACGACGCCTTGCTCTTGCAGAACCCACCCAATCCCGGAACCGTGGCCACGGTCGGCAGCTTCGGGTTGACGATTGATGCCCAACGCAATATCGGCTTCGATATCTACAGCACGGGCACCGATCCAGGCCTCGGCGATGATCTGGCGTTCGCGGTGTATAAGCGGCCGGATGCTCCGCTCGGTGGACCCTTGGGTTCCTATCTGCTTTATGATGTGAATCTCACTACGGGTGCAACCACCAATGGCGCGCTTGTGGGGCCCGCGGCCACGCCGTTTGACTTTGAAGGAGGGTTCGCCGTGATACCGGAACCGTCTTCACTGGTCTTGCTCGCCCTCGGCTGCCTGGGGGCCATGCGACGCAGAGTCGGATGAATCCGCATGGTATTTTGATGGCAATCACAACACGGATCGCCCCGGCAAAAGCAATTTTTGCCGGGGCGATGCTGTTTTCCAAGCCGGATTCTCAGGCAGGAGAACTGCAAAGTAGTAGGCACACTCCGTGTGCCGTAACCGTCTTGGTGAAATCACCGCGTTTTCTCGGGGCAGCCACGGCACACGGAGTGTGCCTGCTACATTCGGGCGGACTTCGCTGTTCTCCAAGATTCTCAGGCTGGCGTATTGACGCTGTTCGTGGCGCTTCGGACAATAAGGGGGTTCATTTTCGGAACAGGCCATGTCGGAACGGGCCTTGTTGGAAGACTCAAGCTCGCCACTAATCCCGCCTTTGTCGCGCCCTGTTTTTTCAACGTAACAGCGAATTGCTCTTCTGTACTCGTCGAGTGTCTGCCCTAGCCACTTAGTCAGACGGCAATCCCACGTTGATGAGACCCTGCCGATCCCATCGGCCTGCCACTCCTATGCTTTACCTTCGGGGAGATTGCCACGATGAATTTGTCACACCTCTTTCGCTTGCTCTGTTTGTGCTCTGTTTTGTCTACAACGGCTATGTCCCGGGCGGCGGAACTGTTCGTCACTGATCGAGCTACCAATCGCGTCTTGTCGTTTGATGAAGAGACCGGCGATTTTTTGCGGGTCGTGACGGCGACGGGTCTGGATGTTCCTTCGGGCATGACCTTCGGGCCGGCCGGATTTCTCTACGTGACGAACGTGCAAGGGGGGCCCTTTGGGACGGTCGCTAGCGTGGTGAGAGTCGATCCTGTCGACGGCACAACAACGCCCTTCATTACCGATGTGATTGGTGCTGGCGGCATTAGCTATCATGCCCCTAGCAACACGTTTTTTGTTTCGGAGTTTGCCCAAATGGGAGTTTCGGATGGTAACGAAGTCCATCGCTTCGATGCGAGCGGCAATCTTTTGCAGACAATCGGCACAGGCTCTGCCGCAACGGGTCGTGCTGGCATGACCTTCGATGACGACGGCAATCTTTATGTGAGCGAAACGAATTACTTTGGAGCCGTAGGATCGGTGTTGAAGTACGCCGCGCCGGAGGGCAATCCTCTTGATGACTACGCCACCGCGGCGACCACGTTTGCCTCCGGAGCCATTGTTAGCCTCGCCCTACCATACCCCCCGAGCGGCTTCAATGGTTTGACATTTGACGACAACGGCAATTTGTTTGTCGCTAGTTTAACGGGTCAGGCTTTTGTGAAGTTCTTGGTTTCGGGCGGGGAAGTTGTCCAAGGGCTACAATTCGGCGAGCATGTTCCCTACCCCTCGGGGGTGCTGATCGGCGGAGACGGCAACATTCTGGTTTCGAGTCTGGGGAACGATAGGCTCACCGATCCGTTCTACCCCAATCAGTTGTTTCCGGGGAACATCACGCGCTACAACGATTTCTTTTTTGCTACCTCGCCATTCTTGGTGGGGGATGCCAATGGCGATACCGTTGTTGACGATGCTGACCTCGCCATTTTGCAGGATGCCTATGGAACACCCTACAATACCCTAGCCAACGCCGATTTTGATGGCGATTTTGATACCGATGGTCGCGATTTCTTGGCATGGCAACGTGGGTTCGGTAACTCAGGGATCTCGGGCGCATTCCAACCGACCGCCATGGCGAGTTACCTACCGCTTGCGGCTGCGATAAGCATTCCTGAACCAAGTACGTTGGCTCTGTTATCGCTAGCGCTCTGTGCCATGAGCCGCCAGCGCAAGCCAGCCGATTTTTCAACTTGATATGAAACTCGATACGACGACCACCATGACGGAGCGACGCACGAACGCCACCGCGTTTTCGCTCGTGGAACTTTTGGTCGTGATTGCGATTATCGCGGTACTCGTCGCGTTTTTGTTGCCGGCGATTCAAGCCGCGCGAGAAAGTTCGCGGCGGAACGATTGCTTGAGCCGTCTGCGGCAACTCGCGCTCGCCATGCACAATTATGAAGCGGCCCACGGGCATCTGCCGAGTGGCTCGCTGGCCCAAGCTGATCCCAACGATCCGGCCACGCCGCACACGTTTTATCGCTGGTCGGCGTTCGCGCAATCGCTGCCGCATTTCGAGAACGCGGCGCTCTACTCCCAGCTTGATATGTCGCTACCGCTTTACAACAGGTTTTTCAATCTGCCCGAGAAAAATCAAGCGGCAATCGAGCAGATCATTCCCGGCATGCTCTGTCCAAGTGATCGAGGAGATCGCGTGAGTCCAGGGTTTGGTCCTACGAACTACGCCGCGGCGTCGGGGAGTGGGATTGCTGGAGGCACGCCGGTTGATGCCGATGGCGTGTTTTACGTTAATTCGCGGCTGAACATCGCTGAAATCACGGATGGCACTAGTCAGACCGTGTTTCTGTCCGAGACAACTTTGGGCGACTTTGTGGCCCCACTCACGCCGCGCGGCCAAATCGATGAGCGGGTTGCTTACGTGTTCGCCAGCGCGGCCCCGCTCACGCAAACTTCTTGCGACGCCTCGGTCCTGTTTAACTTTAGCGATCCGCCAAGTTTTTCTTGGGCCAATGGCGAGTATCGTTCGGCCATGTATAACCACTTTCGCCCGCCGAATTCGTCGGAACTTGATTGCATGTCGGCCAAGCTCATCGCACCGCTCAGCGAGCGCTACGCGGCGTTCGGTTGGAGATCATCGCGCAGCAGGCACCCGGGCGGCGTAAATGCGGCGCGCGTGGATGGCTCGGCGCGGTTTTTCGGCGACGAGATTGACCCGGCTACCTGGCGGGCGATGGCCACGCGGGGTGGGGAAGAAACGATTGGCGAGTAGAACTTGAAAAAGGTTGCGATCAACGAAGGGCGGACTGCTTCTCGTGACCGCAGAATAGAAGACTGAGGTCCAGGGCGTCGCAAGTCACTGGCCGGTGCTACTTTACCCGCCGTGCTTAGCCATGCTATCATGCCATCCTCCCGCAGCGCTTCCAGATTTTTTCATGCTGGCCTCGTGGACTGACCGACGATAGGATAGTGGTCAAACGTACATATCAAGGAGTGGCCCCATGACCAATTACCAACTCGCCAAGCTCATCGCTCAAGCAGGCGGCATCAGGTCGCGCAAGCGTATCCAGAAAACCGTCCATTTGCTACAAGCCGCCGGTTGTCCCTTCAACGTCACAGATTACCGGATTCATTACTATGGTCCTTACTCGAAGTCACTCGCCGGACTCGTCGACCAGCTGGCCAGTTGTCACGTGCTCATTGAGGATCGCGACGACACGGAGTTCGGCCCTCAGTTTCGCTATCGTGTCGACGACGAGGCTGGCGAACGGCTTATGGAGTTTGAGAGGACAGCAGTAGGCACGTTGCGCCGACGAGAGGTTGAAGAGTACGCCGACTTGTTGAAGGAATTCAATGATACTCGTTCCCGGATATTGGAGTTAGCCGCGACCATCGTCGCGTTTCACCAGGCGGGAAGCGAATGGGAGAATGCCGTCGTGGAGACGGCAAAATTTAAGAGGGAAAGCGAACAGTCCAGTATCATGGAGGAAGCAGAAACTTTGGCCAAGAGGGTAATGGAACGTTCGCATGCCCACCCGTGAAAAAATTATTCGCGATCCGCTGTACAACTACATCTCCCTCGATGAACCATGGCTTATCGAGTTGATCGACACGCGAGAAGTTCAGCGGCTTCGCCGCATTCATCAACTCGGCGTTAGCCATTTTACTTATCCCGGTGCCGATCACAGTCGGCTCTCACATACTCTTGGCGTAATGCACCTGATGCGACAGGTGCTTAATAGACTGGAACGCTGCGAGCCAGGGCCGCG
>JAWXAV010000075.1:0-9804 GCA_034439695.1 Bythopirellula sp. | reverse complement strand
TTTATGGCGCGGGAGTGCTGACGACGGCCGCAGGATATGGCACAACCACGGCCTATGCCACGGCCACCGGAGGTGCTGTCGCGGGAGGAACTGCTGCCGCGATGCAAACCTACGCCGCCAATCCCAATGCTGGCCTGCACGAATATGCGTTCGGTGTGGGGCTAGGAGCCGGGTTCGGCGGACTGTTGCCGGTTGGCGGATTCGCCGACTTGGGTGGTTCGCTTCTTGGGGGTGGAATCGAAGCCGCGGCAGGTGGCGATTTCTACGGGAACGGGTTACAATTCGGGGGATTAGTGGGAGGAATTGTTGGCGGAGGCCTGTCAAACGGCTGGCGCGCGGTCGCCTGGCAGGGAGGCGGAGCAGCCATTGGCGGCGGAGTCGGCTATGCCTACGGCGGTGACGCGAGCAGTGCGCTACTCGGAGCAAATCTCGGCTCGCTTGGTGGCGGAATCGCGCAAGTTCGATACCAAGGGCTGCGAGGAAGATTTGACCCAAAAAGAATTGTGATCGACATTGGGGGCGAAGGCCGTCACGCAGACGCTCTCAATGTCAATCCCTTCAGGGTCACGACTACGACCGGTGCCCCCGGACGGCCTATTCCTAATCACGTTCCGTTTGACGGCAAGCGTCTGCCGTTTGGTGATAGATCTGTTGATATAATACATCTTGAGAACTCTCCGATTCGCCCGGATACGATCGCGGAAATCAAGCGAGTTCTTCGTCCTGGCGGAGAGATTCGGCTTGTAGGTCCGGAGGATGTCTCTGCCAGCTTGCACCAGCAGATAGCTGATGCCGTTGGTGGTCGGGTGTTCCAGACCACTGTGCCAACTCGGCATGGTGTCCCAGCTTTGTACACAAATATTATCGTTCCGGCGAGATGATTAGATGGGATTTGAGATCATTATGGGCAACGACCACTACCAAGTGAAGTTGTCCGATGAACCAGATTGGGTTTTTGGGTTGCAGTCGGGTGATAAAATAGCATCAGTCGGTACTGGCCCCTGCTTGGTGGTGGCGTTTTCAGTGTGGAGTACGCCAGACCGCGAAGAAGCATATAAAGCGATTGAAGTTGCGAAGACACAAGGCATGTCCGTTCGAGTCGGCCTCCTACCATACGACTTTCCAGAAGAAATCGAAGCGTGGTTACCAAGCCAAGCGGAAAGACCTGGCGCTGTCGTCAGCGAATCAACGACAGCTCAAGGAGCTGTGCAAGTGAATATTTCGCAAAAAGAACAGGCGAGCCCTGTGTGGTTGGCTGTGCAGGACGGAAAACCGTTTGAGATTCGTCAAGGATCATTGAAAGACGGCGAGATTGCAGCATTGCTTTCAATAGTCGAAGAGAGTGCTAGGTAAATTCAAAGGTGTCGGGAGTCTTCGTTTGACAAGCAGATGAAAAACCGGAAGCACGTTTTTTTCTATCATCGCTCCCTCCCATTAATACTTTCTGATTAGCGCCCATCAGCGTGAATCAGCGGTCACTCTTTTTCGTGCCAAAGTAGTAAGGGTTGGGGGCTAGGAGGCGGGGACTTGTTTGCGAAATTCATCGCCAGTCCCCAGCCCCCAGAACCCAATCCCACAGCCGGCCAAAAATCACAACAGAAATGGCCGCGCGCTTGTGCTAAAATACACCTCGTTCACGGCAACGGACTGTTTCCTTGCTGTGGCGTCGCATAGGTACGTTCGCCAATCGGCCGGCTATCGTCTGGGCACCTGCTGTCGTTTTCAAGTGCAAGTGTTTGGGCACCGATTTCTTGAGAAGTGATGTCACGAACGAAACGTCAGCGACAACAGGCCACAACCAGTTCCAAAGCCACGAACAGTTTGCCCGCCGTGGGCGCCCACGGTTTTTGATTTGTCCTTGGTTAGTAGTCCGTGGTCAGTAGCAAACAACTGACCACGGACTACTGACAACCATCAACTGCGCCAAAACCAATCCCCACGGATTGGCTACTTGTATGCGCTCGAGAGTCGTGCCACAAGAATTTCCCAAAAAGCGTCTAAAACGAGAGCTTTTTTCAGCGCAACCACAACATGTAGTAGCAACGGAGTAGCTAACCACTACATATCGCCCCTACAGATCGTTATTTTAGCCGTGAGATCGTTTAGCCGTGAGAGGATCGCAGCAAAAAATTGAACTCGGCAGCGGCTTGGGACATTTGGGGCCGTTGCGGGCCAAACAAAAACGGCAGCGCGCCTTCGTGGCGCGCTGCCGTGGTGTCATGATCGCATTAAGATTAACCTGGATCCCCGCCTGCGCGGGGATGACGGCTACAAATCAGCTTTCGGCGGCGGGCAAGCGCTTAGCCTTGCTGCCAGGGCCGCGTTGCACCCGCGTGATGCGGCGGTCGGCTTTGAACGGCATGCCGTTGACCACGCAGCCGATGAGCCGGATGCCCAAGCTCTTGAGTAACTCCGAGGCTTGGTGAATACTCCGCACGCCGCTGTGATCACGCAGCACCGTGAGAATCGCACCATCGATGTGCTGGCCAATCGACAACGAATCGGAAAGACCTAGCACCGGGGCACCGTCGATAATCACGAAATCGAACTCGGCCCGCAACTTCTCGAAGATCGGCTGCAACTGATCGGTGGCCAGGGCATGGATCGCGTCCATGTCGCAGATGCCGGCCGTCATCAACCACAAGCCTTCGGTGTTGGTGGGGCGAATCGCGTCACTGATTTCGATTTCCGAACGCAGCAGTTCGCTCACGCCGTCTTCCAACGGCATGCCGAACAATTTGTGCAGCGCGGGATCACGCAGATCGCCGTCGATCAATAATGTACGGCGTCCCGCCCGAGTCAAACTCAAAGCCAAGTGGCTGGCTACCGTCGTGGAACCTTCCATCGACGAAGGACTCGCCACAAGCACAATCTGTCGGGGCCTTGAGGTGGAATCGTGCATCAACGTGGCCCGCACGTTGTCGATCGATTCCGACAACTGAGCGGCGGTGATGCTGCCGGGGGCCATCGATTTTCGCGAGGAGACGGTCGGCAAGACGCCGAGCACGCGAATCCCCAAGCCTTCATCCACATCAGACGGTGAGTTCAACTTACGACGGCGGAATTCCAACAAGGCGATGCCGTAGCACGTGCCGCAGAACGCCGCGATGGCACCAAGCGTGGCGATCGCATAACGCTCGAACACGTTAATCTTCTCCGTCGAAAACGGCGGTTGAATCACCTTGATCTGCTCCGCTGCAGCACCTTCCTGAATGTTCCAACTACGGAGTTTGTAATCCATCGTTTGGGCAATCTCACTGAGTTGGTCGACTTCCGCTTGGAGCATCGCCAGCTCGCCATTGCTCTGACCGAGGGCGTTAATCTGCTCTTTCTTTCCATCCAACTCGGTCTGCAATTCCGTCATTTGCTGGTTGATCATTTGACGACGCATCAAATACTCGGTCATGACCAACTGCAACTGATCGTTGGGAGCCGTCTTGAGCTTGTTGCGAATCTCGGCTTCCGAGCGCATTCGGTAGTCTTCTTGTTGTTGCCCGATCTGCTGCATCTGTTGCTTCAAGCGATTGATCTCCGGCGTGGCCCTCTTGCTGATCGACTCGAGCTGGAGAATCTGCTGCGAAATCGCGTACTGCTGCTGCTGGTATTGCTGGATCGTGGGATCGGCATCCAGCGCGGCAGCCACTGCGGCAGCCAAGGCGGCGGGGCTGTTAGCGGCACGAGTTTGCAGTTCGCGATTGACCTCCAAGTCCATCAACTCTTCCTTCATTTTGATCATCTGGCCGTTAATCACACTAATCTCACGAATCAGCATGTTCAACTCGGCATTGGCGTTGGGGGATTGGGCTCCACCCAACTCCTCGCGGAGAGTTTCCACGCGATCAATCTTCTCTTTCAACTGTTCATTGATCTCCGCATGGAGTTTTTCCATGCTGTTGTGCATTTCGATCTTGCTGGTGCGGTCGGCAAACACCACGTCATTCTGATAGGCAGCAATGACAGCGTCCACGACCTTCTTCATATCCTCAGGGTTTTCTTGCCCCTCGTATTTCAGCATCAGAATCTTGCTTTCACCGGGGAAAGAAACCTTGAGATCTTCGGTCAGCCAGGCCACTTCATTAGGGCGATGACTTAAGACGGCATTAAGCTCGGCAATATCTCGTCGAGCGAGCGCCGCTTTGAGCACGAATTGGCTTTTCAAAAGGGTCAATTGTGTTTGCTGGAAGATTTCAAACTCTTTCGGATTAGTGCGTCCCGAAGCACCTTCAAAAATGTCGCCGGCTTCTTCCGTTTCGACCTGTAGGTACGCCACGATCTGAGACGAGAGCGGGAACATATACATCAAGAGCAGCCCCGCCAACCCGGCGGCCAACGTGCCCAACAGCAGTGCCGAGAGCCAGCGCCGCCGCAGGCAGTTCATCAGCCAGGTTTGATTCAACGGGCCGGTCAGAATTTCCGGACCGTGAGGCAGCATGGGCCCCTGCACGGCTGGCACGGGAGCCGGGTAAGAACCCATCGGCACCATTTGCATGGAACCGTTCCCATCGACCGATGGGGGATACATCACTTGCGAATCGCTAAAACCAGAATCTTGTTTCACCATCAAACACCTCTCTGATTAACCGCTCGGTTGACGTGTTCTGTCGCCACGGGACTCAATGAGCTAATAGTACCGGCATACAGTCCGGTTGTGTCGAAGAAAAGATTTTTTCCGCTGTCGTACGAAAAGGCCAACTGAAATGCACCTGCTGCTGGGGCGAACCACCAAGCGGCTCCCCCGACCTTGGGCATCGTTGATTGCAACTGGCGGACCAAAGCGAGCAAACCGAGAAATTCCGCGATTCCACCACACGTCATCCGTGGGACAGTTGGCAGCATGTCTCTAATTTTCACCACTTTGTAGCTTCCGGACAACCAAGAATAGAAACCAAGAGCCCACAAACCAAGACCCCAAAAGCAAGAAGACCAAGCCTGCCTTATCCATGCGCCGCGCCAAAGGCGGCATAATCGTCAGATTCCATCGGCACGGTCAATTTGTTCAGCAGCGTCATTTCAACCCACAAGAATCCTAGCGCGATCGGCATCATCGCCAAGCCCGCCCAGTTGTGGGTGTAATGATGAATGGCTTCGCTCTCGGGGTACGCGACGTACAGCAAGGCCGTCACGACGATGCGAATAATGTTGGTCGCCAGGGCCACGGGAATGGCAAAGACCAGAATGGTCAGCCGATCCCACCAGGGGCGATCGATAATCATCGCCAAGGCCACCGACATGGCTCCGAAGATGGTGCCCATCCGCAGGCCGCTGCAAGCATCGGCCACTTCCAGGGGAATTTTGTCGATGATGATGTGGCTGCCCTCGCGTAACGCTGGCACGCCCAAAAGTTGCAGAACCCAAGTGCTGCACGCCGCGGCAAAACGCTGCAATTGCAACAGTACCGTATTCTCAAGCTTCGAAGGCAAGGGAAACATGAACACCAGGAACGCAACGGGGGGACCAGCCCACCGCAACATATCGTACCCCCCCACCATTTGGCAGACCCCCAGCAAGGCTCCGATATAGGTCAGGCGATCAAGGGGGTTGTAGTCGTAATACGCGGCATAGAGCCGAATCAGCAAGCTGACGAACAGAATCAACACGCCGATCCAACGCTCCATCGCTGGCACGTTGGTAAGCTGCTTGCGGCGCGCCCAGAACAAACCCGCCGCAAACACGGGGATGATATAGCCGTGGGAATACAGGCCGTCCGACCACGAATGGGCGGTATAAGCGAGCATGTTCCAATACCCGGCGGTAAGCAGCACGACCAGCAGCCCAAAGACGATCCAAGCGGACTTTTCCTGCTCCGCGTTCAGCGGGGCCGCTTCGTCTTCGAATTCATAGCTGGCAAAAGGATGGATCTGACTGGCCATGTACAAAATCTCTTACCTCAAACGGACTCAATGATATTGTGATGTGCTCTCGGCGGCGGAGGAACTGCTATCATGTCGATCCGCAGTTCGCCGGTCAGCGCGCAGGTTTCTCATGTCTTTGAGAATCTGGACGTATCCGGAGTTCTGGAACAGCTTGGGTTCAAAGAATCCTTCTTTTTCAAGCTCGAAATCGAGCCAGGGCAGCTTGCCGTGAACCTCAGAACGGTATGTGGCCACGCGAGCGGCGCACTCGTTACCTGACTTTGAGAATAAGCGTGTTCAGCCAATCTGTCAAACCGTTGGGCAGCGATTCCTCCACCGGAAACCATTCCCGCACAACGATTTAGCTCGACCGTAGCGGTTCTGCCGGTTCTGTGGTGTTCGTGGTCAGTTTGAGGTGCCCATGAAGGCCAACCCAGCCGGACCGAAACCTCGGTCCGGGAATTCGCAACGTCGGCCACATCTCCGGTTTGCTAGCAATCAAGCACGCGAATTCCCTGGAATTGGCAAGACAAACCAAAGTCGCTGTTAAACTTTACCGATTATAGGCATTGTAGCTGTCAGGTAACGGCTGACGGTTGCGGGTGCGTTGACGATTGCGTCGCATTCGCGGCCGAACAAATCATGTCGCTCGAAGTGAGAAACTCCGATGAAGCTGGGCAACCATAATCATTCGCATCCTGGGAAAACACTCGCGGTGCTAGCGCTGTTGCTTTGTGCCCCAGGTTGTACCGCTTTTCTTGCTCCACGCGATCCGTTTCCGGCGACTCCTCCCGAGCCCCCGATGGAAAGTACGGTTCCGCGGGAACTCGAAAAGGTGACGCTGCCTCGATATGTGATCGAACCGCCGGATATTCTGTTGATTGAAGGCGTAAAGTTGGTTCCCAAGTCGCCCCACAAGATCGAGACATTCGACGCGTTGTTGGTCCGCGTTTCGGGAGCCTTCCCGGATCGCCCCATCGACGACGCCTACTCGGTGGACGCCGACGGCAGCATCAACCTCGGTCCCACCTATGGTCGAATCAAAGTCACCGGCCTCACGATTGAAGAAGCCGAAGACGAAGTTCGGCGTCAATTGCAGCAAATTCTTTCGGATGTCGATGTGTCGATCTCGCTCCTACAATCCGCGGGAGCGCAAGCAGTCACGGGTCAACACTTGGTCGGCCCCGACGGTCGTGTGAATCTCGGCACGTATGGAGCCGCGTTCGTGGCGGGCATGACCATCGAGGAAGCTCGCAAGGCCATCGAAGCTCAGCTATCAAACAAGCTCGAAGCACCCGAAGTGTTTGTCGACGTGTTGGCCTACAACAGCAAACTTTACTACGTGATCACCCAGGGTGGTGGTTTTGGTGATAATGTGGTGCGGCTCCCCATCACGGGCAACGAAACCGTGCTCGATGCGGTCGCAAACATCGGCGGTATTTCGCAAGTGTCGTCCAGCAGAATGTGGATTGCTCGCCCCGCGCCCAACGGCGTTGGCTGCGAGCAGGTGCTGCCCGTTCAATGGGAGGACATCACTCGTGGTGCGTCCACCGCGACAAATTATCAATTGATGCCTGGCGACCGGCTGTTCATCGCCGAAGACCGTTACGGCAAAGCGACCGCAACCCTGTCCAAGATCTTGCGTCCGTTCGAGTCCTTCTTCGGCTTCGTCTCCCTGGCAACCTCAACCCTCAACCGTATCGACCGGTTTGGTCTAGGCAACACGTTCTAATCGCCTGAACCAATCCACCAGATCAGCATAATGCGAATTTGATACGCACTCGGTGACGTACCGAAAAAGGTAACCTTATGACACCTGCAAATACCAGCGAGCGATTCACCATGAGCGAAGGAATGTTGATGTCTCGGATCGCGAAACTTCGCCGAAGTAATGGAGCCTTCAATCTCGCTGCGGCAGCCATGCTGGGTTTAACGAGCCTGGGGTTAGCCGACTCGGCACATGCTCAGGTCCATCATGGGGTCCACGGCACGTTGCCGGCCACTCCCTGTCCTTGTGCGGCCGATGGCATGTGCTATCCCCGACGCGAGACATGGGGCAATTACAAAACGCACTGGCGCGCCTGGCCGGGCGAGACCGTGGGTCTTTCCCCCACGCCAGCCGACGGAGGCACTCCTGGCATGAAGGAGCAGCTCCCGCCCTATATGCGACCATCCGTTGACCAAGAAGATTTACGTGGGCCAGTGAAACCGATACGTCCCGCCGCGCCAGCGGCCGACGGCGCGGCAGCAGCCGTTGAAGCGGGCTTACCACCCTTGAATGGCGGCGCTCAACCGGCTCAACCCGGCGGCGCGGCACCTGGAGGGGCACCTGCGGCGGCACCTGCCGAAGAGGGCGAGGAAGCCGCTCCCCCGGCAAACGATGCCCTCGAACTGCCAGGCTTCGGACCGCAAGGGAGCTTGCAACCACTGCCCCAACTCGAAGAGGGTCCACCCGCATTGCCAGCCGGTTTGAGCCAAGCACTGAGTGCGCAACCCGGCACAGCGGTGAATCTGACGCAACAGCCAATGCAGCGTCCCACGGTCGCGGCGAATCCTAGTGCCGTTGTACGACCCGTAATCAACGCCGTGCCGTCTAACTCGCGGTATGTCACACCGGCTGCCGCGATCGACACGAGCCACATCGAACTGGCCAATCCCGCCGCGAAGAATGTCCAAAAGTCGATGGAACAAGATCTCGAGCAAGCCATCTATTTCGAGGCCTCGGACATGTCCCCAGGCCAATAATTTGGCCAGCAGTCGAGACCTATTTCGCCGGTTTTGCCGCTTGTAGGCTCTGCGTACGCCATCTTCCCGGCTCACCCCCAGGGCATTTCTTGACAGTCGGCGGCTTCACGCCTACCGTGAAACTACCGGTCTTGTTTTCTGTCACGTCTTTTCCTGGGTCCACGCCATGGTTCGCAGTCTGTTAATCCCCGCCATCTCGGGCGGTGTCTTGATCTTCACGCTCTGCTTTGTCGAACAGTTTTACCTGCGCGACTACTGGAGTCAGCCTGGACTCGAAGCAGGGATCATGGGCGAACGGTTCCAGAAAGTTCCCAAGGAGATCGGCGACTGGAAAGGCCAGGATCTGTCGGTCGACGAGCAAGTCAAGAAAACCGCCGGTGCCGTCAAGTATGTTTCCCGGCTCTATAAAAACGAAGAGACGGGCCGCGAGGTGAAGTTGTGGCTCATCGTCGGTCATTCCCGCGACATCTGCCGACACACACCGAACATTTGCTATCCCAGTTCCGGCTTCCGCCAAGATGGCCGACAAATCCGGCATCAGGTCGCGCTCGAGGACATGGAGCCCGGTCAATTTTTCACCGGCAAGTTCATCAAAGACGATGTTCACGGCCGCCATGCCGAGCGCGTCTTCTGGGCGTGGAATCACCCCGACTCCGACAAATGGGAAGCCCCCAGCGATCCCCGCCAGCACTACGGCTTGTCACGCGCGCTCTACAAGATGTACTTCACCAGCAACGTGCTCGCGAACGAAGATACGGCACAAGACAACGTCGCCGCCGAGTTCGCCGCGTTGATGCTCCCCGAAGTCGACAAAGCCCTCTTCCCCGAAAGCCACACGGCAAAAGCGTCGGCATCGACGGACAAAGCCGACGAAACCGCGCTGATGGAAGTCGAAACCGTGGAAGAAGCGGATGAACCGGCGGAGACGGAATCGACCGAAGGTGAGTCCACCGAGGCTGCGGCGGAATAATCGGACTGCTACCCGAGCAAACCCTGGATGAGTTTGCCGCCCCCCGCGATCTTCATCGGTCGGCCATTGTTTGCGGTGAAGTTCTAACCCCTTTTTTCATGAATGTTGGTTTGGAACGAATTGCTACAAACGGGAAACTTCTAGAGCGGTTTTCATGTTGTTGTAGCGTTGATTCCTGCCGCTTGGAAGAAGCCTCGGCAGTCTTGTGCAGTCACGCCCTTCATCGCTCTGCCGATT
>JAWXAV010000074.1:0-86373 GCA_034439695.1 Bythopirellula sp. | reverse complement strand
GTGCTCGATACGAAGACCATTGACGCCGAGCAGAAGTCCGCGTGATATTGTGAACGTCGGTGGAACCGGCTTTTCAACTAACGGAGGGACATTCTCCTGATCGAGATCTGGACTGCATTGAGCCAATCGCCTGAGGTTCTCAAAAAGTGGTATCGAGTGCGTTGGCAAGCTTTAATGGCTGGAAACAAGAAAACAGAATACGAAATAATCAAGGCCGCCTACAACGACAATCCTAATGGGGCCGATCTCGTTTTCTTGTGTCGCAGTTGCTATGGAGGGGTGGTTCGCTTCCGGCAAGCCGATGGCTACATGTCCACCCCATGCGGAATCCATCAGCCCATATCACCCGAGGCATTCGCGCGGCGTGTCGATCTCTGGCATGAAAGAACGCGTCACACGCGTTTTCTCCACCTTGACTTTGAGGAAGCCCTCGAAATGCCCAAAAAGGGTGACATGATTTATTGCGATCCACCCTATTCTCACAGCCAAACGATACTTTATGGTGCCCAAAGCTTTTCTTTGAGTCGATTGTTCACCGCCATTGAGCGATGTAAACGCCGAGGAGTTCGCGTTGCGCTTAGCATCGACGGTACTAAGCGATCTGGTGATCTTATATGTGACATTCCTTTACCCGACCGACTTTTTGAACGCGAGTTCTCTGTACATTGTGGACGCTCTATGTTGAAGCGATTTCAAATGGAGGGACGCACACTTGAAGACGAAGCTGTGGCAGATCGATTGTTAGTGACGTATTAGCCTTCCTCTTAATCGAGCCGCCGGGTATCACTGTTGGCTTGGCAAGCGGTGTCTTAAATATGGTGTGGAATTACTGAAAGCGACAATCACAGCAAGGCGTCGCGGTGGCAAGTATCTTTGTGCAACCACTTTCAGGGTTGGTGCTTATTGGAGGGGCGTGTACCCAGGGTAGTCGCCGGGAGCGACCAACGCCTGGGCTACGGTGATGTAACGGCTTTGCCGTAGAGACATGGTTGGGCAAGCCAGCCGTGGCACCCGAGTTATCAGTTGGCTCACGCAGGTCGCTCGGCTGGGTTCCCGCCCTTTCGATGGAAATCTTGGGAGCTGGCGTTCTGCAAGAAACCCTCCCCTAACCCCTCCCTGCGAGGGAGGGGGATATTAATTTTTCGCGCTAGCAGAACTCTCCTCGACTCGCGTGGTTCCACTTCTTAGAGGCACGGTCCACTTCGCCCGCACGGCCAGCTTGGGGGGTGCGCGACCGTTTGCCGTGCCGACTCATCAGGGACAAAATTACTCGTTTTCGAGGAGAAGAAGCATGTTTAGCGCAAATCGTGCGTTGAGAATCGAATCGCTGGAGCAGAAACAAATGCTCGCCGGCGATGTGCTGGTGAATGTGGTTAATGGCGTCCTCACTCTGGAGGGGGATGAGTTCGGGAACCAAGTTGTCGTGAGTTCGGGCGAGGAGCCGGGCACTTTTGTCATTCGCGGTTTGGATGGCACGCAAATTATCGAGGGGGATGCGGAACCCGCCACCGAAGTCGTTGTCGAAGGGGTGCGGCATGGTTTGCGCGCGAATCTGGGTGAGGGGGATGATGTGCTGCGCGTCGCCGACGCAGTGATTCGCGGCAATGTGGCGATCCATACCGGTGCGGGGAATGATCGCGTGGTGATTGGAGCCTTGCCGGTCGAAATGGAAGCGTTGCTCGCCGTCGATGACGAGACGACCGACACTGACACGGCCAGCGTGCGGTTGGGTCGCAACCTGTTGATCCACACGGGCGAAGGTGACGATACCGTGGTGGTTGCCGATACGGTTGGCCGTGGCAGCTTGGTCGTCGAGACGGGCAGGGGCGATGACTTGGTGCGGCTGGGTCGCGCGGAGGAGACGGAACCGACGGATGAGGAAACTGCCACACTTACGAGCGTTGAATCGGAATCAGACTTCGCGGCGGATGTGAGCTTCGCGCATGGCGTGCATGTGGGACTCGGCGCGGGAGACGACACGCTGCTCGTCCATAATCTGCGCGCCGGTGGTTTTCACGCCAACGGCGGGGCTGGCGCTGACACTATGCGAATCGAAGATGTCCGCAGCCATGCGATTATCTTGTGGGGTGGCCTGGGCGATGAGGCCGACATTGTGTCGGTGGGCGATGTCGTCACCCGACTGTTGTTTGCTCACCTGGGAGGTGGCGACGATACCCTCACGCTCAAGGGGGTCAAGGCCCAACTGGCGCTCCTGCACGGCGGAGCCGGCGAGGCCGACACGCTCACGCTGTTGGGTGAGAATATGATCCGCCATCGGCGCGTGGCTGGGTTTGAGATTCGGAATCCGAGTGCGTGATGCGATACCAGCGCAGAAAATTTTTGCCCGCTGGATTTTGGACCCGGGGAGTGCCATCCCCGGGCTTTTTATTTGGTGAGGGTGGTTTGCGGGCTGAGCTGTGTTTCGGGAGTGAGGAGCACTGCGTCGATGGTGAAGTCGATTTGGAATTTGTCGCTGAAGGATTCTTGCGGTTGGGGCATTTTTACCATGCCCTTGATCCGCTGTTTGTCGATTTTCAGATCACGCTCGGGTTCTGCCAGCGAGTTGCCGATGGTCGTGCCGCCGGAATGGTAATAGAAGCTGATCGAATCGCCGACGCTCAGCGTGAGATGCGCGGGGAAGCTGCCGGGGTAGATGTCGTAAAAACTGAAGCTGTCTTCCTTGGCCAATATGTCTTGCAGCTTTTGGTAGGGGATCGGTTGCACGCTGAAGACAAGCTGCGTTTTTTCCTCGCCGTCGTTTTTGGCACGATAGGCCGCAGCGTGTTTGAAAACCTGTTTTAGGCCGTTGAGCGCGAAGGTGGCGGAACCGGTGTTTTTGGAGACGTCGACGGCGACTCGTGGCTTGGCTGTCGCGGGGGTCTGGGACGCACTGTTTTTGGACATTGTGGCGACAAGCGGCTGTTGGCTGGCGTCGGGGAGCGGTGGGATGACTGGTTCCTTGGTTTCGGTTTCGTAGTCGAGGACGATCCGCGAGCCGGTTTCGTCCGCGAAGACATTGACGGCCACTTCTTCGATGCCTTTTTTGTACTCCGTGTAACGACGGTCGGCGGTGATGAGGGGTTTGCGCGTTTCACGCCAGCCGGCCTTGGAGAGTGCCTGCGTGTAGAAATCGAACAACTCGGTAAACGCGAGGGGCGATGTGAACGTGCACGAGTCGTTGGAGTACTCGAGGTCTTGAATTTTATCGGGGCGGGGGATTTCTTTTTGCAGGAACAGCAGGGAACGGGGCTGGGGAACGCCGGCGGCAAGCAGCAGCGCGGGATCATTGAGCCCACTGAATTCGAGTCCCTCGCATTCGAAATAGGCGGAGACCCCGCTGGAATTCGCATCCAATTCCACGACGATCTGGGCGGCGTCATGTTTGAACGTCATGTCGATCGAATCTTCGTCCTGCTCGACGGCGGACTTGTCTTCGGTCCAGCCGCGCTGGGGAAGCTCGCGGCGGTAAAAATCGGTGACCGCGGCGAGCGATGAACCGGAGTTGAATCGGATGAGGTCGAACGTGTCGTGGAAATTGATGTCGACGGCGTCAGGCGGGAAGGGGATGGCCTCGGCGCGGGGGGAGAAGGAGAGGGGTTCGGCGGCCTTGACCATGGGTGCAAATGACGCTGAGATTAGGGCAACCATCAACCACTGGAGCGACTGCGAACGCTTCATGCCGAAGTCCCCTTGAAAGATGAAGGAGAAAAGGACTGATTGTAGCGAACTCGCGATACTCGGGAATATGCACGCATTCCGAGAGCATAGAGTCCCAGGGAATGCCATCCCTGGGCTTGGCTGATTAGAGGCAGTTTCAAAAACCGGGGGCTAGCGCCCTGCGGCTGATTCAATCAGCCGCCACGCGCTAGCGTCCGGTTCTCTCTGTTGATTTTGAAACCGGTTCTAGTTGCCTACTGAACTGGGGACTTCGAGTGAGGTGACGTTTTTCATGAGTTGTCCACAGCACTTGAGCTCGTGGCAGGGGGGATCGCAGTCGCACTCTTTGGTGACTTGCACTTCGAAGTCGCATTTTTCGCAGCGGAACATATCGCCGGTGGCGGGATTTTCGGGGTCGGCGTGGCTCATGGGGGTTCTCCTTAAAGAATTCCGTGGATCGCGTTGCGATCCGGCTGAGGGGATGAATCTGCATTCGTCATGCCGAAAGCATGGCAGAGCGGAATTCATTTTCAGTGAGTTGGGTGCCTGCGAGAACCATTTCGTAGGAAATCGCCACCTGGGGCCAGCCGAAACAGGTGAGCAAACGATCAAACTGATCCGCCGGACACCAGCCGCGTAGTTCCACGCGGTGGAGCGTTCCAGAAAAGTCGAAGAGATGGCCGTTGACGTGCCATTGCTCGTCGTCGGTTTCGCCAGACCAAACCCAGGAGCCGTCGGGCTCGAAAATCATGCGCGGGAGGGTTTCAAGTTTGGCGGCGGCGGCGTCCCAAGTGCAGATGAAACCGAAGAGATTGACGTGGAAGTGGTACATAGGGAGATAGTTAACCACAAAGGGCACTAAGAGCACAAAGGAAAAAGTGTGTTTTGAATTTGGATTGCTGATATGAGTTCTTTGTGTCCTTCGTGTCTTGGTGGTTAGTTTCTTAAGGAAGTTGGTGCCCCATTTTGTCGCGTTTGACGGCCATGTAGCTGGCGTTGTGTTCGTGGATCGGCGGGACAATGGGGACTTGATCGACGACTTCCAGATCGAATCCGCCGTAGATGAAGGCGTCGGTTTTTTTGGGGTTGTTCGTGAGCAGCCGAACGCGGGTGAGGCCCAAGTCCTTAAGCAATTGAATCCCGACGCCGTAATCGCGGGGGTCGGCTTTGTAGCCGAGGGCGATGTTTGCTTCGACCGTATCGAGGCCT
Organism: Bythopirellula sp.; assembly: GCA_034439695.1. Lineage (GTDB taxonomy): Bacteria > Planctomycetota > Planctomycetia > Pirellulales > Lacipirellulaceae > Bythopirellula. Next base: position 81,507 of record JAWXAV010000074.1, on the reverse strand, counting down.
TCGTCTTGCAGCTTGTAGGCTTTGATCTTTTCAACGATGCCAATGCCCCGGCCTTCTTGCGGCAAGTAAACCAAGACCCCGCAGCCTTCGCGGCTAATCATGTCGAGGGCCATGTGCAGTTGGTCGCCGCAATCGCAGCGTAGGGATTCGAGCAAGTCGCCCGTGAAGCAGGAAGAATGTAAGCGCACGAGCGGGGCGGTGACTTTCGTCGGATCGCCGATCACGTACACCAGCGGTTCTTGCGCTTCGTACTTCACGCCATAGGCGATGATCGTGCCGTTGCCGTAGCGGGTGGGGAGTTTGGCCTCGGCTTGGCGGAAGACGAGCTTTTCGCGCACGCGGCGGTAGGCGATGAGTTGCTCGATGGAAATGATGGGCAACTTAAAATCGGCGGCAAGTTTGTGGAGTTGGCCGCGGCTGGCGCGGTCGCCGTCTTCGTCAAGTATCTCGCACAACACGCCAGCGGGTAGCAGATTGGCCATGCGGGCCAAATCGACGGCGGCTTCGGTATGTCCCGCGCGGCGGAGCACGCCCCCTTCTTTGGCCACCAGCGGGAACAAGTGTCCCGGACGGTTGAAGTCGGCGGGAATACTGTGTGGATCGCAGATTGAGAGAATCGTGGTGGCCCGTTCGGCGGCGGTGATGCCGGTGCGGCTGGTGCGGTGGTCGACCGGCACGGTGTAGTTGGTCCCGAGCGGAGCCGTGTTCATTTCGACCATGGGGCTGAGTTTGAGCCGTTCGCTCACATCAGGCAGAATCGGCATGCAAAGCTGGCCCCGGCCGTGGGTGATCATAAAATTCACCATCTCGGTCGTGACCTTCTCGGCCGCACAGACGAAGTCCCCTTCGTTTTCACGGTCTTCGGCGTCGACGACGACGATGGTTTTGCCGGCGCTGATAGCGGCGACGGCATCTTCAATGCTGGAATATTGGCCGGACAAAACGACACTCCCTGAGAATCTTGCGGTTGGTGAGTAAGGCTGGGGATATTATAAGGGGCGCGTGGGTGGGCACCAACCGAGTGAACCGGCTTGCGAAGTACGAATTAATTTGACCCGGGGAGTGCCATCCCCGGGCTTGGAGTGAATTGCAGTGAATAGAGCGATCTTGTTCGTTTGTTTGTTTTTGGTGCTGAACACAGTTCAAGCAGGCGAATTTGACACGAAATACGGCGAGACGTATGTCGAGCGGGAAACGGGGCCGTTGAAGGCCGATTTGTACATCCCGCGTGGCGCGGGGCCCCACCCTGGTGTGCTGGTGGTCCACGGGGGGGCCTGGGCGATGGGGACACGGGCGCAACTTTCGGGAGTGGCCCAACGGCTGGCCCAGCAGGGTTTCTCGGCCGTGGCGATCAGTTACCGCCTCGCGCCGAAGTCGAAATTCCCCGCGCAGATCGAAGATTGCAAGACGGCCGTGCGGTGGATGCGCGAACATGCGGCGGATTTGAAACTTGATCCCACGCGGATCGGCGGGTTTGGTTACTCGGCGGGGGCGCACTTGGTCGCGCTGTTGGGAACGACCGATGCCGAGGATGGCTTGGAAGGGGTCGAGAAACCGGTCGATTTGCCCAGCTCGCGGCTGCAAGCGGTGGTAGGGGGCGGCACACCGTGTGATTTTCGGGCGATGCCGCTGGATGAAAGGTTTCTCGGCTTTTGGCTCGGTGGCACCAGGCGGGAAGTGCCGGAGCAATATCGGCTTGCCTCGCCAGCGGCGTTTGTTTCCGACGATGACCCGCCCATGTTTTTCTTCCACGGCGAGAAGGACGAGCTTGTGCCATTGTTTAGTCCCCAGAGGATGTGCGATTCGATGAAAACGTGTGGCTGTAACGCGGAACTGTATGTAGTGCCGAGGATCGGCCACGTGGCGGCGGCCTGGGATCGCACGGCCGTGGATAAGTCAATTGCGTTTTTGGCCGAGCACCTTAAATCGCAGGTCACGCCATGAGCGAACCCGCCGTACAATTGTCGCCACTTCCCCGCGAGGAATATGTGGAACAGGCACACTTCTTTAGCGTGCTAGCCGAGCGGATGGCGGAAAACACCCCCGCGCAGGAGGTGCTGGCCGCCGTGCGGGAGGAAGTGCTGGCAACGACGAAACTCCCCATGGCGCTCGACTTTCTGCTTGCGGAATTGCGGCATCAGGGCACCTTTGCGCCGGGGATGCAACAACTCGCGCACTACTTCACGCCCTTTCAGTGCTACGTGATGAGCGAAGCGGAGAACGACCGACGGCGGTTTGATCTGCGGATCGGGCTGTTGATTTTGGCCCGTGAGGCGAAATATCGCGCGGCGGAGCATGTCACCCGCCAGGGGTTGTTCGTTTACCAGTTTGAGGCCCTCTGCCGGAATCGGCTGAGTTACGATGTGGGGCTCGACGCGATGTCGCGTGATCCGTCGTATGACGCGACCTGGAGCGAGTGGATTCTCACGGTGCGGCGGCAGATCGGGTTGGTGGAACTGGCGGATCTCATCTATGTGCGCAGCGAGTTCTACGTTTTGCAGCAGGAGCGGTTGGGAGCCGGGACGGAATCGACCGGGAAAGAAGGGTGTCACGCGGTGTTGTTTGGTGTGCAGGAAGGGCGGATTGCCTGGGCCAATCGGCGGAAAGACCCCTTAATGCTCTTTGCCGCACTGCATCGGCACCTGGATTACCCCGAGGTTCCGCGTAGCGACCGGATCGACCCCGAGGAACGGCTGCTCCCCGTGCTGGCGCGGCGGCTGGAGCAGGTCGAAGCGCGGCTGCGACTCTTAGAAGAAGAGCAGCGCGGGGGAATCGATTTGACTCGCTTCTACAACGCGAATCAAAATAAGTCGCCGGAATGATGACGTTGTGGGAAAATCGGCGGATTTCAGGCTGTTTTGCTGTTCAACAGGTGGGCATGGCATGGTAAAGTTTGAGGATTGCCCGTGCGATGATCGTTGATGATTACGAATCCTGAGCGATCACATATCTCTAGAAAGCGATCCCGTGAGTTTTCATCTGAGCCTCAGCACCGAAACGGTGATGGCTGCCTACCCCGAAAAACCGCTCATCGTTGCACCGAATGCGACCGTGGGTGGGGTGCTCGAATTGATGCGCGCTCAGAAGACCGGCAGCGTGCTCATCTGCGAAGGGGGCAAACTGGCTGGTATTTTCACCGACCGCGATGCACTGCGCTGGATGGCTAATCAGTCGGTGGGTGCCGACGCGCCGATCTCGCAATTGATGACGGCCAAACTCACCACGCTCCCCGCCGATACGAGCGTGGGCGAAACGATTCAAAAGATGTCGGACGGGCGTTATCGCCACATACCGATTGTCGATGACCAGAGTTGCCCCACGGGCATGTCGACGGTTTATGGCATCGTGCATTACTTGGTGGACCACTTCCCGCAGACGATTTACAACCTGCCGCCGCAGCCGGGCCAAGTACCCGCTGAGCGCGAAGGTGCCTAAGATTCAAGTTCATTCATAAATTCCTACTCCCCGACCCTGAAACATTCAGAGCAAATTAAAGGATCAGTTTGGCGATCATGGCCACAGCGACTCCCCCGAAACCCGTCTCCGATCTTGTAGAAGCAACCGTTCGATTTTGTGGTGACTCTGGCGATGGCATGCAGCTTGCCGGGACGCAGTTCACCAACACGTCCGCCCTGTTGGGCAACGACGTGGCGACGTTCCCCGACTTTCCCGCCGAAATTCGCGCTCCCCGCGGCACCAAAGCAGGCGTGAGCGGTTTTCAGATTCACTTTTCCAGCACGGAAATTTTTACCCCCGGCGACACGGTCGATGCGCTGGTGGCGATGAACCCCGCGGCACTTACCACCAACATCGGCGACCTCCGCGATGGCGGGATATTGCTGGTGAACAAGGACGCCTTCGACTCGAAGGGCCTGGAGCAAGCGGGCTATCCCACCAACCCCTTGGAAGATGGCAGCCTCAGTAAATACAAGTTGCACGCGGTCGACATGACCCGGCTGACGCGATTGGCCGTCGATGGCCTCGGATTGAGCCAAAAAGAAGCGGATCGCTGCCGCAACTTTTTCGCCATGGGTTTGGTGTTTTGGTTGTACGACCGTTCGCTGGAACCGACGCTCCGCTTCATCGAAAGCAAATTCGGCAAGCTCCCCGGCGTGGCCCAGGCAAACACCAACGCCCTCAAGGCGGGTTACAACTACGGCGAAACCGTCGAAGCCATCAGCACCCAGTATCACGTCGGCCCCGCGAAACTCACGCCCGGCAAGTATCGCAACATCGAAGGGAACGAAGCCCTCGCCTGGGGACTGCTCGCGGCGGCTCGACTGTCCAACAAGCGGCTCTTTTTGGGCGCTTATCCGATCACCCCCGCCAGCGATATTTTGCACTACCTGTCGAACTACAAGAATTACGACGTGCTGACGTTCCAGGCCGAGGACGAAATCGCCGCGATCACGGCGACAATTGGTGCGGCATTTGGCGGGGACATGGCGGTCACGGCGTCGAGTGGTCCCGGCATCGCATTGAAGGCCGAGGCCATGGGTTTAGGGGTGATGACTGAGCTCCCCATGCTGATTATCAACGTGCAGCGCGGTGGACCTTCGACGGGACTTCCCACCAAGACCGAGCAAGCCGACTTGCTGCAGGCCCTTTACGGTCGCAACGGCGAGTGCCCCATGCCGATCATCGCGGCTCGCAGCCCCGGCGACTGTTTTTACGTAGCGCAAGAAGCTTGGCGAATCGCCACGCGGTTCATGCTCCCCGTGATGGTGCTGACCGACGGCTACATCGCCAACGGCAGCGAGCCTTGGCGGATTCCCGAGATTTCTAAATTGCCGAAGATCGTCATCAAGCACCCGGACGGACTCTCGAACGGCGATGAATTCATGCCTTATGAGCGCGACGAACGGCTGTCACGCCCCTGGGCGATCCCCGGCACGGCCGGTTTGGAGCATCGCATCGGCGGTTTGGAAAAGGCGAACATCACCGGCAATGTGAGCTACGACCCCATCAACCACGAAAAGATGTGCCATCTTCGGGCCCAAAAAGTGTCGAACGTCGCCGACGATATTCCGCTGCAAGAACTCGATGGCCCCGAGAGCGGCGACCTGCTCGTCCTCAGTTGGGGCGGACCCTACGGAGCCTGCGCCACGGCGGTCCACACGGCTCAAAAGGCTGGCAAGAAGGTCAGCCACTGCCATTTGCGGTACATCAACCCGCTCCCCAAGAATCTCGAAAAGATTCTGCGGAGCTTCAAGCAAGTTTTGATTCCCGAGCTGAATCTGGGTCAACTCAGCATGATTATTCGGTCGAAATTCTTGATCGATGCGATCAGCCTGAACAAAATCCAAGGTAAGCCATTTAGCGTTTCCGAAATCGTCACCAAGATTAACACGCTGGTTGCGTAATACAAAAGCGATCCCTAGCAATGAGTATTGAATCCACACTTCCGATCTTAAAGCCCGCCGACTTTGCCAGCGATCAGGATGTTCGTTGGTGCCCCGGCTGCGGCGACTATTCCATTCTCGCCCAGATGAAAAAAGTGCTGCCGACACTCGGCGTGCCCCGCGAGAAAATCGTGTTCATCTCCGGCATCGGCTGTTCCAGCCGGTTCCCGTACTACATGAACACCTACGGCATGCACTCGATCCACGGCCGCGCCCCCGCGGTGGCGACGGGCCTCAAGAGTTGCCGACCCGACTTGCAAGTGTGGGTCATCACCGGCGACGGCGATGGTCTGTCGATCGGCGGCAATCACTTGATGCACACGATCCGCCGCAACGTGGATTTGAATATCGTGCTCTTTAACAACCGCATTTACGGTTTGACCAAGGGCCAATATTCGCCGACTTCGCCACTCGGCAAAAAGACCAAGAGCACGCCGATGGGCGCGATTGATAATCCGCTGCACCCGCTTTCCATTGCCATTGGTTGCGAAGCCACCTTTGTCTCGCGCAGCATCGACACCAACATCAAGCACTTGGGCGACGTGTTGAAGCGTGCCGCCGAGCATCGCGGCACGTCGTTTATCGAGGTCTACCAAAACTGCAACGTGTTCAACGACGGTGCTTGGGAATACGCCAAGGATCGCGACACCAAGGACGACACCACGCTGGAACTCGAACATGGCAAGCCGCTGATCTTCGGCAAAGACCGCAAGAAGGGCATCCGCCTCAACGGCCTCGATCCCGAAGTGGTGGAGCTTGGCAAGGGCATCAACGAAGATGATCTGTTGTTCCACGACGAACGGGCTCCCGAACCGAGCTTGGCTTACTTGCTGAGCCGGATGCGTTACGAAGACGGCTTCCCCGAGCCGATCGGCGTGTTTCGTGCCGTCGATAAGCCGCGGTACGATCAGATGGCCAACGAGCAAATCGAACGTTCCATCAAGGACAAGGGGAAGGGCGACCTCGAAGCCTTGTTTAACTCTGGCGATACTTGGACCGTGTCATGATTCCATGCCCCTCCTGTGGATTTGAAAATCTCGAAGGTGCCGACCACTGCGAGCAGTGTCAGCTCTCGCTCACGGAATTGAGCCACCCACAACCGCGCTCCACCGTGGAAAAGGGGCTGATGACGGATCGTATTGAGCTCTTGCAGCCGCGCAAGCCGCTGACGGTCTCGCCTGACGACACGATTGGTGAGGTGCTCAAGAAAATGGTCGGTGCCTCGATTGGCTGCGTGATGATTATGGAAGGGGACGAGCTGCGCGGCATCTTCACCGAGTTCGACGCGCTGATGAAAGTGAACGCGAGCGTGAAATCACTGGCCGACCGACCGATTAGTTCGGTGATGACCACCAAGCCGGTGACTCTCAACCTGGAAAACAAGATCGCCTTCGCGCTACATAAGATGCACGTCGGCGGTTATCGCCACGTGCCGGTCCTCTCGGACGGCAAGCTGATGGGCGTGTCGTCGATCCGCGACATTCTCAACTATCTCGCCCAGCGGTTGATGCCGACGGGGTGAGCAGAGCTCACGGTTGACCAACGTGTTCGCCGACCCATTGCTGGATCAAAGCTGGGAGTGTCATGCCCTGAGATTGAGCGATCTTCCGTGCGCTCGCCGCTTGATCGGCATTGAGAGGAACTTGCACGACCGTTTGCTTTTCAAAAACATCCGCAACTTCTTCAAGCTCATCCTCATGATCGGTGAGGTCTTGAGAGTCCCAATAGGCCGCCAGCTCTTCGATGGAATCTGTTTGTGGGAGAGTTAGTTTTTTCATCGCGAATATCCCGCAGGGATTAAATCTTTCAGCCCAGGGTTGCGCCGATGTGAGTTCCGCGAACAGCGGTGCTACCCTGGGTTCATGTCAACAAAAAATAACTCGGCCGAGCGATAGACATAATGTACCGCAAAAAGGTTATCGAGGCCGAAATTCCCGCGGCTTATTTCGTCCTCGGTTGTGCTCCGTTGGTACACTGCGACGCTACCTCGGACGAATTTTCACAGGCTATTTCACCCAGGGTAGTCGCCAGGAGCGACCAACCCTGGGCTGAAAGATATAATCCCTGCGGGATAAAAATGCCTGGAACTACGTAAAATTGCACTATCAACAACTCATTAATTCACGGTAGCTAATCATGGAGCCCACGCTTTCTTCAATGACTGCCGCGGAAGTTGCCGAGGGGGTGGCTCGGCGGTTGGCTGAGTTTGTGCCCGACGCCGATTCGTCGCTGCCGGTGGAAGTGCAGCAAGCCCTTTTTCTCGCGCGGCAGTTGCAAATTCGCGCGAACGAATTGCAAACCTCCGCCGAGCGGCGGCAGCAGGCGGAACTCGACCGCATGATGCAGTCGCCGACCGACAAGGCGACCCTCACGCAACTCACGGACCAGGCGTTTCGCTCCGAACGACCGCATCGCGCGGCCGATCAGTTGATTCACATTCTCGACGTGCAGGGCGTGCCGCGGTTTTTCAGCGCGATGGATCGCACACTGCTCAAGGGGTTTCAATCCTTCGGAGCGTATCTGCCCAGCGTGGCGATGCCGTTCGTCAAGGAAAAGATGCAGGAAGAGACGGCGAATGTCATTCTGCCCGCCGAGGAGGAATTGCTCCGCGAACATTTGCAGGAATGTCGGGAGGCGGGTCTACGGATGAACGTCAACTTTCTTGGCGAGGCACTGCTGGGGGAACAGGAAGCCGAGCGGCGGTTGGAGAATTATCTTGAAGCGCTCCAGCGGCCTGAGATCGAAGTCCTCTCGGTGAAGATTTCAACGATCTATTCGCAAATCTCGGCGCTTGCCCGCGAGCATACGGTCGAAGTGTTATGCGATCGCTTGGAATTGCTATTGCGCGCGGCCGCCAAGCATCACTTCGTGCGGCACGATGGCACGCAGGTTTCCAAGTTTGTTTATCTAGACATGGAAGAGTACCGCGACATGGCCCTCACGGCCGAGGTATTCATGCGGACGTTGGATCGAGTAGGTCTTACCAAGTCAGAAGCAGGCATTGCGCTGCAGGCGTATATTCCCGATTCGTTTGCCGTTCAGCAAGAGATCACAGCTTGGGCAAGAGAGCGCACCGAGAAGGGCGGGGCACCGGTGACGATTCGGCTCGTGAAGGGAGCCAACATGGAGATGGAGTGCGTCGAGGCTTCCTTGCGCGGCTGGCCGCAGGCCCCGTTCCAGCGGAAGATCGAAACCGACGCCAACTATCACCGCATGTTGCAGTTTGGCATGAAGGCTGAAAACCTCGCTGCGGTGCGGCTGGGGATCGCGTCGCACAATTTGTTTTCGGTGGCGTACGGCTTGGCTCTCGCCACGCGCGCCGCTGCGCTCGACCGCGTGCAGTTTGAAATGCTCGAAGGAATGGCGAACCATCAGCGGCGAGCCCTGTTTGAACTCTCGAAGAACGTGCTGCTCTACGCCCCAGCGTGCAAGCAGGAAGATTTTATTAACGCGATCGGTTACTTGGTTCGCCGCTTGGACGAAAACACGGGCGCGGAAAATTTTCTACGCTATGCGTTTCGGCTCACGGTCGACAGCCCCGAGTGGCAGAAACTGGCGGAGGGGTTTGGAGAATCGTTTGGGAAGATTGAGTCATTACCTGTTGGGCCAAGGCGAACACAGGATAGGGGTCAAGAGTCAAAAGACGAGAGACCAGAGCCAGATTTTTCTGGCCCTCGACTCTGGTCTTTTAGCTCTTCGCTCTTCCGCAATGAACCCGATACCGATTGGTCGCTGCCGCAGAACGGCCGATGGGCCGAGGGAATTCTGGAGCGTTGGCGAACTCGCTGCCATGCGCAGGCCGCGCTGGTGCCGTTGGTGGTGGCGGGAGAAGAAATCGCCGAGGAGCGCGAGCAGCGCGAATCGCTCGATCCCTCGCGGCCCGGCGTGGTGGTGGCCCGTTATCACCAAGCGAACAGTGCCGACGTGGAACAGGCGGTCGCTTTTGCAAAAAATGATGCCGAGGGTTGGCGAAAACTTTCCCCCAGCGAACGCACCGCGATTCTGGATCGTGTGGCGGAAACGATTGCCGCGCGGCGTGGCGATCTGATGGGGGCGATGCTCGCCGAGGGTGGCAAGTTGTTCACCGAGAGCGATCCCGAGGTGTCCGAGGCGATTGATTTCTGCCGCTTTTATGCGCGGAGTGCCGAGGAGTTTTACGCAAACCCGGGCCTGGCGGCGAGGGCTAGGGGAGTGGTGGTCGTGGTATCACCGTGGAATTTTCCGCTGGCGATACCGTGCGGTGGGATCGCGGCGGCGCTCGCGGCAGGGAACACGGTCATTTTCAAGCCGGCCAGTGACACCGTGCTGATCGCGTACGAACTTTGTCGCTGTTTTTGGGATGCGGGGGTCTCGAAATCAGCTTTGCAATTCTTGCCGTGCAGCGGCGGCTCGGTCGGGCAGCAACTGGTGACGAACGACGCCGTCGATGCCGTGATTCTCACCGGCGGGACGGAAACGGCGCTGAAGATGCTCGCGGCCAAGCCCACCATGAAACTCTTTGCCGAAACGGGCGGCAAGAATGCGACCATCGTCACCGCGCTCGCGGATCGTGATCTCGCCATCAAGAACGTGCTGCACTCTGCGTTCAGCCATAGCGGGCAAAAGTGTTCGGCCACGTCGCTCTTGGTTTTGGAAAGCGAGGTGTACCACGACGCGAAATTCCGTGAGTTGCTCGTGGATGCGGTTGAAAGCATGCGCGTCGGCAGCGCCTGGGAGCTGCCCACGAAAATCGGGCCGCTGATTCGCCCCCCGAGCGGCGATCTGGAACGTGGACTCAAGGAACTTGAAGCGGGCGAATCATGGGCTGTCCGGCCACGGTTGCACGTTGGCGACAATCCAAACCTTGTCAGCCCCGGCGTGAAGTGGGGCGTGCGCGATGGCAGCTACACGCACAACACAGAATTCTTCGGGCCTCTGCTCGCCGTGATGGAAGCCCGCGATTTGCATGATGCCATCGACTTGGTGAACGCCACGGGTTATGGCCTCACGTCGGGATTGGAAAGCCTCGACGACCGCGAGCATGAAGTGTGGCAGCGAAAAATCCGCGCGGGGAATCTTTACATCAATCGCCCCACGACGGGGGCCATCGTGTTACGGCAACCATTTGGCGGCATGGGCAAAAGCGCCATCGGCCCCGGCATCAAAGCGGGCGGGCCGAACTATGTGGCGCAGCTCATGACATTCGAGAGCCGTGTTTCAACGGCATATAGCCGTGCTGCAACGCAGCACACGGCTGGTGACGAAAACGATCTCGGTGACACCGGCCTCGACGATTTCTGCGAAGCGCTGCGCATGGCGGCCGCGCGCAATGCAATCACGGTTGAAGAAACGGAACAGATCGTCGTCGCGGCGCAAAGTTACGAACACTGGATGGCCGAGGAATTCGACCTCGTACATGACCATTTCAAGCTGTTGGGCGAGGACAATTTCCGTCGATATTTGCCGCTGGGCGAAGTGCGCGTCCGTATTCACGAACAAGATACAGCGTTCGAGATTTTTGCCCGAGCGTTGGCCTCGCGCTCCGCCGGTTGCCGGACGGTGGTGAGCTCGCCGCCCGATTTGCAGTTGCCCGCCGTGCGATTACTGGACGAACTGACCGACAGTTGGGCGGGGGCCATTGAGTTTGTCGAGGAATCAGATGCGGACTTGGCCCAAGCCTTGCGTGAAGGGCATGTCGAACGCTTGCGATTTGCTAATCCGCAGCGGGTGCCATTTGTGTTACGGACCGCCGCGGCAGCCAACGGTGAGTACATCGCCGATGAATCGGTTTCAACTCATGGCCGCGTGGAGCTGTTGTGGTATTTTCATGAACAGAGCCTCACGCATGTTTATCACCGCTATGGCAATCTCGGCGCGCGAATCGACGAAGTACGATCACCTGTGGAATGAACCACGGAGACACAAAGGACACGGAGAGCGTCTAATTAACTCTGTGCTCTCCGTGGCTCCGTGGTTAATAATTTTTTACCACTCAATCGCCTTGCGGACTTCCCAGGGTGGGAACTCTTCGCCGCCGGCGATGTTGCCGAAGGTGGTTTCCATCCATTCGCGAGGATAGCCTTGGAAGAAGGGGACGACGTTGGTCATGCGGTCGCGCAAGTTTTGGGGTAAATCCCAATCGCCTGCGGGGAGCCATTCAGCCACTTGTTCTGCTCGTTTCGCACCGACGATCACCGCCGATACCCGGCGATCACCGAGTAACCACGCCAACGCCACCTGAGCGGCGCTCACACCCATCTCTTTGGCGACGGCGACCACCTCGTCGATCACGCGAAAGCTGTCGTCGTTCCAATAGCGGGGCAGGTCGATGTTCGCTCGCTGCCCGACGCGGGAATCTTTGGGCGGGCCAGACTTTTGCTCGTATTTGCCGGCAAGCAAGCCACCGGCGATCGCGCTCCAGCAGAGCATTCCCATCCCCTGATCAGCACAGGCGGGGAGAATATCGCGTTCGATATCGCGGCGCAACAGATTGTAAAGGTGCTGGCCGCTGATGAGTTTCGTCAGGCCCAGCTTCTCGGCGAGCGCGTTGGCTTTGACCAACTGCCACCCGAAAAAGTTGCTGCAACCGAGGTAGCGGACTTTGCCGCTTTTCACCAAATCGTCAAGTGCTCGCAGAGTTTCTTCGAGTGGCGTAAACGGATCGGGGCCGTGGAGTTGGTAGAGATCGATGTAATCAGTTTTCAGGCGGCGTAAACTCGCATCGACCGCCGAGAGGATGTTTTTTCGCGACAGACCCTTGGCATTGGGCGTGTCGCGCATCCGGAACCAACATTTTGTGGCGATGACCAAATCGTCGCGATTGTGACCGGCGATGGCCTTGCCAACGAATTCCTCCGAGACACCTTTCGAGTACATGTCGGCGGTGTCGAGAAAGTTGCCGCCGCCTTCGATAAAACGGTTGGTGATGGCGATGGAGGTGGCCTCGTCGCAGCCCCAGCCTTCCATGCCGAAGGTCATGGTGCCCAAACAAATCCGCGAGACCAACAAGCCGGAATCGCCCAAATAGCGGTATTTCATCGCGCAGCTCCAGTGAAAGGTGAAGCTGTTATCGTAACAAATTCGCGAAAGAGATTAAACGCAGAGGTCGCCAAGTGCGCGGAGAAAAACTTTGCGTCCTCCGCGCACTCTGCGTTTATCGATTCTTTAGAGTCGCCTGCTGACTTCCGCTTTCTTTTTCTTGCACAGCTTCCACGCTGCTTTGGCGTACTTAGTGTCGAGGCGGGCGAGGCGGACTTTGCGGATGTCGAGCGTTTGGCGACTGCCGGTAGGTTGCTTGACCAGCACGAACGGCAGGCAAACCGAGATCACTTTCAGAGGCACGCCCCCGGATTCGGGCAGGTAGCAGAGGCGGACCAACTCCTCGCGGGGTTGCGTGGCGGCATCGTTGCACCAGAAGAAGGAAGGCAAATCGTAGAACACATGCAGCGGCGAAACGAAATCACCGAGACGGATTTCCTCCGGCGCAAGGGGCTTGGCTAGCGAGCACCCGCTGTTTATCTCCAACTCGACAGCCTTTTGAGAGTTTGCCATGGAAGAGAGGACAGCGAACGGCGGGGAAGGTTCGGCGGAATTTTTACAGGAGGGAGCGGAGAGAGCAGAGAAGGAACGTCATTCTCTGCTCTCTCCTGTAAAAATCAATTCGCAGCCTGGCTCACTTGGGCTTCTTGCACTTTCTTGCGGCGAACTTTGCGGACCACCACGCGCCAGGGGCCGCGTTCGATGATTTCGCCGCCGGTGACTTCGTGACCGAGATGGCCGATAACCCATTCGCTTAACGTGTGCGCGCCGTGTTCTGGTAGGTCGGTCATGAGGTTCAAGTCGGCGGCCGCTTTCAACCGCTCGAGCGGAACGCCGCCCCCCACAACCCAGGCGTTGCCCGAGGAAACAATGTGCGCTGGCAGACGATCGTATTCATCTTCGATCTCACCGACCAATTCTTCGAGAATATCTTCGAGCGAGACCATACCGATGACTTTCTCGGATGCATCGCGGACGATGGCGATGTGCGTATGCTCGCGCATCAAGCGTTCCAAACATTCCGCGATCGGCTGGGTATCGCGGAAGCTCGGCAGCCGCCTGACAATTGCGCGCAACGAGGCATCCTGGGGGCTCAGCCGCAGCGTGGCGATGATGTCTTTGACGTTCACATAGCCGACGACGGTTTGCAGGTCGCCCATTTTTTCGACAACGGGAAACCTCGTGTGCATGTCGAGATGCGCGGTGATGAGGTTGTCGCCCAAGCTGGCGTTGATGTCGAGCATCCGGATATGCTCGGCGGGGAGCATGATGTCGCGCACCGGCCGCGATTGCATCTCGGTCGCGCCGTGGATGATGCCCTCCTCGCGATGGCCGATCAGCCGCGAGGCTCTGGCAATCGCCGCCGTTGCGCGAATTTCGTGAAGCTCCGCCGTCTCGGGCTTGGCGCTCCCCGCTTTGCGAAAACTTTCGCCCCACGACATGACCCCCATGACTATCGTCTCAAACAACCACACCGCAGGCCAAACGCTGAACGCAAACCACCGCATGAAGGGGGACAATCGCAGGCAAACCCACTCGGCGTTACGGATGGCGAACACCTTGGGGATCAACTCGCCGAAGATGATCGTCACCACGGTGAGGGGCAGCACGACCCCCGCGATGGCAATAAAGTCGGCAGTGCCATGCTTGACTCCGAACATGTTTCGGATTGTGGGAGCAAGATTCTCCTGGGCACCGGCACCACCCACCGCTGCGGCAATCGCACCGACCAGTGTGATGCCTAGCTGCACCACCGCGAGGCTCGCCTCCATGTTTTCCTTCATGTAGAGGGCGACTTTCGCGCCGGCCCGTTTGTCGGTGGAGAGCCGCTGGAGTCGAGCGACCGTGATCGAGGCCAGGGCGATTTCGTAGCCCGCGAAAATGCAATTGATGCCGATCATGGCCAGCATGACGGCGATTTCCAGACCCCACATTCAAAGTGCCTCGGGGAGACGCGTGTTGAAGCAGCATGGTTGCCACGCTGTTACGCCATTCAATTTACGCCAAATTGGATGGATTTAACAGATTGTGAACAATCCTGTCTTCATGTGATTAAGTTTGCCCGCGAATGACGCGAATAATACTAAAGGCAGTTTCAAAAACCGAGGGCTAGCGCCCTGCGGCTGATTAAATCAGCCGCCACGCGCTAGCGTCCGGTTCTCTCTCGTGTTTTTGAAACCGGCTCTAATCTTATTCGCGACCATTCGCGCTATTCGCGGGCCAAGGTTTGCTAACCGAGCCAATCCACATTCCCACAATCGCCATCAACAGCCCCGCGAGTTGCTGGGGAAATTCTTCGCCCAGCGGCGTGGCCATGAACAGGAGCCACGTTCCCACGCCCAGGAGGATCGAGAGGATCGCGCCTTGGTTGGTCGCGCGTTTCCAATACAGGCCGCAGACCAAGGGGACAAACGCCCCGACCACTGGCAACTGATAGGTCGTCGAGACAAGATCGTACACCGAGGTGCCTTCCATGAGAATCGCATACGTCAGCACGATGCCGGTAAACGCGAGAACCGTATAGCGCATCAAGCGCAGCTCTTCGCGGTCGCTCATCGTCGGCCAAAAGTGCTTGAGAATGTTTTGCACGAACACAGTCGATGGTGCCAAAATGGTCGCCGAGGCGGTCGACATAATCGCGGCCAGCAAAGCGCCGAAGAACATCACTTGCGCAAAATCCGGCATGTGATTCACGATCAGCTTCGGCAAGATTTTTTCTGTATCGGTATCATTCTGCATCAGCGTGGCGGCCTCGATGGGCATGATGATAAGGCTGCTCGTGACAATGAACATCGGCACCAGAGCAAAGAGCAGATAACCTGTCCCGCCGATGATCGGACCCCACATGGCGACTTCTTTGCTTTTCGCCGACATGATCCGCTGGAAGATGTCTTGCTGCGGGATCGAACCGAACATGATCGTGATCCCCGCGCCGATGAAAAACATGATCTCTTTGAAGTTCCATTCTGGAAAGAAGTGGAGCAGCTCGCGCTCGGATGCCAGTTCAATCACCTTCGCGGGTCCGCCAGCCATATTGCTGGCGATGATCGCAATCCCCGCGAGACCCGCGACGATGATGATCATCTGTAGAAAGTCGGTCACCGCCACCGACCACATACCGCCGTAGATCGTGTAAATGAGAACGATGGCCGTCCCGATGAAAGCCCCCTGGCGGGTAGTGATCCACTCGTCGGTGATGAGCGAGAACACCACCCCCAAGGCCGTCACTTGGGCCGCCACCCAACCCAGGTAGGAAATGATATCGACCACCGAGCAAAACAGCTCGACCGTTTTGCCGTAGTGGATGCGATAGAAGTCGTTGATCGTCAGCAGCGACATGGGGTAGAGCTTGTGCGCGAAAAACAGCCCGACCAGGATCAGGCACATCGACGCGCCCCAGGGATCTTCGACGGTCGCCGATAGTCCGCCGCGCAAGAATTTCGCCGGGATACCTATGACCGTCTCGGCGGCAAACCAAGTGGCAAAGGTCGTGGCAATCACCACGGACAACGGCAACGACCGCCCCGCCAAGGAATAGTCCTCAGTGTTTTTCACCCGCCGCGCGAACCAAAGGCCGACGGCAATCGAGGCGAGGAGGTAGAGGATGACGAAGGTGAGAAGCATGGGTGGTGGGTTGAGCGGTTGACTTAATGCCTTAGTATGGCCCTCCAGGCCGTGGAAGCGACCTAACCGTCATCATGGTCTCGCCAATTGACAAGCCGCAATGGAAAACCCAGATCAACTATTCGCTGGAAGTGTTTGATATTGCCAGTTGCCAAAGTAATGTCGTTAGCAATCGCGATTCCAGCAATCAATGGATCGGCGCGATCAATGGATAGACCTCGCTTTTCCAACAGTCCGTAGATTCTGCCGGCAATTACTGCTGAATGGGGGTCAAGCAGAAGGACTTCCATCAAGTCGCATGCCAGCACGAATTTATCAATCTCGGCGACATCTCCTCGCTTCTGTATGCCTTTTACGATCTCAGCCATCGTGATCACAGAGACAATAAGTTGACCAAACCGATTCTCGTAATCAGCGGCTCGGCGAGCGACAACTTGATTTCTACCTTTGAGAATTTCAGAGTAAATATCAGTGTCAAGGAGCGTTCGATCCATTATTGTTCCGGATCACTACGAAAGGGCTGAGTTTCTCGGGCACGCATGGCTTCCTCCACGATCTCGTCCAGTTCGTCGGCATAATCGGACATACTCCCAATGACCGAGCGCGAACGGAGGTGCTTTTCGACGCTCCTAGCTGCCGGTCGCACCGTCGCCACAACTTCGGTCAATTCAGGAAGACCAAGGGGCGACAAGGGACGCAAAACCCCGTTTTCATAGATGGCATGAAATTCTTGCATACCTTAATTCTACCTCGGATATTGATCGGGAGTCCAGTTAAATGATAACGCAGCGTTTCATCTTCATTTTGCGGTGACTACGCTGATTTCCAAGTTACAACCTAGACCAGAGGCATAGCGTTCAAGAGTCTTGAGCGTCGCATTCTTCTGGGATTCGAGACGGGCAATATTTCCCCGAGTCATCCCTGTTAATTCTGATAATTGACCCAGACTGATTCCCTTGGCTTCTCGCAAGGCGCGAAGTTTGGCGATAGTAACTCTCATGGGATCAGGTTTGGCGGGGAGTATCTCTTTCTCGACACGCTTACGCAACTCTTTCAAACGTGTTGTTTCTGCGTTCGTCAGCTTACGATTGCGAGTCACGCTTTGGTAAGTTTTCTTCGCCATATTCCATCCTCAAAACACCGGCTTGATGTTCTTTAGCCGCGCTTCGGTTTCTGCCATGGGCACATGGTCAGCCAATTTTAGCACAGTTCATCCCAAACGCTGCTATAGTAGAACGGCGCCTCCAAGGTGCGTAAAGTATATAAAATGTGCTGAAAACTCGATTTACCTGTCAGACCTTGAGTTGAATGATGGCCAATTTCACCGCCGAAGATCGAGCATTGAAGAGAATTGCCGCGGCTAATCTTGGCATTCTTGAATTGAATAACCAGCTATATCATGCTGCACGCAAGGGTTGGTCAAAGGTTGCTGAAAAGTTACTAGTGATGGGGAGCGATCATGATTTTGAGTTTTCAGATCGATCGATATTATCATGGACGTGCGGCTTTGGGACTGACGATGTTGCTACCGCGAAAGTCTTACTCGCTGCTAACGCAAATCCGAACGGCCCGGGTGTAATGGAGTATTGCGGAGTCGCCACATTGCCATTGTTGATTGCTGCTGGAGGCAAGCTTAACGGTGAGGTTAGCGGCATTAATCCGTTAATGTCTGCCATAGTCGCCCGCACTAAGGAAGACAAAGCCCTCGCATTAATCGCTGCCGGCGTCAACGTGAACGTCCACGACAAGAACGGTCTGACGCCATTAATGTTGGCTGCTGAGCGTGGACGGCTCAAAGTGTTTGACGCACTAATGAATGCAGGCGCTGATTTGTACGCTGTAGACGCAACAGGCCGAAGCGTTCTGCGGCGTGCAGTTGAGACAGCCATCGGCGGGCGACTGGGGGCAATTGATACCCATCAAAGGAAAGCCTTGCAGATTCTCAGAAAACTGCGTGACTATTTGCCTGCCCAACCGGAAGATACAATTCTCATCGATATCGCCCTCGGTGACCTGAAAGAGCTGAAACGCAAACTTGCGAGCAAGCTTGATCCCAACCTCCAAATCGCAGGAACCATTGGGGATCTAGGCTTGCCCCGTTCTGAATATATAGACAGATTGATTTCGCACGGCAGCGTGGACAAGATGCTCGAAGGTGGAGTATTGCCAGCACGCCAAGAGTTGGATTGCAATGCCGGTGGTTCGTCACTCTTGATGTGGGCAGTTACGACCAGACGTATCCCGGTAATTAAATTGTTGCTCGACGCTGGTGCCGATCCAACGCTTGCAAATGACGCGGGAGTTTCGCCGAGGTCTTTGGCTATTGATTGGAATTTCAAAGAGGTTCATGAACTGTTGGACCGTCGTTAGTCTCGAATAGCCAAAGCTAGCTACAATTTCAAAACACCGGCCTAATATTCTTCAGCCGCGCTTCGGTTTCCGCCATTAGCGCGTCTTCGGCCGTTTCGTCGGCGGCTTCGTAGGTGACGCTGAACCGCAGGAACGCGCCGGCGTCGTCCCAGGGGACCGTGCAGATCGATTGCTCCTTGATGAGATATTGGCTCGCCGCCTCGGCGTCGGGGAACGACGGTCCGCCGTCCAAACCCTTGGGCGATGGCGTGTAGAGAAAATATGTCCCGCCGGGCATCGTGCACTGGAAACCGCAACGCTGCAAAGTGGCGACCAGTTTTTCCATGCGGCGTTTGTACTTGGCGTGAATCCGCGCGGGGATGCTGGGATCGTCGAGCGCCGCAGCGGCGGCTTTTTGGATCG
This sequence comes from Bythopirellula sp., assembly GCA_034439695.1. Taxonomy (GTDB): domain Bacteria; phylum Planctomycetota; class Planctomycetia; order Pirellulales; family Lacipirellulaceae; genus Bythopirellula. Next base: position 62,692 of record JAWXAV010000074.1, on the reverse strand, counting down.
CGCTGAATTGGCCTGAGTCGCAGTTGTCTTTTACGTCGGCAAACGCGCGGACGATTCGCTCGTTGCCACACACCCAACCGAGCCGCCAGCCGATCATGTCGAAACCTTTCGACATGGAGTGGACTTCGACGCCAACCTCTTTCGCCCCTGGCACGGACAGAAAACTATGCGGCTCGCGGTCGAACGAGAGCAGGGCATGCGCGGCGTCTTGCACCACGACGATGTTGTTTTCCTGCGCGAAACGGATGACCGATTCGTAGAACTCGCGTGTCGCGGTTTGGCCGGTAGGGCTGTTCGGATAACAGAGCACGAGCAGCTTGGCCCGCTGGCGGATATCGGCGGGAATGCCCGCGAGATCCGGTAGAAAATTGTTCTCGGCCAAGAGCGGCAGCTTATGCACCGTGCCGCCGTAGTAGGCCGTGTGTGTGCCAGCAACCGGATAACCGGGGACGGTCATTAATGTGACATCGCCCGGATTGATGAACACGGCAGGCAAAATCGCGAGCGCGGTCTTTGAACCGATGCAGTGATTCACTTCGGTCGCTGGGTCGAGTGTCACGCCATATTGCCGCTGCATAAATCGCGCGACGGCTTGCTTGTATTCGGCGATGCCGTTGTCGGCATAGCCACGATTCTCAGGCTTGCCGATTTCCTCGCGCATGGTGCGTAGCACGACTTCATCAGCCACGCCGTCATTCTCGCCGATACCAAAATCGAGCAGCTTACGCTCGGGATGCTCTGCCACGGCTTGCCGTTTCGCCCGCTTGATCTTCTCGAACTTGTAGATGGCGGTTCCCTTGCCGTATTGGGCTCCCCCAATGCGGTCGGCAAACAGGGCTTGAAAATAGGGGTCGCTCATGGCGGGGTGCTCACTCGTCGGACGGTAAAGATTCCGTGAAAACCGCCAGGATAGCGGAACTCGTAACCAGTAACAAGTTACGGCATTTTCACGGGAGACAATCGGTTTCCCCTTGGCTGTTTCAATACGAGCGCGGGACTCACTGTCGCTGTTGAGGAAAAATGCACGGAACCTGCACGAGGTGGGTAATGTAAATAATACAAGGAAAAGTTTGACTCGCCAAGCGGGATCAGGTAGCTTCAGGCCATCTCATCGGACCACTGGTTTTTCGCGTGACGTTTCGCTTGTTTCGCGGCCAGTTAAGTTGTGGTGTTGTTTTCATGCTTTTTCATCAGGAGCACGCTAATGTTTCGACCAATAATGTTCTTTGCCGCGCTATTGTGCGGCCTGCTCGCGGCTGGCCAAGCGTCGGCCGATAATGCCTGGTTCAGTCTGAACCTGGAATTCAACGACCCCACGGATTTTGGTTCGGGTGGCACCTGGACAGTGGTGGCCAAGACCGATAGGCGCGGTTTTTCTGGTATCGTTCTTGAGTTTCTTGCTTCGTCTCTCAACTTCAATGCCGCGACTGGTTTTCTCACCCCCTTTGAAATTGAAGAATCCGCCGTGTTTGGTTTACGACTGGAAACGGTTCAAGGGGATGACTTTTTCAGTGTTACCTACGATTTAGGCGTGATCGGAGGAACTTATCCGTCTACTTACGTTGATGATCCGAATCTTGTCCTCTTCGGAGCGAATCCTGACCTCGGTTCTTTCACTGGTGGCGTTGAGTTAGTCACTGGTTCGTTTAATGCCGGAGATATTCCTGCATGGTTTGCCGGACCTGATGTAACCGACGCCAGATTGTATACTGGCGTTGGCACTGGTGTCGTGGAGCCTGATGTGTTCCTCACAGTGCGCTATGTCGCCGCGATCCCCGAACCCGCGAGCTTGTTACTCCTGAGCGGTGGCATCATCGCGCTCGCTGCGCTGCGACGCCGATAAAAAGAGTTGATTCGCCGCCTGGTGCTTACGCCGGCGGCGAGTCTGTTTTGACTTGATTAGAAAGGTAGACTATACTTCCAGCGTGGATACGCAGCTTCATGCCAATGACTTCGATTCCTTTTACGCATTTCTAAGTGCATTGCGTGCAGACGAGGTACCTTCATTGTCTCCCGAAGAAAGCGTCCAAAAATTTCGCGAGTCACAACAGAAACTACGTCGTTTTCAAGAATTAAATGGCGTCGCTAGCAAACAGAGTCTCCAGGGATTGTCCAAGCCGCTCTGTGTTGATGAATTGCTAGAGCGAGTTGAGCAACGGGTTGCTCAACGAGGAGTTGTGAAATAATGGGTGACGTCGTCTGGACACCGCAGGCGACGATGGAGTTTGAAGAAATCCTCTATTACATCCGCATTACGGATGGTAGGCCGCTCACTGCTCGACGTATCGCCGAGTAGATGTTCGAACTCATTGAGAAATATGCCCAGGGTCTAGCGACAGGCCATAAGCATGCGGCGGCTCCGGACAACTGGCTATATTGTCAGTTCAAACGGTGGTTGATCTTCTATCAACCACGCCAACAAGGCATAAAAATCATGCGAATCATTGACGGTGCCAGAGACCTTCCGCAGCAGTTTGGTGAACTGTCAGAGTAGCCGCTCACAATTCTCCCAAAACCTGCCGCAAATAGCGCCCCGTGTGGCTGGTTTCGCACTTCGCCACTTCTTCCGGCGTGCCGGTGATGATAAGTTGCCCGCCGCCGGCACCGCCTTCGGGGCCGAGATCGATCACCCAATCGGCGCACTTGATCACGTCGAGATTGTGCTCGATCACGAGCACCGTGTGACCGAGTTCCACGAGTTGTTGTAGTACGCCCAGGAGTCGCTTGATGTCGTCGGTGTGCAGGCCCGTGGTGGGTTCGTCGAGAATGTACAGCGTTTTGCCCGGCGCGGGTTTGCCCAATTCCGCGGCCAGCTTGATCCGCTGGGCTTCGCCGCCAGAAAGCGTTGTCGAGCGATGGCCGACCGTGAGATACCCCAGGCCCACGTCCACGAGGCTCGTCAACATGCGGTGAATCGCTGCGTGGTTTTCAAAAAAGAGCGCCGCCTCGTCGATGCTCATCGCCAACACGTCGGCGATTGACTTCTCGCGATAGCGCACGGCCAGGGTTTGGCGATTGAACTGCCGACCGTGGCAAGTGGCACACTTCACGAACAGGTCGGGCAGAAATCGCATCTCGATCCGCTGCACCCCTTGGCCCTGACATTCCTCGCAGCGGCCCCCCTTGGTGTTGAAACTGAAGCGGCCCAGTTTGTAGCCAAGTTGCTTGGCGTGTTTTGTGCCGATGAACACACGGCGGATTTCGTCGAACACGCCCGTGTAGGTGGCCGGGTTGGAACGGGGCGTGCGGCCGATGGGGGATTGGTCGACGTGAATCAAGCGGTCGAGTTTGCTCACGCCGCGTAGCCCGCGATAAGGCCCCGGCTTGGCGGCGGCACCGTTGAGTTTGCGCGCCAAGGCGGGAACCAACGTGTCGACCACCAGCGAGCTTTTGCCCGAGCCGCTCACGCCGGTAACACAGGTAAAAGTTCCCAGCGGAAACTCGACATCAATGTTTTGCAAATTGTGAACGGTCGCCCCTTCAAGTTGCAGCGTGCGGGTCTTCGCCACTCGACGACGCTGGGCGGGAATCTCGATCCGCATCCGACCGGACAAGTAATTCCCGGTGAGCGAATTCTCGTCGGCAGACACTTGGTCGGGTGTCCCCTCTGAAACAACCAAGCCCCCGCGGTCCCCGGCACCGGGGCCCATATCGATGAGCCAATCGGCGGTCCGCATGACGGTTTCATCGTGCTCGACCACCAACACGCTGTTGCCCTGTCGTTGCAGGTCACGGAGCGATTGCAACAATAAATCGTTATCGCGCGGGTGCAGGCCGATGGAGGGTTCATCAAGAATATAGAGCACGCCGACTAAACCGGAGCCGATGCCGGTAGCCAAGCGGACGCGCTGCATTTCGCCGCCGCTCAAGGAATCGGCCGAACGATTGAGCGCCAAATACTCGACGCCCACCTGCTTGAGAAACCTGAGCCGCTTGATAATCTCGGCAACCAGTGGCTCGCCAATGGGTTTTTGCTGCGGGGGGAAGTTCAACCCTGTGAAAAACTCAAACGCGGCGTCGATGGGTTGCGATGTGATTTCATGAACCGTCTTACCTCCGAGTCGGCAAGCCCGGCCCTCGGGTTGCAATCGCGACCCGCCGCAATCTTCGCAGACCACCTGCGCGCGGAACATTGCGAGGCGCCCGCGCACGGTCTCGCGGGTTGCCTCAGCGTATTCCTTTTCTAGAAGCGCGAAGATGCCAGCAAATTTCCCGCCGTCGCCGAACAACAATTGCTTACGCACTTCCTCGGGCCACTCGGCGAGCGGCAGGTCCTCGCTGATTTTGGCTTTGGTGAGAAACGTGCCGAGCACTTCTGCTTGTTGCTCTTTGGTCAGCCCCGCCACCCCTCGCCACGGCGCGACTCCTCCAGCGGCCAGCGATAATGAAAGATCGGGCAACACCAAGTCGGGATCAAATCCCTCGCGAGTCGCCAAGCCGTCGCACATGCGGCAGGCGCCGTACGGGCTGTTGAAACTAAAGGTACGCGGCTCGACTTCGGCCAGATTTCGCTTGCAATCGGGGCAGGCATAAAACGTGCTGAACACGCGCTCTTCCCAGTGGCCATTGCCATCCCCATTCGATTGAGTGCCGTTGCCGTTCGTACCATCCCCATTCAGCTTGGCCTTGGCTTCGGGAGTCAGCACGGAAATTCGCAGCGCCCCTTCGCCATGCTTGAGCGCAAGCCGCACTGACTCGGCCAAGCGGTTCTCGATCCCCTCGCGAATGATCACGCGATCGACCACCGCTTCGATATTGTGATGCTGTCGTGCCTTGAGTTCGGGGACTGAGTCCAACTCATAGGTTTGCCCATCGATCCGCACCCGCACGAAACCTTCGCGGCGAATACGATCCAGCACTTCTTGATGCTTGCCCATCCGGCCACGCACCATTGGGGCGAGAATCATCACCTTGGTCTGCTCGGGGTAACCGAGGATATGCTGCTGAATCTCGGTGGGGGTTTGCTGCGAAATGGGTGTGCCACAATCTGGACAACCAACTTCCCCCACGCGGGCCATCAGCACCCGCAAGAAGTCGTAAATCTCTGTGACCGTGGCGACCGTGCTCCGCGGATTGGTGCTGGCCGCTTGCTGGTTGATTGCAATCGTCGGTTGTAGACCCTCGATCACGTCCACGTCGGGCCGTTGGAGTTGATCGAAAAATTGCCGGGAATAAATCGACAGGCTCTCGATGTATTGCCGTTGTCCCTCGGCGAGCAGCGTATCGAAAGCGAGCGAACTTTTCCCCGACCCGCTGAGTCCAGTAATCACCACCAACTGGTGCTGGGGAATATCGAGGTCGATATTCTGCAAATTGTGGGTGCGGGCACCCCGGATGCGAATGGCAGCGGTGTGCTCGGGAGTCGAACCGTTGGCCGAGAATTCAGTCGCAGGGGGGATGGCAGTCGTCGACATCAGTGCCCACAAGTATTGCTAGTCGCCCCGCGGCAACGTGATTGCTGAAATGGCCTTCCCCTACTGTCATGGACGAGCAAGGGGAAAGCTGTTTAGGCTACCACTCCCAGGGCCGGGGGGCAACCAAAGGTGGGTTTTCCCATTGAGTCGCGGAGCTTGCTCCGCGCTCGTATTCACCCGCTGCAAGCAGCGGGGCTAAATAGGCCTTTTCCAGCCGCTTGTTCCTGGCCCCTGGGCCGATTATCATCGAAGGTTTCGCAACTTACCGGAGTCGATCATTATGCGTCACGTCCTCTCTGCTTTGGTGCAGAACGTGCCAGGGGTGTTGGCCCACGTCGCGGGCATGTTTTCCTCGCGAGGCTACAACATCGATAGCCTGGCGGTCGGGGAAACCGAAGACCCTCAACTCTCGCGGATGACCTTCGTGGTTGTCGGCGACGACAGCCTGATGGAACAAGTGCGCAAGCAGTTGGAGAAGATCGTCACCGTCGTGCGCGTCGACGACATCAGCTCCCAGGAATTTGTCGAGCGCGACCTCATGCTGCTCAAAGTCCGCGCTCAGCGAGACAAGCGGACCGAGATTGGCGAGCTTTGCCAAATCTTCCGTGGTCGGATCGTCGACGTGGCCCCCGATCAGGTGATCGTCGAAATCTCCGGACAAGAAAAAAAGATCCAAGCGTTCATCGAACTGATGCGACCGTTCGGCATCATGGAGCTCGTGCGAACAGGCCGGATCGCGATGGTCCGCGGCATCGTGGATGGACCCGGTGAATGCGGTTCGATTCACGCCGTCGCGGATGAAACCGTTGCTAAGGTTTAATACTATTTTTCTCACGCAGAGGCGCAGAGATCGCAAAGATAATCTGGAACACTAATCACCGCTAATTACCACTCATTTAATTAGTGAAGATTAGAGCTTATCAGTGTTCTAATCTACTCCGCGTTCTCAGCGCCTCTGCGTGAAACCGATTTCAAACAGACAGTAAACATACTCGGGAGAAATTCTCATGGCCGCTACGATTTACTATGACAAAGACGCTGACATGAAGGCCCTCACCGGCAAGACCGTCGCGATCATCGGCTACGGCTCGCAAGGCCACGCCCATGCCCAAAACCTGCGCGATAGCGGCGTGAAGGTGATCGTGGGCCAGCGTCCCGGGGGTCCCAACTTTGAACTCGCTGAGAGTCACGGGTTCAAGCCGATGTCTGCTGCCGAAGCCACCAAAGCAGCCGACGTGGTGAACATTCTGCTCCCCGATGAAGTGCAGGGCGATACCTTTCGCAGCGAGATTCGTGACAATCTCAAGCCGGGCAACATCCTCATGTGTTCGCACGGTTTTAATGTTCATTTTGGGCAGGTGGTCGCTCCGAAAGGTGTTGATCTGCTGCTCGTGGCTCCTAAGGGTCCGGGCCACTTGGTTCGCAGCGAATTCGTGGCCGGCGGTGGCGTGCCGTGCTTGATTGCACTCGGCGACGGGGCCAGCGAAGACACCTTCAAAGTCGGCATGGCCTACGCCAAAGGCATCGGCGGCACGCGCGGCGGCGTGATTCGCACCACGATTGCCGAGGAAACCGAAACTGATCTCTTCGGCGAGCAAGCCGTGCTCTGCGGCGGGGCAGCGGCGCTGGTGAAGGCCGGCTTTGAAACCCTCGTCGAAGCCGGCTATCAACCCGAGATGGCCTACTTCGAGTGCATGCATGAACTGAAATTGATCGTCGACCTGTTTTATCAGGGTGGTCTCAACTACATGCGTTATAGCGTGTCGAACACCGCCGAGTACGGCGATTACACGCGTGGCCCGCGAATTGTTACCGATGAAACCAAGGCCGAGATGAAGAAGATCCTGACCGAAATCCAAAACGGCGATTTTGCCCGGCAATGGATTTTGGAAAACAAGGCGGGGGCACCGTCGTTCAAAGCCATGCGTCGCCGCGAGCGGAATCATCCCGTCGAGCAAACCGGCAAAGAGCTGCGCAAGATGATGTCGTGGATCAAGTCGAAGGAAGTTTAAGTTCGACTCTGATTGACAGACCAAACCAAGCCCGGGGATGGCACTCCCCGGGTTTTTTGTTGATATACTGAGGTAATAGCCTCCCAATCAAAATAACCTCTGCATTGAATTGTCAGAAAGCCATCAATTGCCAAGCGTTTATCTCGAAACGACGATCCCAAGCTATCTGGCGGCACGCGAGAGCCAAGAACTGCGCACTCGTGGCAAGCAGCAGGCAACTCGCGAGTGGTGGGATCATAGGCGGAGCGACTTCACACTCTACGTTTCCGAATTCGTACTGATTGAATGTCAAGCAGGCGACTCGGAGGTTGCTCAGAAGCGAATGGATATTTTGCACGGTATTCCTTTGTTGGAAGGAATTATTCCTGCAAACGACATTGCTCGAAATTTGGTCGCCCGACTGTCTCTGCCAGATAAAGCGGCAATTGATGCTGCTCACATCGCAATCTGTGTCGTAAACGGCATCGATTTCCTGTTAACTTGGAACTTTACCCACATTGCCAACGCAGCCTTGCGGCCTATGATAGAAGGGGTCTGTGATGCGTTTGGCTATGCGTGTCCCGTGATCTGTAGTCCGGAAGAACTTATGGGATACTGATATGAAGGTCGATTCAATACTTGCTGAAGTTCGCAGGATACGAGAAGGATACGCCATGCAATTCAACGGTGATATCGACGCGATCATGGCTGACATTCGACGTCGACAGCTCGAGTCGGGTCACACCACAGTTGCTCTCGAGCCGAAACCTGCCATCAAGATCTCCGGTCCTAGCCGATAGCTGCAAGCCCGCCTTCCAATCCCCCACCGCGCCATGCTCCCTCTCCCGCCCGGCACCGCCGCACTGTTGTTTGATTGCGACGGCACGCTCGCCGACACGATGACCCTGCACTATGCCGCGTGGCATGAAACGCTCTTGCCGCACGGCGTCGATTGCCCACGCTCGTTTATCGACACCCATGCCGGCGTGCCGACGCATGGCATTGTGTCCGAAGTGAACAAGCGGTGGGACTTGTCGCTTGATGGCAACGCGATCACCGCCGAGAAGGAAGCGCGCTTTGCCGAGCAGATTCACCTCACCAAGCCCGTCGAAGAAGTGCTCGCCACGGCCCACGCTTACTTCGGCAAGTTGCCGATGGCCGTGGTCTCGGGAGGTACGAAAGAGATGGTCCACGCGATTCTCGAAACCATCAACGCAATTCAGTTGTTCCCCGTCATCATCACGGCGGACGATCCGGTGGCACCCAAGCCCGCGCCGGACGTATTTCTCGAAGCGGCCCGACGGCTTGAAGTCCCCGCTCACCAATGCCATGTTTTTGAGGATGGCGACCCGGGAATTCTCTCCGCGCAGCGCGCGGGGATGACGTTTACCGACGTGCGGTTGGTGCTCAAAGCCAAGGCGTCGTAAAACCCTCCCCTATCCCCTCCCAAAAAGGGAGGGGGACGAGATCACGATTCCGGCGGCACACGCAGTTCGGTGGCTTCTTGAACGCCCGTGGCGATCTCTGGCAGAATTCCTTTCTGGCGATAGATGGGGCGAATCTCTTCGCGCAATTCGGGAAGCAGTCGGAAGAACCAGAGCCCACCCAACACGCACCCGATGCCCCCCACGATCAGCGTCGTGGGTGCTCCCCACCACTCAGCCATTGTGCCGGCCAGTAAACTGCCGAAGGGTGCGGTTCCCATGAACGCCATCACGTAAAAACTCATCACCCGGCCGCGTTTGTCTTCATCCACAATAGTCTGCAAGAGCGTGTTACTCACGGCGAGTTGGTTGATGAATCCGAAGCCCGTGACGACCAACAGGGGGAGCGAGAACCACAATGAGCGTGACATGGCAAACAATACGAGCGCCACTCCGAAGAGTCCCGCGGCGAGGGGGATGTATTTTCCCAAGCCGAGGACCGTCTTGCGCGCGGTCAAAAACAGCGCCCCGATAAGTGCCCCAACCCCAGTGGCAGCCATCATCAGGCCGAGGGTATTGGGGCCGCCGCCGAGCACCTTGTCGGCCATCACCGGCATGAGCACCGTGTAAGGCATGCCGACCAAGCTCACGAGCGCCAAGAGCAGCAAAATGCTGCGAATGGTGCGCGAGCGCGCAACATAATCCCAGCCTTCGCGGAGGTCGTGCAGAATCTGTTTATCTTTTGAATGGTCACGTGGTTTCTGTGGGACTTTCATCATGACGAGCGAACCGAGCACGGCGATATAGCTGATCGCGTCAATCATAAAGCACCAACCTTCGCCCGCGGCGGCAATAATCACCCCCCCCAGCGATGGCCCCAACAATCGCGCGGCATTGACCATCGACGAGTTGACCGCAATCGCGTTCGACAAATCTTCTTTCTTGTCGATCAGCTCCACGATCAACGATTGCCTGGTCGGCATGTCAAACGCGTTGATGATTCCTTGCAGGATGCTCAGCACGACCACCTGCCAGATCGTGATCCAGCCGCCCAACGTCAGCACGGCCATGGTAAGCGCTTGCAGCATGGCCAAGACTTGGGTGAAGATCAACAAGCGATGGCGATTCCAGCGATCGACAAACACGCCGGCAAACGGCGCGAGTACGAACGAGGGAAACTGCCCCGCAAAGCCGACAACCCCCAACAGAAACGCCGAGCCGGTAAGCCGATAGACCAACCAGCCCGTGGCGATGCGGGTCATCCAGGTGCCGACGAGCGAGATGGTTTGCCCGTAAAAGAACAAGCGAAAGTTGCGGTGCGCTAAGGCGCGCCACATGTACGACAGCTTCCCCGCGTTGAGGGGACTGTTTGTCGCTTCGGCATCGGGAGCGGTTGCTGGCGAGCTCATGGGTTTGCGATGCGATCCTCGCGTGTCACACGCCGGCCTTGGCTTCCCACGTATTCAGGCGTTCTTCAATTTGGTCCAACCGCTCGGTAATCTGCCGCAAGTAGGTGATGATGATCGCATGCGTGAACTGGGCGTCGATGCCCACGGGTGAGTCCGGCAAACTGATGTGTTGCACAATGGCATCGAGTTCGGCCTTCGATTGAGACAGCGGATCGACGGGCATGGCAAATTTCCTCGCTCCAAGAGACAGGCGTGACAGTTAGCTACGCCACAATTATCACGCCCAGCGGGGATCGTAGCCAGTCGTTAATTGCCGCAAGCCCTGAGTCTTCGCCGCCAAAACGCCGCGACCAACAACGCGCCGCCCAGCAAGGCCGTGCTAGGTTCAGGCACGGCCTGGAAGGCCGACAGCGGCATCAAATCGTCCCAGGTCATGCCGATGTTGCGCTGCCAAACAAGATAATCTCGGCCATCACTGTCGCCGTCCTCATCGGCATCCCCACCGCTATCGAGTCCAAAAGATGCTTGCCAGAACGGCAGATCGGCGGAATTCACCACGCCGTTGCCATCGAAATCACCCGGCAAGCTGACGAACGGATCGCTAAAAAAGCTGCTCGTGAGGAACGTGTTGTCGGTAAAAGTCTTGAGAAACGCGACCAGTGCCGCTCGTTCGTTGGGCGTGAACAGGTTGCCTTGACTGGGGTTCAAAGCATTATCCAAGAAGGGGTTATTCTGAATGCCGCTGCTGTAAAATTGCACCACTTCTTCGAGCGAATCAAACCGGCCATCGTGCATGTAGCCGTCGCGAACTTCAACGTTACGCAGCGAAGGTGCCTTAAAGCGACCGTTGCCCGCTCCGTCGGTGGCAGCGCTATTCGCGTCGAGACCAATGTTGTGCGTGTTCGCGGCCACTTGGACATTGGTCGTGTGGCACTGGCTGCATTGATTGTTAACATGAAAGATCGTGGCCCCCAATTGTTCTTGACTGTTATACACGGCGGCATAATTCGGAGCAGTTGGCGTACCCGCTGCTACTGCTTGGTCAAATTTTGAGTTGTACGAAACCATCGAGCGGACAAACTGCGACAACGCTTTCGCGATGCGGTCGTCGGTGATGTCGGGCGTGCCAAAGGCTTGCTGAAACAATTGGGGATAAAAACTTGTGGTCGCCAGTTCACTTCTCACCTGCGAAAGCGTGCTGCCCATTTCCACAGAACTTTCAATCGGCTGCAGCACTTGCGCCTCCAACGTAGCGGCGCGTTCGTCCCAGAAATATTTTCCCCGACGATAATAGGCGTTGTTCGAGAGTCCCATCGAGTGACGCGCAGTCTGTTGGCCGTCAAAACCTTCGCTGAATTGGTTGGGGTCGGAAAAATCGTTTTCCTGCTTGTGGCACGACGCGCAACTCGTACCGTTATCGTGTGACAAGCGCTCGTCATAAAACAAGACGCGGCCCAGCGTGGCACCGGCATTGGTGATCTGGTTATTCGCGGGGGTGTTGTTGGCCTGGGCGATGGCGCCCGACTTCCAATAGTTGGGTATATTGGTCACCGCATAGCCAACATAGTCGGCGGGGCTCACAGGTAGCACGGGCACACCAGGCGCGGCCCAGCTCACGCTGCTGGCCAACAGTGCCAGCGCTGAACAGCAAACAAATGCTGTACGCGCGAGAAACTCTGGCATACCAAGTCTCTGAAGTTGCATGAAAAGCTGTGCTTGCGCGGAAAACGCCGACGGCCGCGAAGGTGGGAAGACTGGCCGATCATGGCCGGGTTCGTGGAAGACGACCCCTCATTTCAAGAGAACCGCAGCCAAAAGCTTGGCTGATCCTCTGTTCACCTTTTATGATAATTCGCAGCCAACCACGATGCAACAAATCGGCGTTCCTACAACCCATTTAACCCCGAGAACTCGGCGAGGTTTCGCGAGATATTTCCGCAACTCAACCCCGCTCGCGGGAATCGACGAACCGAATTGCCGCCTGACGTGCCCGGGCATCGCCGGCCAGATAAAGCGCCACGCCGCTGCAAGTGTGCGCCCAGGTGGTTTGCTGTTTCATCCACAGCACCTTCTCGGTGCCGGTGGCTTGACAGCAAACTCGCACGGAATCGCCCCGCCAGTTTTCTGGAACAAGGAACCGTACGGTGAGTTCGTGGGTGCCTTCAAGCGAATTTTGCGGCGAAGAACGGAGCTTAAAGAACACGCCGTGTTCTTGTGAGATCGTGCCGCTCGCGACGACGGCAAACTTGGGCGCCACGCGGATTTGTTTTTCGGTGATCTTTTCACGATTGCTGATGCCGCCGCTGATCGTGGGGGTCACGTGGGCAATCAAGCCCCCCACGGGCGTCGGCAATTCGCCGCCGAGCGAGGCACCGAGCGTGTTGGTGTCTTCGGTGGTCTTCGACCACTCGATGTCCTGGCTTAAATGGCTGGTGAGTTGTGTGCCGGGGGCAAAACTCTGCACCCGCATCCGATTGTCGCTGTCACCAATTTCGATCCGCACTTCCTCCACCTCGTCGATGTTGCCGGAGAGCAAATGCACCGAGACGCGCATTTTGAGCTCGACAATCTTTTCGCCGGGATAGAGCGCTTCGCTATCGGTCGGCGTGACATCGACGCACTCGGCGATGCTGCCGAAATCGAACGCGACTTGGGGATTGGCAGCGAGGGCAACCGTATTACCGATTGCCAGCAACGCAAACGAGAGGACTGCGTTTCCAAATAGACAATTGAACCACATGACAAGCTTTCTTTATGCTCCGTCCCAACCTTCTCCTGGGAGGCCTCGGTGTGCCCCCCAAGGCCACCGAGTCCTCACGTTCATTACGCGGACAGTTCACAAAAGGGTTCGTAAAAAACAAAAAAACCCGGGGAACGCCGTCCCCGGGCTTTGCTGGCAGTTGATTCCCGCCTGCGCGGGAATGACGGAAAAAGCGCGAACCTAACCGACGGCCTTGCCGTAGCGCTCGCCTACCGCGGGCCAATTGATCACATTGAAAAACGCCTCGATGTATTCGGGCCGGCGATTTTGATAATGCAAGTAATAAGCGTGCTCCCACACGTCGAGTCCCAGGATTGGCGTGTGACCGTGCATCAAGGGACTATCTTGATTGGCGGTGCTCTCAACGTGCAGTTTCTTATTCTCGTCAACGCAGAGCCACGCCCAACCGCTGCCGAACCGTTTCGTGGCCGCTTCGGTCAGCGCGGTTTTGAACGCCGCGAAGCCGCCGAGATCGCGCTGGATCGCCATGACTAAGTCGCCCCGTGGCTCGCCCCCCGCGTTGGGGGCCATAATCGTCCAAAACAAACTGTGGTTGGCGTGGCCACCGCCCTGATTCTGCACGGCGGTACGAATCGCCTCGGGCACGTCGTTCAAATTCGTGATCAGGTCTTCGACAGTTTGCTCGCCGAGGTCGGTCCCTTGCACCGCGATGTTGAGATTGTTCACATAGGCCGCGTGATGTTTGTCGTGGTGAATCTCCATCGTCAGCGCGTCGATTGTGGGGACAAGTGCATCGAAGGCATACGGCAACGGCGGGAGCTTGTACGGCCCAGTGGGTGGCGCGGCCGGTGCTTGCGCGAGCGTCGCATGGGGCAGGGTGGTTAGTAAAGCAGCGCCCGTAACAGCGGAAACTTGCAGAAAATTACGGCGGGAAAAATCCTCGGGCAGGTTCATCGTACACCTCGACGAGTAAGAAGGAGCGGGAAATGCGACAATCGCATGGGACTGTCATGGCCATGGCCAATCCTAATACCACGGCGGGGGAGGGTCAATTGAGCGAGGTTCCCACCAATTGGTAGAAGTCCAAATTTCACGGCAATCGTTCGCGCCATTTTGCAGGATCGCGAGATGTATGAAATATGCAATAGACCGTTAATGTGTTGTCTACAGATTCGTAGAATATCACATAGGGGAAACGTCGTACCATGGCTCTTCGGTACTCTTGGTAGACCTTGGCATGAAGTTCGGGTGAGCGACAGATGCGCTGTATGCACGCCTCAACACAACTGAGAAACTCTTCCCCCAAACCGGACCGACGTTGCTCGTACCAGTTGTACGCTTCACTCATGTCTTGCTCAACTTCCTCAGCAAACACAAGTTCAACGGCCATATCGGCTCCGAATCCTCGTTTTCAATTCATTCCAGGAAACTCCCGAGGAAGGCTGGCTCAGCAAATTAGCCTTGCGCCGTGCCAACTCTTCCTTTTGCCAGTCGTGGACAGGAACATCACCAGGACTCGCTGCCAGGTCGTCCCATAGATCCTCCACCAATTGCAATTTCTCGGGCGGAGTCAGATCGAAAAGAGAATCGGTATTCATTGCGTTATCCTTGGCACAGTCAATCAGAGCCTTGGGGGCGGGACTCAATCAAGTATAACCGCAGCACAAGAGAAACGCCAAACCGGCGCTGACCAGCAGCACTTCTTGTGGCTCTTCACGCTTTTCGTGGCCAAAGTCTCCGCGATCTCTGCGCCTCTGCGTGAAAAATCTCCGGGCGCTCACGCTTCTGGCTCGCCCTGCCTACACGCGCCAAAAATCGTTGCTCTTGGTGGCAATCGACTCGATCACGTCCCAGCGATGTTCGCCCGATCTTTGAAGATCGGTGAGCGAATCGATGTATTTGAGCCGGGGCACAATTCCCTGGCGATGCGCGAGTTGAATCGCCAGACCCGGACGAGCGTTCGCTTCCAGCACCACGGGGCCCGTGTCGGCATCGATCACGAAGTCGATCCCCACGTAACCCATTTCCAAGGCGTCGCTCAGTTTCATCGACCCTTCGAGCACTTCATGCCAAAAGGGGAGTTCGACTCCCGCAATCGGATGCTGCGTATCGGGATGGAGCGTGATCGCCCGGTCACGGCAAACGCCGCCGAAGGTGCGGCCCGTGTTAAGCTCAATTGCCGCAGCGACGGCTCCTTGATGCAGATTCGCGCGGCCGCCCGAGGCTCTCGTCGGCAGGCGAATCATGGCCATCGCCGGCACCCCGCGATACAGGATCACCCGAATGTCGGGAGTTCCCTCGACCGCGATGCTTTTGAGCATGGGATGGCTCACAATGCGGCGCTCGACGATGATCTGATCGAGCTGCCCACCCAAGGAGTACAAGCCCGACAGAATCGTCGAGAGGTGATGCCGCAGGTCAGTCCACTCGATGAGTCGGCCCGACGTGCTGAAAAAATTGTTGCCCAAGCGGCCCGCGACCACGACGATACCACGCCCAGCCGCACCAGTGGCTGGCTTGACCACGAATTCGGTCCGGTTGCCGATCATTTCCAAGAAGCGCGGGCACTGGCTGTGCTCGGTCATCACGAAGTACGTTTCTGGGACTTGGATGCCGTGTTCCTGACAGATTTCCTTGGTCTTGAGTTTATTATCCACGCGAGGATAAAACCCGCGCGGATTGTGTTCGAGAATGAAATCGACGTTGCGCTGGTTGATCCCCAAGATGCCGCGGCGATGCAGCTCTTCAGGCCAAGCCCAAAATCGTTTGGAGTCGTTTTCCATGGTGAACGTCTTTCTGTTCTGGCTGACAGCCAATAGCCGACAGCCTCCCTTGCTATTTCACCATATCGCGGAACCGCCAGAGTTCGACCAAGCGATAGCCGCTGTAGCGACCGATCCAGATGAACGCCGCGATCGTGAAGAAATGCAGCTCGGGGTAGATCAGCAAAATCTGGCCGATCTCTTCCCAGCTCAAAATCAAGTAGCAGAACGCGGCGACGACAAACGTGCCGACGACCAATTGGACCGCGAACGTCGCGCCATCTTCCTCGGAGGTCACAAAGAATCGCTCGATCAAGATCGTCAGAATCACCAACGGCAGCAGCACCGCGCGCACGCCCGAGGCGGGGGCCATGTAGTCAATCACCGACACGCCAAACACCACAAACAGGATGATAATCGTCAGCACGATGCTGGACCGCGGTACCATCAACAAATGGAGCGGATCGAGCAACGACCGTCCCACATAACCGGCCATTAGGACCGAGATCAAGATCACCAAGCCCGTCCCCCAAGCCGCGTAAATAAAGCTCATGGCGAGCAAGGCGGGGGCAAAGGTGCCCAACGTGCGGATGCCAATAATGTTGCGGAAAATCGCCGTGATAAGGGCCCCCAACGGCAACAAGAGCATCAGCGACATCACCTGATGCATCTCCACGGGGAGCCGCGTGAGGTCGAACACTTGCGACGGCCGCCGCATTTCGGCTTGCAGCACCTTTTCGGGTGGTGCCAGCCGCATGATCGAGTATTTTTGCGTGAGATCCTTGGCCGTGGCGCTGCGGACAATCACTTCGCCATCGCGACGGATGGGAATGAAATTATCCGGCATGTGGCGGGCGTAACCGTAGGTGGGGTCAAACGGTACCCAAAGGTTCCCGTGAAACGCTTCAACCCACACATGAGGCCTGGGGTTCTCGGCCTGTCGCAATTCAAAACCAACAACAAGTCGCGCGGGAATTTTATCGGCGCGGCATAAAGTGACCAAAGCCCGCGCGCGTCCCAGAGAGGTTGCTCGATGGTTAGCGAGCGCGGTGGCCACGTTGTCGTAACCGTCGGAAGCCAGACCAGGCTTGAGCTCTTGCGAACAGAAATCAAAGAGTCTTTGAATGCGCTCTCCGTCCGTCAGATCATCCCGAGAGATCGTCTGTACGACTTCCTGAACATTCGGCGCCGTGGTGACTATCGTTTCGTCGCTACGTAAAAATCTCGTGCGGCCCGAGGCAGATAGCGTCTCAAAAGTGTTTTGTTCGTCCCACGAATGGCGCGGTCGCAAACGAATATCAAATTCCGCTTTGACATTAAACGGCCCGGCGATATTGGTGTTGACGACCAGTTCGCGATTCTTGCTCAGTGGAGTTTCGCGAATTTCGCCACGAAGATTCGTGTAAGAAAGCTCCTCAACTTCCACCTCCGCGGCACTGGTCGAGGTGGGCAAGCTCACGGTGACCTCGGTTTCGGGGTCACCGAGATCAAACCCAATATCGTAAGTCAGCCGCCACAAACTATCCTGGAGGGCGATGCGAGCTTCGGTGCGGGAGTAATATCGCATCGAAAAGGCGATCAGGCCCAGCAGAATGAACCCCAGCGCCACCAGTTGACTTAGAACCCGAGCACTCACGTCAGTAAGCCTTTAACCCGTCAAGAGTTGTAAAATCAGGGAGCAAAGCCGGTATTTTTTAGCGTGATTAGCCACCGGCCGGACCAATCATAGTAGTATAGTTTACTCACGACGCCAGAACCGCCGGGGCCGTGCGTCCGTAAAGTAGTTTTTTAGCGGCCAGAACGGTTGTGCAGGCGGTTCCCTTCGGACGGTCTCCATGCCAAAATAAAGGGCTAAATTGACCGGGGTCCGAGGCAGCCCGGTCGGAACGTGCTTTTTTCGTCGCCAGCAGATTTTCCAATCCGAGAGTATTTTGTCCGTGACATCGAGAGAAGAGTCTGATCGAACCGTGCTCCGGCGCGCCTTTTCTACGCTGAGCGGAATCATTGCTACGCTGAGCGGGATCGTTGTGTTTGCTCTGGCGAGTGGCTACGTGGTGGCTGATCTCGGCTTCGTGCCATCCGCCTACGCCCAAGACAGCGATTCCGAAGAAAGTGAAGCCGAGGACGGTGATTCGGAACAAGGTTCCTCCGAGGAAAAAAATACCGACACGGATCAGGACGACGCGAAAGCAGAAACGGACGTGCCCGCGGAGTCAGAGAAAGAATCTCAAGAGAAATCAGATTCACCTCCCCCCAAAAAGAAAAAGCAGCAAGACGAACCCGTGAGCGAAGCGGAACAAGAGCAAGCGGAAAAGGCCGCTGGTGACAACGTGGACGAAGCGGAGGAAGCCGCCGACAAGGAAGAAGACGCCAAAGCCGCCGCCGAAGAAGCCGCCGGCGCGGAAGTCGAACTTGATGAGTCGGATGACGACGAAGAAGAGCCCGAGGAATCCGCCGAGTCGCCCGACAAACCACCCGTCGTGCCAGACGGGAAACAGCCGGACAAGGAGACAACCGAAGTGCAAAAGCGCGTCATCGGTGCCACGGCCACAATCATGGAGAAGCAAAGCGAGCTCTTGTTCCGTGCCCGGGTCGACTCCGGCGCGAAAAGCTGCTCGTTGCATATCGAAGATTACAAGATCGAAGGCGAAGCCGAGACAATGAGTGACAACATCGGCAAAGTTATTACCTTCCATATCACCAATGGCAACGAAGAACCTCACTGGCTCAAAGCCAAGATAGCCGGTTATGTGATCGTCAAGAACGCGTCCCATCGTGAACGCCGCTATAAGGTACCCCTGACGTTGCGGTACAAGGATTTTGAAAAGACCGTGCTCGTAACCCTCAACAACCGCGAAAAGATGGATTTTCCGCTACTCTTGGGGCGAAATTTCCTCATCAAGGATTTTGTCGTTGACGTGGAATTGGAAAATAACGAGTTGCATACACGGTAGTAAGCCCGGCTGTTATTTATTGTCACCTAGCTAGACTGATACTTTGGACTGGAAGCAGGGTGGTAGGTATTTCTTCCGATTAATCTACGGATTTTTCGTCCGTGACATGGAAGCCGATCCGGCGTTTCTTCGGCATCGAAGGAGGTTCCATGAGCTTACGAATCGCATCGAACACGACAGCAAATTGACGGTCGTACTTTTGCTCCAACTCGGCAAGTTTCTTTGCCAAGTCTCGATGTGTATTGAGCATCTCGCGGAGCTTAACAAACGCCCGCATAATTTGAATGTTCACCTCCACCGCCCGAACACTCCGCAAGACGCTGGACAGCATGGCCACCCCTTCCTGAGTAAAGACGTAAGGTAACGCCCCACCCAGGCTACGCCGTGATGGTATCACATTTTGTGATACCATGGCTTCGGCCTCTTCAGCCGAGAGTTGAAACATAAAATCCTCGGGAAACCGGTTGAGATTCCGCTGCACTTGCTGTCTGAGAGCAATAGTCGCGACACCGTACAACTCTGCCAAGTCACGATCTAGCAAAACCTTTTGGTCACGTACCAAAAGAATTTTACTTTCGATGCGTTCTACCTGAAGGCTGACCGGGGATTTTGGAGAGGCTTTCTTTTTCGCCATGCTGCGACGGTAACAAGGCTCCGCGGGAGAGTCAATCCAACAGTTGCCTGCTTCTGAAACTGATTTTATGGAAGGTGATTATGTTGCCTAGAATTCACACCGACTCCCCGGCAAGCCAACCTGTGCTAAACGCGGCCTGGAAGTTGTAGCCACCGATGGGTCCGTCGAGGTCGAGAATCTCTCCAGCTAAATACAGCCCCGGCACGAGCTTGCTCTGCATCGAGCGCGAATCGACTTCCGCGAGAGCCACGCCCCCGGCGGTGACTTCCGCCTTCTTGAAACCCAGCGAGCCGCTAAGCGGGATTGCTTGCCGCTTGATCGCGTCGATCAATTTGTTCCGCTGTTGCTTGCCAAGTTCGGCAACGCGGTGATCGAGGGCAATCCCAGCTTCCGCGAGGAGCGCTTCCGCCAACCGACGCGGCAACCATTCGCTCACAAGCGCGCTGATCGCCCGCTTGCCGTTCACAGTCGCTTCTTTTGCAATTGTCTCCAACAAGGCTTCGCGGGAAGAAGTCGGCAGAAAATCGCAGACGGCCTGCCAGCCGGGCGCGTCGGGGTTGGCCGTGATCGCGCGGCTGGCATCCATCGGTGCCGGGCCTGACAAACCGAAATGCGTAAATAAAAACGAACCACGGCGCTCGGCCAGCGGCTTTGCCGATTCGCGGCCAACGATCTGTACGCGAACGTCCGGAATCGTCACACCACTCAACTCGTGGACCCAGGTGGCTGGTGAACGTAGGGGCACGAGCGCCGGTCGTGGCGGTACAATCGTGTGGCCCAACTGTTTGGCCCAGACGTAGCCGTCGCCCGTTGTGCCGCAACCGGGATAAGATTGCCCGCCGGTGGTGAGAATCACTTTTTCAGCGGTGAGCTCACCGTTTTCCGTGCGAATGACGAAGCCAGTATCGTGGCGAGAAATATCCTCCACCGCCTCGCCGAGCCGCAACTCCGCCCCAAAGCGCTGCATCATCTTTAGTAGCGCATCTCGAACGTCGATGGCCCGATCGCTCACGGGGAAAACCTTGCCCGTGGCTTCCACTTTCGTGGCGACCCCTTCGGCGTGGAACAAGGCGATCAGCTCGTCCGGCCCTAAAGCCGCCAGTGCTGAATGTAAAAACGAGCCCTGCGGGCCAAACGCCGCGACGATTCCTCGTCGGTCCGTGGCTTGCGTAATATTGCAGCGCGTGCCGCCGGACATGAGAATCTTCACGCCGGCCTTGCGGTTCTTTTCCAACAGCACGACGCGACGACCCCGCTCGGCGGCTCGGGCGGCGGCCAACATCCCCGCCGCCCCCGCACCGATCACCGCCACGTCGCAATCGGTCGGACTCATTGCGCCGCCAGATCAACGCAGATAATTTCGGCGTCATTCCGCACGAACAATTTCTTGTTCGCAAACGCCGGCATGCACCAGACCACGTCACGGCCGAAGGCATTGTTGGTGGGCTTGATGATGTTCACGCGGTCAAGTTCTTCGTACTTTTCCGGCGAGAGCTTGGCGATAATCAAATCGCCGCTTTCGTTAAACAGCCAATAGCGGTCGCCCTGCCGCACGATGAATGCCGTGCCGCTCCCTTCGGGCTTTTCGCTGACGGGCGCGGAGGTTTCCCACAGCCGATCGCCGCTCGGCACGGCCACGGCCATCAAAGTGCCGCTCTGATCGAAGCCGTAGATCGTGTCTCCATCGACAATCGGCTGGACATTCACGGGAGAGATTCCCTGCTTGCGCTCATTGCCCCATTCAATGTCGGCGGCCGGTTTGTCGGCGGCGAGCTTGAGCATCAAGCTCTGGTCGGAATAACCCCCGACATACAAATAATCTCCCGACTTTACGGGCGACATGATGATCGAACCGCTGGTCGCCGAGTAAGGCACCGACCAATTTTCCTTGCCGGTCTCGGGATCCGAGGACGACACACCATTCGGGCGGCAGGAAATCAATTGCCGCACGCCGCCGGCTTCGATAATTGTCGGAGGCGAATAACCCTGCTCAGGCGAGTCTTGGTTGTGCCAGATTTCTTGGCCGGTGTTCAAATCGAAAGCGACCGTGTGCGTCCCTTCGCCACCGACCACGCAAATCAGCTTATTGCCATCGACCAGCGGATGCGCTGCATAGCCCCAGAGCGCGGCCTTGGTTTTGTATTCCTTGGTGAGATCCTTCTGCCACACGATCTTGCCGGTGTTCACATCGAAACAGAATAAATGTCCTTCGGCACCCAACGTGTAAACCTTGCCGTCATGCACCGAGGGGGTACACCGCGGCCCGGCGGGATAGGAAATTGTGTACGTGACCGGATACTCATGCTTCCAAATTTCCTTGCCGGTCGCTTCGTCAAGGCAGAAGACCCGTTCGATGCCGGTGGATTCTTTTCGTTCAAAATTGGCGATCTTCACATTGTCGGCGGTCACATAATCGGTGATGAAGACCTTGCCAGCGGCCACGGCGGGGCCCGCATAACCCCCGGCCAACTCGGTGCGCCATATAACCTTGGGGCCACCCTCGGGGAATTTTTCGAGGATGCCATCTTCGCGCCAAATGTTATCGCGCTGCGGGCCCATCCACTGGGGCCAATCGTCGGCCCAGGCGTTCGAGCTTACTAGCAACACCAACGCAAATAGATAACGCTTCATCGCACACTTCTCCGTAATAAGGTTTGGATACCGTCGTGATTCCCGGTCGACTCGTCGTGACAGCCAGTGAGCTTATTTTCGGACATTCCCGAGAGTTGTCAAAGGCGGCATTTCCCGCAGCAGCAGGACGATGACAAGTCAGGTGAACCGCCAAGGACACCAAGAGCGCCAAGAAAGAATTTTATTAACCACGAATCCACACAAATAACACGAATGAATGATTCGCGGAATTCGAGACACGCAGAGTTTTTGGGCGAGCGGGATGCGTAAGCGTCCCGATTTGATTGGCCACGAAAAGCACAACATGGCACAAAAATGAGGATTGACATGGGCCACGATGTAGGCCGGAACAAGCCGTGCGCAGTTCCGGCATGGCGTATGTTGTGGGCCTGTCTTGCCGCCATGCAGGCGATTTATTTTTTTACAATTGGTGCCGGAAGCATGAAACCATTAAGATGACACCGCCCAGGCGAGCGAGCTGGCTGGGAATCAGTGGAGCGTTTTGGAGCTTTTCGGAGCGAGTCGCGTGAAGATAGTCGCCATCATTGTGCTTAGCATTGTAGGTATCTGGGTATTGCTTTGGCTGATCGAATTCTCGAACGATCAAGAACTTTGATTAGTAACAGTTTTGTCTACAGCACCGGCAGAACCTCGCAATCACGCGGAGCTAAATTGATGTCGGTTTCGCGCGGGACGATGTGCTGCGAGAGCCGTAGGCCGGAACAAGCCGTGTGCAGTTCCGGCATGGCATATGTTGTTGCCCCGTCTTGCCGGAACTCGCTCCACTCGTTCCGGCCTACAGTCTTTAGCAATCTACATCGTAAACCCGGGTCGGCTCGCGCGGGAAATCAGCGCATCCGCGGCGGGGTCGTTGATGAAGCGTTCCGTGTCGGGGTTCCATTTCACTTCGCTGCCGAGCATGAGCGAGATATTGCAGAGGTGGCAGGTGGTCATCGTGCGGTGGTGCGTTTCGACGTCGGAAATCGGTTCGCCCCGGTCGGCGACGCATTCAAAGAAATTGCCCATGTGATCGCCCGGCCAGCGGCCTTTGTAGACGGGGATCAGCGATTGATACAAGTCGCTGCGCTCGGCGGCGGTCATGTCTTCGATCAGCTTACCGGTGATGCGGCCGCGGTTCACAAAGATGCGCCCCTGGGAACCTTCGAACAGGATGCCGTTGCCGAACTTGGTTTTGCCTTGCTCGTATTCATTCGCCACGGTGATGGTGGCCCCGTTGGCGTACTTGAGATCGATATCAAAGCGCGTCACCGTGGTATAGGCGTTCGGCAACGCAATCTTGCCGTCAAGGAACTCTTTCCAGTTAAAACCGCTGGGGACGAAGGCAGGGAACTTGCCCCTGGCATGCACCGCCACCGGTCCCGTGTGGCCGAGGCCGAGCGCCCACTGGGCAATGTCGATGTGATGGGCCCCCCAATCGGTGATCTGGCCGCCTGAGTATTCGTAAAACCAGCGAAACTCCTTGCGGCGTTCTTCGCTAAAGTCTCTTTGGGGGGTGGGCCCGACCCACATGTTCCAGTCGAGGCCCTCGGGAACTGGCGTTGTCTTGAAAGGGCCACCGTCAAGGCTATCGCCGATCGCGATATGGGTCTTCACGTTGTCGCCGAGCTTGCCGCTCTGCACGATGGCAATCGCCTTCAAGAACAGCAAGTCGTGTTCGCTCCGCTGCTGGGTGCCCACTTGAAACACGCGGCCTGTTTCTTTGACCGCTTCGCGAATGCGAAATCCTTGCTCGATGGTGAGCGTGAGCGGCTTTTCGCAATAGACGTCGCACCCCGCGTGCAAGGCATCGATGGCAATCGGCACGTGCCAATGGTCGGGCGTGCCGATGGTCACCACGTCGGGCTTTTCTGTTTCGAGCAGCTTGCGATAGTCGCGGTACTTGGCGAGCTTGCCGTTGAAATCTTTGTTGAATTCCTCGGTGTGAAAATCATCGACGTCGCATACGGCGATCATGTCGCCGAACTTTGCAGCTTTGCGCGCGATGCTGCCCCCTTGGTTGTAACGGCCACGACTGCCGCCTACGCCGATCGCGGCGATCTTGGGTTTGCTGTTCTTATCCTGGCCAAACAACTTGGTGCCGGTGAGGAGGGGGGCGGCGAAGGCGGCGCTCAAGAGCGCGCTGTCTTGCAAAAACTTGCGACGAGACGGGTGATTCACGAAATGAGCTCCTGCTGATTTTGTCGTAGGCCGGAACGTGTTGCACGAGTTCCGGCAAATTTACGTGAAAGCGTTAGTCATTCCGGAACTCGCACTACTCGTTCCGGCCTACAATCCGATGGTCATTGCCTCTGGCGACGGCGCAGACTTTGGTTTTCGTAATCGGCGCGTTGTTTAATCCGCTGGGCCAGATATTCCTCTCGGCCTGCCGGGTCGAGCACAAAGTTATCCGCCATCCAGTCGGTCATCCGCTCGGGCCAATGCTTGATTGTGGCGAGGTCCGAGCGAAAACCCATATTGTAGCCGTGCCCGCCCCGTGTAAAGACGTGAGCCTCGACCGGCACACCGGCCTCCCGATAGCGGGTCAGCAGGTCGGTCACGCAGGTGGCATGGCTCCAATCGTCGTCGGAAACCAAGAGAAACGCGGGTGGGGCATCAGCGGGAATTTTCGCGGGAATTCCCAGTGGGCCGGGATAGATGATCATCACGAAATTCGGTCGGGCATCCACTTGGTCAATCGCATCGGTCGCCACGTCTTGCGGCGTGGCTGGCCGAAACGTGGCGTCGGCCACGACTTCGCCCCCCGCGCTGAAGCCCAACATGCCGATCCGCGCGGGATCGATGTTCCACTCCGCCGCCCGGCTGCGAATGATCCGCATGGCCCGTTGGGCATCTTGGCGAGGATGCACATCAAGCGAATAGGGCGAACCCTCTTCGCGGGCCAAGCGATGCTTCAACACAAACGCCGCCACGCCAAGCTTGTTGAGATACTCGGCTGGCTCGGTGCCTTCCGCTTGGTAGACCAACTCGCGATGCCCGCCGCCTGGGATGACCAGAACGGCTGCGCCGGTATTTTTTTCCGCGGGAGGCAGAAACACCGTGAGCGAGGGATTGTGGATGTTCTTCACCCAGTAATCCTTCGCTTGCTCGGGTTCGTCGCGACGGTTTTCAAAGCCTGGAGCACCATTCGCCCACAGGGGAATCACCTCGGGGGCGGCCGCGGCGCGACCAACGAACAGAAGAATTCCCAACAGCAAGCCGCAGAAGAAACGGGGTTCCATGGCTTGGTTCCACGAAGAAAAGTTGCGAAGGTGAGTAAAAAATCGGCAGGCGAAAAGAATTCAAGTCGCGAGGGGGTTCCCACGCAGGAGAGACATTTTATGATAAGACTGTTCCCCTACCCCTGCAAGCGTTTCTCGTAGACCTACCTGTACCGCGCTTCAGCAGCATCTTCGCGTATCTTTTCACACTCTTTTTTTAGGAGCCCGTCATGTTTTCGCGACGTATTACCATGTTGTTCTTGACTTTTGCGATCAGCTTGCTCGCCACTGACGTCTGGGCGCAAGGGGCGATTCAAGCCGTGCGCGAGCGCGCGGAGAGTCTGCAAGATGGTGAATGGCATACGCTGTTCGACGGCCAATCGCTCGATGGTTGGACTGCCAGCGAAAACAAAGATTCCGTGAAAGTCGAGGATGGCGAGCTCGTGGTCGGTGGCGGCGAACGGAGCCATGTCTTTTACAGCGGCGAGGTCGGTGATCACGACTTCAAAAACTTTCAACTCAAACTCAAAGTCAAGACCGAGCCGAAATCCAACTCGGGTGTGTATTTCCACACCAAGTACCAAGAAGAAGGTTGGCCCGAGCAGGGGTACGAAGTTCAAGTGAACAACGCGGGAGACGATCCGCGTAAGACGGGTTCCCTCTACGGCGTGGTTGATGTGACGGAATCGCCTGCCAAGGATGGCGAATGGTTTGATTACCTGATCACCGTGGAAGGCAACCACATCACCGCGGCCGTCAACGGCGAGCAGGTTGTCGAATTCACCGACACGGGCGACGACATGCCGCACCTCAAGGAATTTCCGGGCCGCAAGGTCTCCAGCGGCACGATTGCCCTGCAAGCCCACGATCCGGCCAGCGTCGTGCATTACAAGGACATCGAGATCAAGCTGCTCCCCTAAGCCTGCGGCGAAATGCAAGAATATTTTCGCTGTTTTGCAAGAGTTGGCCCCGCTCGCCAGATATAATGCGGGAGACGTCATTGTTGTAGGCATCTGAGGGAGAGGGGGAGTCCATGCGCATCTTGGTTCTGGCTCTATTGGCCAATGCGATCATGCTCGCGAACGCGGTCGTGGCCGCGCCGCTCGTTTACACTGGTAACGCGGTCAGTTTTTCCAAGGCTGGCTTCGCCGATCCTACCTTGCCCGCCAATCAAGATCGTATTCTCTCGAACATTCGCATTACTCGAGCCGAAATCCAGGGGATATTCAATATCGCCCAGGAGGCCTTGTTTGCTTCCGGCACGAGTCCCTTGGGTACGGCTTGGGCGTTTGTGAATAACAATCCCGCAGCCACACTGTCCGCAAACAATTGGGCCACGCTCACATTTGCGGATTGGGTGACTGCCAACGGTGGCATGGGGGGCGGGCCTCTCGCTACCGTCGGCCAGGATGCTGTATTGCATTTGGTCGACCAAGATATTTATCTTGACATCCGCTTCACCTCTTGGAGCTCGGGATTTGGCACGGGAGGCGGGTTTGGCTACGACCGTGCTGAGCTGACTCCGTCGGCCGATTTCGACCGCGATGGCGACGTCGATGGTCGGGACTTTCTCACGTGGCAGCGCAACGTCGGTGCCGCTAATCCCTTGCAAAGCCAGGGCGATGCCAACTTCGATGGCAGCGTCAATGGTGCCGACCTCGAAGTTTGGCAGGGGGCCTATGGTGGAGCGCTCACCGCCTTCACGGCTGTGCCCGAACCAAGCGGTTTGCTGTTGGCTGGATTCGTTTCACTGATCGGAGTTGCCTGTCGTTGCCACCGCACCACTAGGGTGCCCATTCCATCTGCAACTTCCGCTGCTGGATCGCACAATCTCTCAAATAGAGATTGATGAGACTCTGGTAGGGGACGCCCGATTCTTCCGCCATACCCTTGAAATAGGCGACCGTGTCACGATCAAGCCGCATCGTCACCGGTTGTTTGAGGTACTTAACAAAGGGATTCTTACGTCCCTTCATCTTTGCAAAGTCGTAATTATCTCTCATCGTCGGTGTCTCCAACTCTATGGAACTGAGACATCGATTATTGCTGATTCGCTCTTTTTGCTAAATCCCAAGCAGAAAAAGTGCTTCTCCCCGCCGCTCGATACGCTATCATCGGGACTTCTTTTTGGGCATGAGCTTTCGCGGCTGCAATCCTGGGCATCGGACTGACGCCACTCAGATTGGGACGGCCGCGCTGTCAAGGACGCACCCATCGGATGGGACTTTTTGGGCAACATCTTCGAGACTTGCGCATCCGCGCTGGTTTGGGCCTGCGAACTTTCGCCGAGCTCGTGGCTGAGCGTACATCTACGGTGAGCGCAATTGAACTCGGCGCTTGCGCCCCTTGGCACCGTGTGGAAAAACTCGACCGGGTTGTGGACGTGCTGGGCTTGGTGGAAAGTTCCGATTACTGCCGCGACTTTTACGCCCTCGCGCGGACGGCACCGGCCAGCAATGGCACCGCGCATCCCACTTCTCGCGGCACGCTCGCTTGGTGGTGGACGACCGATTACGCCCCCGCCCTCGACGAACCGACCATCCACGCGATGAGCGAGTTCCTCGGCGTGGCAAATGCGGAATCAAACGCACTCACCAATGGAGCGGCGCGCAGAGCAGAGAGGGCTTCGCTGGAAGAATTGGCTCGCTATCCGGCGCTCACTGAGCTGGCCGCCGAGTGGCGGGTTCGCAAGTTGCTGGGTCGCCGCGACTCGCCTATCACCGCCGCGCCGGTCGACGTGGAAGCGGCGCTCGAAAGCCAAGCGGGCGTGCGGATCGAAATCATTCCCGGCTTGATCCCACGGTTTAGCGTGCAGGCTTGTGCCGTGATTCGCGACGGCACAATCACGTTTCTTGTCGATCGCATCGTGGCCGATTCACGACCGCTCGCCTCTTACCGCGAACTGCTGGCTCGCTGTTACGCCCCGGCGGCCTTGTGGATGAGTAGTACGGAAGCGCCACCCACGGACTGGTTTTTTCGATTGCAGCAACATCCCGACTGGCCGCAACTGTTGCGCGATTGCGAGCGCTTCGCGCTCTCGATGTTGCTCCCCGCGACTCCGGTGCTGTCCGCCGCCGAAACCGCCTATCGCGAAGTGGTCGAGCAACAGGGCTGGATCGAAACCGATGTGGCGGCCCATGCCGTGCGGAATCGGTTGGCCGAGCAATTCGCTGTCCCGCCGCTCTTGGTTCACACGCGGCTCACGCGCTGGCCATGCCATGTTTACGGCCGCATCGCCCAAGCGCTCGCCGCCGAGGAACGGAGCTTGCCGCCCCTCGATTGGTTCGTCGAGGAGGAAGCGCCGCGACAGAGACTGTTGTTTGAAAAGAGTCCCCGCGGCGATTAAACGTACTTCTTCCCCTAATTTCTGAGAATTTTGTTGACTCCCGTGCCAGCGTCGGTACGCTAAGGTCTTGGAGGCACGCCGGCACGTTTACACAGCGCCGGGAGATTGCCCCTATCACCCCGGCACTTGCCGGGTCGAAATAACACAAACTCCTCGTGAGGAAGCTAATACAGAGAAAGGACATTCGAGATCGTCTCGGACCGAAGTCGGTCCGCGAGATGGTCTGGGATGTCCTTTCTCTTTTTTTATTCACGGTCGCTGATCGTGATGCTTGTGCATCCTGTTCCATTTTTCTTGTAGAGAGGCGTCACGAATGGCTCGTTGTTTCATGGTTCGGCGGTGGGGGGCGTTGTTACTACTTAGCGCGGCTGTTGCGCTCGGCGGCGGCTTGGCGGCCCAGGCCCAGGTACTCGAGTGGACCAAGCAACTGGGTACTGCCAGTTCCGACGGGAGCTTTGGCGTCTCGGCGGACGGCCTGGGAAACGTCTACATCTCGGGCTACACCCTCGGTAGTCTCGGGGGAGCGAACGCGGGCAGTGAGGATGCCTTCGTGAGCAAGTACGATATGGCCGGTGCCCTCCAGTGGACTCGGCAACTGGGTACCGCCAGTACCGACCTTAGTAGCGTCATCTCGGCGGATGGGCTGGGGAACGTCTACATCTCGGGTAATACCGAGGGCAATCTCGGGGGGGCGAACGCTGGCAGTTTCGATGCGTTCGTGAGCAAATACGATGCGGACGGGGCCCTCCAGTGGACCCGGCAACTGGGTACCGCCAGTGAGGACGAGAGTTACGGCGTTTCGGCGGATGGGCTGGGAAATGTCTACATCTCGGGCCGCACCCGGGGCAGTCTCGGGGGGGTCAACGCGGGCAGTGAGGATGCCTTCGTGAGCAAGTACGATACGGCCGGTGCCCTCCAGTGGACCCGGCAACTGGGTACCGCCGGTGAGGACGGCAGCTTTGGCGTCTCGGCGGACGACCTGGGAAACGTCTACATCTCGGGCTACACTGAGGGAAGTCTCGGGGTGCCGCACGCAGGCAGTTACGATGCGTTCGTGAGCAAGTACGATGCGTCAGGTGACTTCCTGTGGACACGGCAACTGGGGACAGCCAGTATCGACGGAAGCCGCGGCGTCTCGGCTGACTCCCTAGGAAATGTCTACATCTCTGGCAACACCCAAGGCAATCTCGGGGGGGCAAACGCGGGATTAGGCGATGCCTTCGTGAGCAAGTACGATACGGCCGGTGCCCTCCAGTGGACTCGGCAACTGGGGACAGCCAGTAGCGACGAGAGCCTCAGCGTCTCGGCCGACGGCCTGGGAAACGTCTATATCTCGGGCTACACCAGTGGCAGTCTTGGGGGGATGTTCTCGGGCGGCTTCTTCGATGCGTTCGTGAGCAAGTACGATGCGACCGGTGCCCTCCAGTGGACCCAGCAACTGGGTACCACTAGCTCCGACGTCAGCAGCGGTATCTCGGCGGACGGACTGGGAAACGTCTACATCTCGGGCAGCACTGAGGGAAGTCTCGGGGGGGCGAACGCAGGAGTAGTAGATGCGTTCGTGGCAAAATTCGGCATCCCCGAGCCAACCACGGCGACCCTGCTGGCGGTTGTCCTCGCACTGCTCTCCCTAAAACGGGACAGCATCCGGGGGTGTCGTCGCTGACGCTCCTCAACCCCCGGCTAATGGCTTTCATCCCTCACGCCTCACAGGATACCGGGGGCGTTCACCAAGGAAGACACTTTCCCGGTAGGCACCATCAAGAACTACGTGTGAACTACTAAAACTCTTGAAGAACCATAAATCTTGGCCACGCCGCACAATCCGCACAAAGCGCTGCCGACGACTGCCTATTTCTTGGGCGAACCCTGCCCGCGGTTGATTGACGACGCGCTCTAAACCATTTACCGTAAAGGTGTTGGCGAACGTTTTCAGTTTGCTAGTGTCCCGTGCCTATCGCGGTCACTCGTGAATCCCGCCTGGCGTTCGACTTCTTTGCTTGGGAGCGCACATTGACAGATAAACCCTGGGGTGGCGTATTTGACGGGGCCACGGACCCCCGCGTCGAGAAGTTCACCGAGAGCGTGAGCTTCGACCGCCGACTCTACGCCCAGGACATCCGCGGTTCCATCGCCCACGCCCGCATGTTGAGCAATGTCGGCGTGCTGACCGCCGCTGAAGCCGGCCAGATCGTGGCCGGGCTGGCAGAAATCGGCATGGAAATCGCGGCCGGCAGCTTTGTGTTCCGTCAGGAACTCGAAGACGTTCACATGAATATCGAACGTGCGCTGATTGACCGGATCGGCGACGTGGGCCGCAAACTCCACACAGGCCGCAGCCGTAATGACCAAGTCTCGACCGATTTTCGGCTTTGGATTCGCGATGCCCTCGATAACATTGACCATCTGCTCGCTGACGTGCAGCGGGCGTTCGTGGGCCGGTGTGCCCAAGATGAGGGCGTGATCCTCCCAGGTTACACACATCTCCAACGGGCCCAGCCGGTGCTCGCCAACCACTATTGGCTGGCTTACTGCGAAAAATTCCAACGGGATCGCGACCGCTTGGCCGATTGCCGGCACCGCGTGAATCAGTTGCCGCTGGGCACCGCTGCCTTGGCGGGAACCACGATCCCCATCGACCGGCAGCAAGTGGCCGACGAACTGGGCTTCGAGGGCTTGGTGGCCAACAGCATTGATAGCTCCAGCGACCGCGACTTTGCCATCGAATTTGCCTTCGTTTTGACCCTCGTTGCCGAGCATTTGAGCACTTGGGCCGAGGAGTGGATTTTGTGGTCCACCTATGAGTTCAATTTCCTGCGGCTGCCGCAAGTCTTTTGCACCGGCTCGTCGATCATGCCGCAGAAAATCAATCCCGACGTACTGGAGCTAATCCGCGGCAAGACGGCCCGCGTCGTGGGCAATTTGCAGGCGCTCTTGGTGCTCGTGAAGGGTTTGCCGCTGGCCTACAACCGCGACCTGCAAGAAGACAAAGAGCGCGTGTTCGACTCCGCCGATACGGTGAGCGCCTGCCTGGAACTCGCCGCAGCGGTCGTGGCGGGGGCCGAACTGAAACGCGAGTCGATCGCCACGCGTTTGGAACATGGCTATCTCGATGCGACCACGCTTATGGAATACCTCATCGGCCTCGGCGTGCCGCAACGCTCGGCCCATGAGATTATCGGCAAGCTCGTGGCCAAGGCGATGAAGCAGGGGGTGCCGCTCGCCGAACTCCCACTCACAGATTTTCAAGAGGCCCACGCCGCGTTGGATAAAAAAGTGTTCGACGTATTGGGTGTGAAGAATGCCATCGCGGCGTTCAAGAGCGTTGGCTCAACCGCGCCGGCGATGGTCGCCGAGCAAGTGACCGCGTGGAAACAACGATTGGAAATGTAACACTCCCTAGCCGCGATGCAACGCATCGCAGGCCTTCCGTGCGATGCGTTGCATCGCGGCTAAATAAAATTACTCACTTGATCGACAACTTTTGCAAAGCTCACAACCATGAAACACTTACTCACCTACTTCTGCCTGACGCTGCTCTGCTGCGAAATCGCGGCTGCGCAAGAAGCGAATCCAGTCTTTGTGGAAGCAGCCCAGCGCAGCCCTGCCGTGGCCGCAGTGCTTGATGCGCCCCACGAGAAACCGGCTGACGCACTCGCCGCCGTGTTCATCCTCATCGACTTGCGCGAGTACGCGGTCGCCGCCGAGATATTTAAGCCCCTCACAGAGGCCCAACTCACCGAGGACGAGCAAGCCGCGTTGGTCCGCCAATTCGGCACGGCGAAATTCTTGCTGCTCGCACGTGGAGCCAGAGAACATGGCATCGCCAGCGGCCAGAAATTTGCGGAAGCCGCCCTCGCCGCGTCGGCTAGCGCAGCCGCCAAGCCTGAGCGGATCACGCAGTTGCTCGCCGACTTGGCGAGTGACGACGCCGGGGTGCGCCAAGCGGCCCGCAGCGATTTGGCCGCCACCGGCCTCCCCGCCGCGCAAGCCTGCCTGGAAGCGCTGGCCGCCTCCACAGACAAACAGCAGCGCGGCGATTTGCTCGCGGCGTTGGCGGAAATGAGCCCCGTGGTTGAACCGCTCGTGATCGCTGCCCTGGCCGACGGGCAGGGCCAATTCCGACGCGATGTGGCCGAACTCGCTGGCCACCTGCACCTGTTGGAAGCCGTCCCTTGGCTCGCGACGATGGCCGCCGGCGGGGAATCAGATGCCGAAGTTGTCGCCACCGCTCAAGCGGCCCTCTTAAAGATGGGGCTTTCGCTTCCCGCTCAGAACGATGCCCTGGCGGTCGTGAAGCGCGATCTGGAAAAGGTGGACGCGGGCATCCCCACCGACTCGCTGCCGAACGAAACGGGTTTGTGGTGGTCGTTTGACTCAGCTACCAAAAAGTTCACGAGCGTGGAACTTATTTCCTGTGAACGCAGATCGCTGATTCACGCCCGCCTCGCTCAAAATCTCTTGGTGCTGTCGAACGCTTCCGCCGCGGATCGACAACTCGCGATCATCTCCGCCGTCGAAGCCGCGCATGTGCTCGGCGAACCACCTGCGGCGGAAATCTTGGAGCTCGCCACGGGGCTGGGCACCAACGATTTGAATGCCGCTTTGGCTGCCGCGCTGAAAACGAACCGCATCAACGCGGCCATCGCCTGCGTGAAGCTCCTTGCCGAGCGGGCCGATCCTGCGGCGTTGCAATCGCTCGACGGCACCTCGACCCCGTTGGCAACCGCCGTCGCTCATCCGAACCGCGAACTGAAATTCGCCGCCCTGACGGCAATCATGAAAATCAATCCCACACGGTCCTTCCCCGGTGCCAGCTACGTCCCCGAGGCGCTGTGGCTGCTGGCCGCGAGCGCCGGCACCGAGCAAGCGGTTGTGGGAGCACCCACGCTGGCCCACGCCAACGACTGGGCGGGTAATTTACGAGCCCTCGGCTACGATGCCACCCCCACTTTCACGGGTATCGAACTTTTGCAGCAGGCCTTGGCCGCGCCGCGGCTGGCCATGGTGCTGGTCGACAGCGACATCGGCAAGCCCTTGGTGCGCGAGGTGCTGTACCAACTTCGCGCTCAGCCGAAGCTCGCGCATGTGCCAGTGGCCGTGCTGTTGAGCAACGACGATCTCTTGCTCGGCGAGCAATTGGCCACGGCTGACAAGCGCTTGCTCGCGGTCTCTCGCCCACGCACTCCCGACGCCATGAAATCCATCATCGAGCGACTCAGCGATCTCTCCGACTCGCGGCTTTCCGCCGACGAGCGTACCCAACAAGCAGCACAAGCCATTGACTGGCTCGGCAAGCTTTTCGACGCCGGATTCCCTTACGACGAGCTGTTACGCGATGCCGTGATCCTCGAACAAACCGTTTACAACCCTGATCTCGCTGAAGCATCGCTCGCTGCCTTGGCCTACGTTGGCACCGCGGGGAGCCAGCGCACGCTCGTGGATTTCGCGAGCCTCGCGGCGCAACCGATGAAACTCCGCCAACTGGCGGCCGATTCGTTCGCCCGCAGCCGCGCGCGGTTTGGCGTGCTGCTCACAGCCGCCGAAATCGCCCAACAATACGACCGCTACAACGCCAGCGAAACCGCCGATGCTGACAGCCAGAAAATCCTCGGCGAAGTGTTAGACATACTAGAACACAAGTCAGAAGCCAAGAATTAAATACTTAACCACAAAGACACGAAGGGCACCAAGGTAACCAAATCACGAGTTGGCCAAAAAGCCGGTTTGGAATTGATTTTCTTTGTGCTCTTTGTGCCTTAGTGGTTATCTCCGAAGTATCCATGAAATATCCGCTCAACAGCCTAGAACCGAATGGAGCCGCCAATCCGTTGCGCGGTATCATCGGCTCGGGGCCGGCGATGGCGGAGGTGTATCGCATCACCAAACAGGTCGCCCAGTCGCAGGCCTCGGTGTTGCTGCTGGGCGAAACGGGCACCGGCAAGGAACTGATCGCCCACGCGATCCACGAGCTCAGCGCTCGCCGGGAACGCACCTTCGTGCGCGTTAATTGCGGGGCGCTTAGCGAAAGCCTCTTGGAAAGCGAGCTATTCGGTCATGTGCGCGGCGCATTCACCGGGGCCATCGACAATCGCACGGGGCGCTTTGAAGCGGCCCACAAGGGAACGATTTTTCTCGACGAAATCAACTCCACCACTCCCCATTTGCAAGTGAAGCTGCTGCGCGTGTTGCAAGAACGTGAGTTCGAGCGGGTGGGCGATACCAAGACACTTCAAGTGGACTGTCGCGTGATTGCCGCCAGCAATCGTGATCTGCTCACGCTCGCCGCCGAGGGAACCTTCCGCGAGGATTTATACTACCGGCTCAATGTGATTCCCATTTATCTGCCCCCCTTGCGCGAACGGCCCGAGGATATCCCCGAACTCGTCACGCATTTCCTCAACATCTACAATGAACAAAACGACCGCTACGTGGTGCATATCGATAAGCGTGCCATGGAAGCGATGCAGCGCTACGACTGGCCCGGCAATGTCCGCGAGTTGCAGAACTACGTGGAACGAGCCGTGGTCATGGCCCCGGGAGATGAACTGACCGTCGAACTGTTGCCATCCATCGTGGTGACCGGCAAAGCGCCCCGCGCGCTCGGCAACCGCCCCATGGATTTTGGCTCGCTGGCGGAGGAATTGGTGCAAGTCGGGCTTAACGGTGCCGGCGACAAGGCGGGCGACGTGCATAGCAAGATTGTCGACCACGTCGAACGTGAAGTGATCGCCCAAGTCATGACCAGTTGCGACAACGTGCAAATCAAAGCGGCGGCCCGCTTGGGAATCAATCGCAACACGCTCCACAAAAAACTTAAACAATATGGTTTGGAAGAGGATGACAGTTAAAGCCGGAGATTAACCACGAAGGCACAAAGGACACAGAGCGATCATTGGAATTTCTGTTCTCTTCGTGTTCTTTGTGTCTTCGTGGTTAAATACTCTCGGATTGTTTTACTATCATGGGCTCCGGCATCAACATTCTCTGTTTCGCGGCCAGCTACACTGTGGCGCTGGTGCTGGAGCTGTTCGGACTGTGGCGGCCCTTGCGGTTGAGCCGTTTCGCGGAGATTGCCGCCGCAGGGGCGGGGTTGTTGGCTCAGACTTGGTATCTGGGCGTGCGGGTGGCTCACCAACCTGCCGCGCCCCTTTCCAGCCAACAGGAATGGTTTCTCCTCGCCGCCTGGTTGCTGGCGGCCGTGTATGTCGCGGCTCGATTGTATTATCCTCAGAAATCGCTCGGGTTGTTCTTGCTCCCCGGCGTGTTGGGCTTGGTGGGAGCCGCCACGCTGGCGTCTTCCCAACCCCTCGCAGTCTACGAAGCCCCCCGTGTTTGGGGGCTAGCCCACGGCATTTTTCTGATGCTCGGCACGATCGCCGTCCTCGTTGGCTTTTTTGCGGGGCTTATGTACCTGATCCAAAGCTATCGTCTCAAGCAGAAAAAGCCCGCTTCGGCGGGGTTTCGCCTCCCCAGCTTGGAGTGGCTGGAACGCACGAATAGCCGCTCCCTGGGCGCGGCCACGCTGTTTATGCTCGGCGGTTTTCTCACGGGGGTGCTCACGCAACTCTCGCAGGATGATAATGAGCGATTGTCTTGGACTAACCCCGTGGTGCTGAGTCTCTCGCTCATGACCGCGTGGCTCTTGGTGGCCGAGGTCTTTCGGATGGTCTATCCCGCCGCGCGGCAAGGCCGCAAAGTAGCGTATCTCACGATGGCCGCTTTTGTATTCCTACTGCTCGTGTTTGCCTCAGTCATGTGGGGCGACAGCTTTCATGGTGAGCGCGCAACGCGAACCCAGTCACAACCATCGGACAGCGAAATTAGTTTATTGCAAATTGAAAATTGCAAATCGAGCGTTTCCACTTTCCACTTTCCACTTTCCACTTTCGCGGGAGGTTCGCCATGAATCTCCGCATGATCGGTTGCACCTATCACGACGCGGACTTGAGCGTCCGGCAAAAAATCGCGTTTGACGACACGCAAATCGAACGGGCCTTGCACGAGTGGCAAGAACAACTTCCCGGCACGGAGCTGGCGATTCTTTCGACCTGCAACCGTGTGGAGCTGTATGCCGCCGGGAGTTCGGAATCGCCTGATACAGAAAAGTTGGTGGCGGCGCTGGCTAGTTTTCATAAGCTACCTACCAGCGAATTGGCCGGCAAGCTCACCACTCTAGCCGACCAGCAAGTCGCCGAGCATTTGTTCCGCGTGGCCGCCAGCCTCGACAGCATGGTCGTCGGCGAACCACAGATTCTCGCCCAGGTAAAACAGGCCTACCAATTGGCCAAGCTCACATGCACGGTGGGGCCGCAGTTGCATGAACTGTTTCAAGCCGCGCTCCGCACCGCCAAACGGGTGACGGGCGAAACTTCGCTCCATCGCCATCGGGTGAGTATCGCCAGCGTGGCCATCTCGGAGCTGGCGACTTGCGTGTTTGAAACCTTCAACGGCAAACACGTGCTCGTAACCGGTGCCGGGAAAATGGCCGACGAAACGCTGCGCTATTTACGTGAAGTCGGCAAGGCCCAAATTCATGTCGTGAATCGTAACACCGAGCGAGGTCAGCAACTCGCCGCCAAGTGGCAGGGGACGTTTCACCCCTGGGAAGAATTGTGGGATCAACTCGCGCGGGCTGATCTTGCCATCAGCACCACGGCAGCCACCGCGCCGATTGTCACCGCCACGGCGTTTGCCGAGAACGTCGTGCCACGCCGGCATCAACGGCCGCTGGTGATTTTGGATCTCGCCGTGCCGCGAGATTTCGACCCCGCCGTGGGGGATGAGTTGGGGATCTATCTTTACTCGATTGATGATTTAGACTTAGCCTGCCGCCGGAATCGTGCCGCGCGGGCGGCCGAACTCCCAGCCGCCGAGGCCATTGTCGTGGAAGAAACCGAGCGCTTCATTGCCGAAACGCATTTGCGCTCCACGGCCCCGGTGATTACGAGCTTGCGAGAAGGCTTGCACCGCCCCAAGGAAGCAGAACTCGAACGCCTGTTCCACAAGCTCCCGGAACTCGATGAGCATACGCGCACGGAAATCCGTCAATTCGCGGATCGCTTGGTGAATAAACTGCTGCACCCGCCGCTGGAATCGCTGCGCACGGCTTCTCAGAACGGCACCCATCACAGCCTGATGGACGCCCTGCGGCGACTCTTCAAAATCGAAGACTGATAGTTGTCTCAAGCCCAGGGATGGCACTCCCTGGGTCGCAAGCGAATCAAACCTCAGTCGTCCTCTTCTTCGTCTTCGTATTCGTATTCGACTTCCTCGTCGCCTTCGAGATCGTCGTCATCGTAATCAACGTCGTCATCCTCTTCTTCTTCGTCGTCGTCCTCGTCGAGCGAATCTTCTTCGACTTCTTCCCACTCCGCTTCTTCCTCGTCGTCATCCTCCTCTTCGTCGTCGGCTTCTTCCTCGTCTTCGTACTCGTATTCGTAATCGCCGTCCTCGGCGTCGTCATCTTCCTCTTCGTCCTCGTACTCTTCGTCTTCTTCATCGCCGAAGCCGGTCAACGAATTGGAACGGGGATCCAGGAGGTCGAAATTTCCTCTACCAAGGGGGCCGTCCACCAATGCCAAGGAACCCTCGGTCGTGTAACCAACCAACGTCATCTGCCAGGAATCATTAAGCTGCACGATTTGCTCCTTCACCATCTCACGAAAAAAATATACGGGTTTGGGTCTGTATCAGGCTGGGTCAATTTAAGGCATTCTTGCGGAAAGGATAACCTAACTGCGACACCAGATTTTTTGCAAGACTACCACTCAGCGCCCACGCTATGAATTTGATCGATAGGAGGCAGTTGTTCCAAGCGGCGGAGACCAAAAACTTGTAAAAACTTTTTGGTCGTGCCGTAGAGAAACGGTCGGCCAAGCTCTTCCGACCGTCCGACAATACGCAATAAATCGCGTTCCATCAACACTCTGAGGATTTCGCCGCATTGGACCCCCCGAATGGCCTCAATTTCCGCCCGGACAACTGGTTGCCGGTAGGCCACCACCGCCAAGGTTTCCATGGCGGGGGGAGACAACCGGATTTCCTCGTTCTCGCCGTGCAAACGGCGGACCCAATCGGCCACCACGGGGCGGGTCAACAACTGCACCCCGCCGGCCACGTCCACCACCTGCATGGCGCTGGCCCGCTGTTCGTAGCGTCGAGCCAATAATTTGAGCAAAGTTCGAGCCTCGGTTCCATCGGCAAGTTTGGCCACATTCGCCAGTTTTCTTGTGGAAATCGGTTCCCGCGAGAGAAACAACGCGGCTTCCAAGCGGGTCAGCTTCGCTTCTTGCTCCTCTGCGGGATTCCCCAACTGAGGGCGGGCCGGTGAATGGCCAGTCAGGAACTGGTTTGATCCTACAGGTTTTGCACTCGCAAGTGGGGTGCTATACCGCAATGCGGAACTGCCCAAGCGGCGACCGAGATTATTCGCGCGAAACAGCATGGCGGGGGTTTCCTTTGCGATTCGTGCTTAGCGCCACATGGTCGTCGAGTCAGCCGTGTCGTGCCGAGCGTTTTGCCAGGACGTCACCTCGCCGACGACTTGCCGGACGGTTGCCAAGGGATCGGCGTCTATCACCTCGAATTGGCGTGCAAAATCAGGATTATCGCCCAACGGGACGGCACACTTGAAGCGGTAGCCCGCGCCCCATTTTTCCAGGGAATACTGGGCCACGCCCAGCGTTTTCAGCAGCGAAAGGTGCATTTCCATTTCCCCCTGCGAATCTTGGCCCAGCGGTTTTGGCGGGGTGGGCATTGTTTCGTTTGCCGAGGCCAAGTTGACCGGCGCGCTGTTTCCCTGGAACGCCGCGCGGGAAACCGGCGGAAATTCGCTGGGCGTGGGCAGCACCTCGTCGTAACGAGGGGCCGATTTCATCTCACCCCGCGCCGTGTCGGCTGGCAGCGATTCGCGCCAGCCCAACGCATCCTGGGCCACTTCCACAAACCGATCGACCACCTGCTGCGCCGCTTGCGGCAACGGGCCGTAATAAATCCACGCCGCGGGCAAGCCGACAAGTGTCACCAACATCACCAGCGCGCGAAAAAACACAGTCATGGCAACTCATCCTTGAGTGCAATCTGTAACACCGACAATTCTAGCCGCAGGCGGTAGCCGGCGGAGGCATCGGTCATAACCGCAGGCTACCGCCTGCGGCTAAGATTAATTCTGCTCTTCGACCATCGCCACGAATCCTTTCGCTGCGATCGAACGGGCGCGGATAGTACCCCTCGCGGAAAAACGCCCGCAATGGCAGTTAACGGTATACTGCTTGCATGTCTGAAATGATTTATCTCGACAACAACGCCACCACGCCGCTGCTGCCGGAAGTCGCCGACGCGATGCGCGAGGCGGCGCTACGTTTCCCGGCGAATCCCGCCAGCCAGCACCGCGCTGGTCAAACCGCCCGTCGCGCCCTGGAAGAGGCCCGCGAGCAAATTGCCACCCTTTTGGGGGCCAAAACCTCGGGAATGGACGCGGATCGACTCATTTTCACCAGCGGCGGGACCGAGGCCAATAATCTCGCAATTCTGGGCATGCTAGCAACACAAACTCCGGGGCACTTCGTCACTTCGGCCATTGAACATCCCTCGCTGTTAGGTCCCGCAGCGGAGCTCGAACGGCGTGGCTGGCATGTGACTCGCGTTACAGCCGACGAAAGCGGCGTTGTGAAAGTTGGCGATCTCGCTGCTGTCTTCCGCGATGACACGCGGCTTGTGAGCATCATGGGTGCCAACAACGAAACCGGCGTGTTGCAGCCGATTGCCGAGATCAGCAAGCTGTGCGCGGGTCGCAACATCTTTTTCCATACCGATGCGACGCAGTGGGCTGGCAAGCTCCCCACGCATTTTCACGACTGGCAACTCGCCGCGCTGAGTTGCACGGCGCACAAATTTCATGGTCCGCTTGGCATCGGTGCGGTGCTTCTCAGGCACGATATTGCGCTTGCTCCACAACTCTTTGGCGGACATCAACAGGCTGCCGCCCGACCGGGAACCGAATCGCTGCCGCTGGCCGTCGGCATGGGTGTCGCTCTCGAATATTGGCAGCGCGAAGCCGCATCGCGCGCGGAACGGATCGCCGTGATGCGCGATGAATTTGAACGCGAACTTTGCGTTGCGATTCCCACCGCCACGGTGGTTGGCCGTAAGGCACCCCGGCTCCCCAATACGTCAAACCTGACATTTCCCGGTGTTGATCGGCAGGCCTTGTTCCTCGCGCTCGACATGGCCGGCGTGGCTTGTTCGACCGGTTCCGCGTGTGCCAGCGGGTCGAGCGAACCCTCGCCGGTGCTGCTAGCGATGGGGCTTAAAAGAGAGCTGATCGAGGGTGCTTTGCGTTTCAGTTTCAGTCACCTTAACACGCCCGAGGAAGCCCGCGAGGCGGCTCGTCGTATCATCAACGCCCACAAGCAGTTATATCGCTAAAGAATTGCTGAAAAATAAGCCCGTGGTCCTCCCGAGCGGGTGGCAGATCGGGTAGAATCAAGAATTCAATTTTCTGCTGTTTTTCTCGGGGGATTTCGGCCAATTTCTGGCCTCCCGCGACACCTTCAACATGCCGATTCTGGACGGAGCCCACGTGGTCGACGGAGTGCTGCGAATCGATCTGCCGGCAGGGCCTTACGGAGCTAATCACACGGCTCCCCAAGGTGCCGTTGCGCCGGAATCCACGACCTTCGTCGCTGGCCCCGAAAATCGCCTGCCGATTATTGCCCTCGAAAAACTGCTGACCGGCGAGGCCGAGTTTTCGCCCCCGGCGTGGGCCAATCCGCTCGTTCTCATTGGCCCCTCGGGGAGTGGCAAGTCGCTCTTGATGCGCGGCATCGTGCGGCGGTGGCTGCCCGTGCTGGGGGCCGAGCGCGTCGCCTACTTCACG
The DNA here is from genome assembly GCA_034439695.1 of Bythopirellula sp. Classification (GTDB taxonomy): domain Bacteria; phylum Planctomycetota; class Planctomycetia; order Pirellulales; family Lacipirellulaceae; genus Bythopirellula. The sequence continues at coordinate 21,307 of JAWXAV010000074.1, read as the reverse complement.
GCTACCGACTTCGCCCGGCGCATCATCGACGTGCGCACCGATGGTGAGCTCCCCGAATTCCGCGCCCGTTTGGCCAAACTGCAACTTTTGGTGATCGAAGATTTACACAAGCTGCCGGCTAAAATGGCCCTCCATCACGAGCTCCGTGACTTGCTGGATAAACTCACCGATTCGCAAGCGGTGGTGTTGTGTACCTCGCAGATTTCGCCCACCGCCCAACCGCAACTTGATTCCGGATTGAGCGACCGTCTGACCAGCGGTTTACTGTTGTGGCTCAACCACCCTGGCAGCGACGCTCGGCTGGAATTGCTGCGACTTGCCGCCGTGGAACGTGGTACATCGATTGACGACCGCACACTGCGCGTCCTCGCAGAAAACACAGTGGGGTCCGCATCGCAATTGCTGCGTGCCTTGCGCGAATGGGAAGTTGCTCCCCAAGTCGGTGCCCATCCCGCCTCAGCTCGCACGGGGCTGGCCGCGAAAGACATTGTTGCCGTCGTGGCCCGCTATTTCGGCGTGACGCAAACGGCCCTGCGTGGTCCCGTCCGGCGGAAATCGCTCGTGTTTGCCCGCAGCGTGGCCGTGTATTTGCTCCGCACCCTCACCGGCGCGAGCTACGCCCAGATTGGCCGCGAACTTGGCAAACGCGATCACTCGACAATCATGCACGCGATGGAATCGGTCCAGCTCACGCTCGCTACCGACGCCGCCACCCAACACACCTTGGAGGAACTGCGTCGCATTTTGCTCGCCGCCTGAATCACGATGTTCAAGATCCACACTATTACCATCTGGGGGAAACTTGTTTGTTAGGTGTCGACAACCACCGAGCAATTTTGTGGTTCAACATGACTACAAACGTGGAAGCAAAAACTCTGACTGCTACCAACAATGGCCGAACATAACACCAACAGCCAACCAACACGTTTTCCACCAAGCACTTTGTCTTGTAACTCCTTGCCGACACAAGCATTCACACAATTTGCAGCCACTTATCGACAATTTGCGGCCACTTATTACTACTGCTACTATCTAAATCCATTTATTACAGAGAAACAAACTCAGGAGGTTTCCGGTGAGCACAGTCCTAGAAAACCAACCCTCGGCGGAGACCTCACGCACCAGCGGAAAGGGCGGCAAGTCCATGAAAATCTCTTGCGATCGGGAACAACTCCTCCATGCGTTCCAGACCGTCGCTTCGGTCGCTCCCTCGCGGAGCCCCAAGCCGATTCTGCAGAACGTCAAACTCGAAGTCACCGGCGACTCGGTCACGTTGCTGGCCACCGATTTGGAAGTCGGCATTCGCCATCAAGTTTCCGGCGTTGACATCCAAGTCCCCGGCATGGCGGTCCTGTCGGTCACGCGGTTTGGCTCGATCCTGCGGGAGAGCAACGACCAGACGCTCCACCTGGAATGCGATTCCACCGGCATCACCATTCGTGGCGAACGAAGCCAATTTCGCCTTCCCGCCGAGAATCCGGCCGAGTTTCCACAGGTCACCGCGTTCGAGGAAACTAGCTACTACGAAATCTCCGCTCGCTTGCTGCGAGAATTGATCCGCCGCACGGTGTTCGCCACCGACAACGAGAGCAGCCGCTATGCCCTTGGTGGCGTGAAACTGGAGTTTGAGGAGAGCGCGATCACGGCGGTCGGCACCGATGGTCGGCGCCTTTCCAAAATGACCGGCCCGGTTACCAAGTCGGGCACTCCCCAGAGCGATCAAACCACGATTGTTCCCACGCGGGCGATGGTTCTCATTGAGCGGGCGATTGCCCCCAGCGACAGTGAAGTGCAAATCGCCATCAAAGGGAACGAGATTTTGGTCCACAGTGCCCGAGCCACAATCTCGGCCCGCTTGCTGGAAGGTCGCTTCCCCGATTGGAGAAAAGTATTCCCCGAAGGGGGCCATAATGCGGTGAGCTTGGACTTGGCCGTCGGAGCAACCCATGCCGCCGTGCGTCAGGCCGCGATTGTCACCAGCGAGGAAAGCCGCGGTGTGGATTTCACCTTCGGCGACGGCATGTTGGTGCTTGCCGGCAAGGCCGCCGAGGTGGGCCAATCGCGGATCGAACTCCCCATTGGTTACAACGGCGACGAGCTCACGCTGACACTCGACCCGCGGTTTGTGACCGACTTCCTCAAGGTGCTCGATGCCGAGAAGACGTTCACCTTCGAGGCCAAAGACGGCGAAAGCGCGGCCGTGTGCAAGACTGACGATGGCTACGGCTATGTGATCATGCCGCTGTCGAGGGATCGATAAGATGCCACCTGTCTTTCCCGCGCAGGCGGGAATCCAGGCGTTAAACACTAGATTCCCGCCTGCGCGGGAAAGACGTGGATTGCGTTTTCCATGACCGAAAGTGCGAATGACAACCTCGGCAACAGCGATCCCCGGATTGCCGAGGCGTGGATCGACTTTCAGGACCGTCGCGCCGCCGAAGTGCGGAAGTACCACGGACGGAGCCCGAAGCGCATCGGCAACGTGATTGCCCAATTGGTGAACCGCCGGGGTTATGCCCAGATCCACGCGGCGGGAGAACGCGACGAGGCGTGGCAAGCAATCGCGGGCGAGCCCTTCGCCGCAGCCAGTCAGTTTGCTGCTCTGCGGCGCGGGGTGTTTGAAGTCCTGGTGGCCAACTCGCTCATGATGCAGGAGCTCACCTTCCGAAAGGAGGAGTTGCTCAAGGCGTTGCAGCAAGTTCTCCCGGATGCAGGTGTGAAACAACTAAAATTCAAAATTGGTAAAATCGAAGAACAACAAGGCCCGTGAATGCTGGGAAGTATCCTGGCAACACAAGCAAAGTTAGTACCCTCTAAAAATGTCAAACGACGAACCCGTTAAAAAGAATATTGCCAAGGCCGAGTATGGCCAGTCCGATCTTGAGCACCTGAGCGATCTGGAGCATGTCCGCGAGCGGCCGAGTATGTATATCGGCGATACGACCGCGCGCGGTTTGCATCACTTGGTGTACGAAGTGGTCGACAACTCGATCGACGAGGCGATGGCCAACTACGCCACCGAAGTGCGCGTTTTGGTGAATCCCGACGGCTCGGTGACGGTCGATGACGATGGCCGCGGCATTCCCGTGGAGAAGCACGCCCAGCTTTCCGAGCAGATGGATCGCGACGTTTCGACCCTCGAAGGGGTGATGACCGTCCTCAAGTTTGGCGGCAAATTTAGCAAGGGGGCCTACCAAACCTCCGGCGGTTTGCATGGCGTGGGTGTCACTGTCGTGAACTTTCTTTCGGAGTGGTGCGAGGTCGAAGTGAGCCGCGATGGCCACGTCTATCACCAGGAATACGCCCGCGGCGTCCCGAAAGGCGAAGTCCGCCGCATCGGCACCAGCGACCGTCGTGGCACCAAGACCACCTTCAAGCCCGATCCGCAAATCTTCCAGGTTACCAAATTCGTCTACGCCACGCTGGTCAAGCGGCTGCAGGAGCTCGCTTTCTTGAATCGGGGCGTAAAGATTTCCATCGCCGACGCCCGCACGAACGAAGGGGAAACTTTTCAATACGAAAACGGCATCATCGAGTTCGTCACCTGGCTCAACCGGGCGAGCGAAGTGGTGCATCCCGAGGTGCTCTACCTGGAAGGCGAAAGCGAAGGGGTCACCATGGAAATCGCCATGCAGTACTCCGGCGAATACACCGAGAACGTGCATTCCTACGTGAACAACATCAGCACGACCGAAGGGGGGACGCATCTTTCCGGTTTCCGCACGGCGCTCACCCGTTCGCTTAACGCTTATGGCAAGAAGCAGAATCTGTTCAAGGATTTGGTTCCCTCGGGCGAAGACGTGCGCGAAGGTCTCACCGCCGTAATCAGCGTCCGTGTGCCGCATCCCCAGTTTGAAGGCCAAACGAAAACCAAGCTCGGCAACAGCGAAGTGGAAGGGATCGTGAACTCCGCTTTCGGCGATTATTTAAGCAAATTCCTCGAAGAAAACCCCAAAGCCGCCAAGAGCATCATCAACAAGGTCATCGTGGCCGCCGAGGCCCGTGAGAGTGCCCGCAAGGCGCGGCAACTCATCCGCGAGCGTAAGGGAGCCCTCTCCGGTGGCGGGCTACCCGGCAAGCTCCGCGATTGTTCGAGCAAAGAAGTCAACAAGTGTGAACTCTACCTCGTGGAAGGCGATTCGGCGGGTGGCAGTGCCGAGGGCGGCCGCATTCGCGAGTATCAGGCGATCTTGCCACTTAGGGGTAAAATTATCAACGCTTACAAGAGCCGCGAAGACAAGGTGCTCGCCAACGAAGAAGTTCGTAGCATGATTTCCGCCGTGGGCATCGGCATTGGTGAGGACCAGGATCTGAGCAAGCGTCGCTACGGTCGGGTGGTGATCATGACCGACGCCGACGTCGATGGTTCACATATTCGCACGCTGCTGCTCACGTTTTTCTATCGCCAGATGTACGAGTTGGTCGCGCATGGGCACGTCTATGTCGCCCAGCCGCCGCTGTTCCGGGTGCGTCAGGGCAAAAACACCACTTACGTGCAGACCGAAGAGGAAATGAAAACCCAGCTCTTGGAGCTCGGCTTGGGGGATTGCGTGTTCGATCCGGGGAACGGCGAGCTCGTCGATGGCGAGCGGATGGAAAAGCTCTGTCGCACGCTGGCGGCGATGGAGGAATCGATCGTCGCGCTCGAACGCCGCGGCATTAGCCTCAAGATTCACGCCGAACGGCAAGATCCGGCGACGCTGGAACTGCCGATTTTCCACGCCTTTCTTGGCCAAGAGGAGCATTGGTTTACCAGCCGTGCGGAGCTGGATAAGTTTGTCTCCGAGCAGGAAAAAGTGACCGGCAAGGAAGTGCGGCTCGACACGGGAAATGTGACCGAAGACGAACACGCGCAAACCAACGGCCAGGTCGGCCCCAAGTTGCGGATCGTGGAACTCCACGAAGTCCGCACGATCAACACGCTGCTCAAGGATCTCTCGAAACTCGGCTTTGAGATCGAATCCCTGATTCCCACCGACCGCACGGGCATGGAAGGTTCTCGCTACGCCCTTCGCCGCGGCGAGAGCGAAACGGGCCTCGACGACTTGCGCGGCCTGCCAGCGGCGATCCGTGCCGCGGGCGAAAAGGGTTTGCAGATCACTCGCTTCAAAGGCCTGGGCGAAATGAATGCCGAGGAGCTCCGCGAGACAACCCTCGACCCCGTGAACCGCACGCTCTTGCAAATTCGTATGGAAGACGCTGGCAGCGCCGACGAACTGTTCCGCGTACTGATGGGCGATAACGTCGAACCACGGCGAGAGTTCATCCAGAAGCATGCGCTGGATGTGAAGAATTTGGATGTGTAAGGGGATTTGTAGGCGAATCTCGCTTGAAATTGGGCATTCTAGTTGCTAGAAACCTGCATTAAGTTACTATATAGTAACATGTTGGGTTACTGGGCCTTAGCTTGAGGTGCTCATTCTGTTCACCAAGTGTTTTGCTGTCGCTCGCAGCACAGGTTTTTGATGGTCTTCGCAGATTCACCTCGCGTTATTTATGCGAACAATACACTCTCTGAAGTAGTTTGCGAGCTACGGTTTCCGCCTATTCTAAAAATTGAATCTGCACCGCCCGCAGATTTTCAAGAAGCAATTCGGCACGCATTTCCACTTTTTGAACAGAAACGTAAGGGGCCCGAACTGCCGTCCGAGTTGCCCCCCGAAATTGCAAGGATGATTTCTGCAGAGATCCCGGCAATGGGCGCAACTACTTACGAATTTGTTTCTGATGATGGCCTATGGAAGGTGACTTTAGCCAAACAATCGCTTTCTGTGAGAACGAGAAAGTATCTTCGATGGGAAGACTTCAAAGCCCACACAAATGCACCGTTTGAAGCTTTGGAGAAAGTTTATAAACCGCCCTTTTTTCAAAGAATAGGCCTTAAGTATCAGAACATAATTTCACGCTCGGCACTGAAGATTGATGCCGAAAAGCCGTGGTCTGAGTTATTGAAAGATGTTGTTGTGGGCGAAATTGCTGACCCACAGATAGGGGCGAGAGTCAAGACCACGATGCGGCACACTGGGATTGAGCTGGAGAATGATAGCTTTGTTAAACTAACGCATTATTTGGCAAAAGCGCAGTCTAGCGATAAAACCCCTGACGAAGAAGTATACGTAGTAGATGCTGATTTTCTAACTCGCAAACGCACGGAGATTAAAGATGTCCACGACCGACTTGATCGACTTAACAATGAGTCAGGCCGATTATTTCGATGGTGCATCACCGATTATTTACACACAGCAATGGGACCGACTGTCGTGGAATGAGAGCAGTAGTGAACTGCCAGTATTTTTTGTAGAGAATGAAGGTAATTTCATTAGATGGTCTCAGCAGATTCCTGGGGGACAGTCTAATCATTGGGTGTCTATTACTAATGACACCCCTACCGGTAGTTTAGGCGCGGTTCAGATTCCGGAAGATCTTTACATGAGACTTTGGTGTCACGTAATTACCAATTTGATGCCAGCAGAAGCCCTTCCGGAGGTAGGCGAAACATTGGGTGACCTCTATCGATTTTATACAGATCGTCAACTTTCGCAGGGTCGCCTTCCAGCTCTACCATATCTAGCAGACTCAGACTTAGAGCTATTGGAGCCAACCATGCGCCCGGCTTTTGCTTTCTCTGAGGAATAATTTGTGAGTTCAAGCGACATCTACGAAAGGCCGCTTAGTTCCTGGTTATGCCAGGGTGAGATAATAGCTAATCTTCACCAACCATTTATTGAAATTGTCGATGAAGTCCGAAAGGCGCGCGAGTTGATCCACCCTTTTGCGGTAGTCATGTCCCAAGATTGTGATCTTGAGTGGGACTTCAAAGCACGACAGAGCACGAAACCAGATCGTGCCCAAAAATTTCTTTCTAATGTCTTGTTCTGTGAGGTTGCTGAAGCAGCCAACCTTAAAGCCCAAAACAAGAACAAGTCTTGGACTCGAATTGCAGAGAATAATGATCCTCGATTTCATTTCTTGGAGAAGTGTCCTCAGACATGTGATTTACAGAATCTGGGATATGCAGACCTTGCAATCGACTTTAAGAAATTCTTTACCGTTCCAACGGAGTATCTATATTTTCAGCTGGCATCAAATGCTCAACGTAGAGCCGTACTGCGGCAGCCATATAAGGTGCATTTGAGTAGCAGATTCTATTTTTTCCAGATTCGGATTGGATTACCGCGAAATCACGGTGACCCGATGCCAGTAGAATTGGACGTTATCAAAGAGTTGAATTATCGACTTTAACTCGATTCGGCGGAAAAAAATCAGATAGCTTCATTCCGCTACCATTCCCTCTATGTCCCGCAAGAAGAAAAAACAGCCCGTCGCTAACATCGTGCCACCGGTCGACAAGAAAGTCGACGAAGCCGGCCGCAAGTTGGTCAACAACCTGAGCATCGCCGACGCGCGGCATTTGATCCGGACCGAAGGGGGTGAAATCGCGCCGACGCAGATTGTGATTCAAACACTCTCGATTGTGGTCGTCGCCGCTACGTCGGCCTATGCCATCTGGTTTGGCAATGCGACGGCCTGGCATTTGGTGCTGCCGATGGTGGGCGAGTATCTCGCGCTGTTGGCGGGGATTGTCGTGGCCTATGCGATTGTCCGCCATCCCGACATGAAGAAAGAGGCACGCAATTCGCTGATCTTGTTAATCGTCCTTGCCGGCAGCATTGCCACCACGGTCATGGTCCAAGCCCGCCGCCGGGAGATTCCTTGGGAAACACAGTTGCAAGAATATGCGACGGAATTGTGGTCGTGGATCACCGACCATTACATGCTGCTACCGATCCTGTGCGCCACGGCGGGGGTGCTGTTGGACCTGCCGACTCGCGTGGGGAACCTGCTGAAATACGGCCCGCCGTTCGTGGCTGCCGGCCTGGGCTGCGGCACGCGGGCGGCGATGGTCTTTCTGAGCTTCTTCATCCTGCCATTCCTGGTGACCGGCACCGAGAGGAGCAACGCTTGGATTCTATGGGGCATGCTCGTGCTTGCCGAAACCGTCGCCCTCGGGATGCACTGGGACGTGCAGCGGCGGCTTAAGAAATTGGATGGGCCGGGTGATATTGAGGCGACAAGCTGACCAATTTCGATCACGAAATATGCCGACCAGCATAGGAACTGGTCGGCACGACAACATTAATCAATATCGCTATTAGAAGCGCCAGTTCTATCGGCGATGTTTCGTTGCAGCTAAGCTCAGGATTGCCAACGCCAATAACGCAAACGACGCTGGTTCGGGCACTATCGAGATGCGACCACCAAGAATACTTTGCTGGATGGCGTATTCCGGTTTGAACGTCGAAACGTCGTAGGCCGTGTTACCCGCCGCCATGAACTCGATATATTCTTGCAAGGCGTTTTGATCGGTCAGACCGAGGCTTGTGAAATCATAGATTTGCGACAGATAGGTACTAACCCCACCAATCGAGGTGCGAAAATATTGATCGCCGCCACCGGCCAAAAACGCAAGTGTTGCGACATCAAATGTGGTGGTCAATGGATCCACCAGCCATTCGCCGTTGGCGAGGTAAGTTACACCTTCGATAGCAAGATAGAGCAGCCGGTCAGCCGGGTTGATGGAAGTGCCCGCTGACGTGAACGAGAAACCAGGTTGACTGATATCGTAGCGTACTTCCATGCCTGCGATGTGGGCAAAGCGTCCCTCGGAGGAAACCGGGGTCACGCCCGTGCCAGCATCCCCATCAGTCGTACGAGAATAGGCATTTTCTAGCAACAACTTGAGGTCGGCGAGCTTCACATCTTCCACCACGGACACGAAGTTACCAAACGGTGATACGTTGAACGTACTTAATTGCGAAATGTCACCCACGTTGATATTCGCGCGGATACCACCGCCATTGACCAAGGCGATCACGGGACGATCAACATCAAATTCCTCCGATCTTTCCTGAGCGGCACGCAGAATTCCATCGGCCACCAAATTGCCGAGGTTGGTCTCACGGGAACGAATCGTCGGCGAGCCACCGTGGAGGAGTTGCACCGAAGTGTTTGCCAGGTCATTCGCAGCCAAACCGCTGACGAAATTCTGCACGGGAACGACCGACTCGGCGGTAACGGCGGCGTCAGCAACGACACCGTGTGTAGGGTCAACCGTCGTGCTGGCCACCCGCTGTGGTCCCGAGGAATTGTCGATTCCTTGCAGGTTGCCGCTGTTGTCGAAATTGAGAGTTACTCGCCCCAGGTAGCCGTAGTTGCCGCCAGTGGTAACGAGCGGAATCGAGTTGCCGCCGAGATCAGTGACGGTGCTTGTGAGCGGATAGTTATTGGGAACTCCGGTCAAGCTGCCCGAAAGTGTCGCTGGGGAGTCGCCGGGAATAAAACCCGTATCGGCAACGCTGCCGGGAGCACTGGCTGTGTAGACGGCAGTTGGGGAAACTGCGGTGGGGTTGCGGAGCAATTCATCGCCCCCGCCGGCGATAATGAGATCGATACCAGGATTCAAGCTCGCGACCAACGAATTATCGGTGCTGATTCCTTGCAGGTGGCCGGCCAAAACAATGTGGTCCACGCCTGCCGTCTGGAGGTTGGCAATTTCAGCATTCACCGCCGCGGCAACGGGGTTAATGCCCACGGTACCGGGTGAGGAGACAAAATTCAAAGTCTCGGTCGTGGCCCCGATAATACCGATTTTTTTATTTCCTGCGGGGGTGCTGACCGTCACAATTTTCGTCGCGGCAAGTGTGCCGCTGGTGACAAGGGCTTGGAGATTGGCTTCACCCGAAAAATCGAGGTTCGCGCTAAGATAGGTGGTGGGATTGGTAGTTTGGGCGTCACCAATAAATTCGGCCAACACATCGGGTCCGAAATCAAATTCATGGTTGCCAAGAATGGAAGCATCATAGCCCATTTGGCTAATCGCCAGGGCATCGAAAAAGGTGCGGCTGCCCGGTGTACCTGAATCGAGGCTGGCTTGGAATTGGGCACCGGCCAGGAACGTATCGCCGGCATAAATGGAAAGCACGCCGTGATTGAGCGATTCATAATAAGTACGAGTTTCGTCGAGCATGGTCTTGAATCGCGCCACGCCGCCGTATTGACCCAGCGCGTCGGTGTAGCTCGTGAGCCGCGATTCGCCGTCATTATTGTGCAAGAGTGTGATGCTGTACTGTGCATGCAACAAATCGTTGCCCAGCAACATCCCAAGAATTCCCCACAGAACTGTTTTCCTCATTAAATCACTCCCTTTCCAGATTCGAGTTGTTGACCTCGCGGTAGCGAAACCACTGTCTTCGGGTCACATCATCAACTCGAGACATGAAGAGACGGGTAAGGAAATTTGAAATCCTTGCGAACAATCGATGAGGAATAGGTGAACGGCTTGATTGTCGGCCAAGTTGGTTGCTTCGTGCGTTGGGCCATCGACTCGCCTTCAGCTAATTGATCGGCTCCCTGTTTCTTGCTGAAAACGGTCATCTACCGCACTTCCCCGCCCCTTTCGCCCACCCTCTTTTCGGGCTAAAATCGAGCGATTTTACCCGGGTTTTCATGGCTTGCCGTGCGATGCGTTGCATCGCGGCTAACGCCGAAAAACTTCTAGCCACTAGCATCTAGCCACTCACCACTTTCCCGCCATGCCGCGACGCGACGATATTCACCGTATTCTCATCATTGGCTCCGGCCCGATTGTCATCGGCCAGGCTTGCGAGTTCGATTACTCGGGCACGCAGGCGTGCAAGGCCCTCCGCGAGGAAGGGTACGAGGTGATCCTCGTCAACAGCAATCCCGCGACGATCATGACCGACCCCGCGACGGCGGATCGGACTTACATCGAGCCGCTCACCTGGGAAATCGTCGCCAAGGTGATCGAAGCGGAACGGCCCGATGCCTTGCTCCCCACGCTCGGTGGTCAAACGGCACTCAACCTTGCGATTGCGCTCGAGAAGCATGGCGTGCTGGAAAAGTATGGCGTCGAGATGATCGGTGCCAACGCTGATGTGATCGACAAAGCCGAGAGTCGTGAGCGGTTCAAGCAGGCGATGCACAAGATTGGCCTGGAAGTTTGTCGTGGCAAGACGGTGCATAATTTGGACGAGGCTCGCGAGTTGGTGCTCGATATCGGACTTCCCGCAGTGGTGCGGCCGAGCTTCACGATGGGAGGGAGCGGCTCGGCGATTGCCTACAATCGGCAAGAATTCGATGAGTTGGTCCGGCGCGGGCTTTATTCCTCGCCGACCAAGGAAGTGTTGATCGAGGAGTCGATCATCGGCTGGAAAGAATACGAGATGGAGGTGATGCGCGACGTTGACGATAACGTGGTCATCATTTGCGCTATCGAAAATTTCGACCCGATGGGCGTGCATACGGGGGACTCAATTACTGTGGCCCCCGCGCAAACGCTTTCCGACAAGGAATATCAGCGGATGCGCGATGCGAGCCTGGCGGTGATCCGCGAGATTGGCGTCGAAACGGGGGGCTCGAATATTCAGTTCGCGATTCATCCCAACACGGGCCGTATGATTGTCATTGAGATGAATCCGCGCGTGAGCCGTTCGAGCGCACTGGCGTCGAAGGCCACGGGGTTCCCGATTGCCAAGATCGCGGCGAAATTGGCCGTCGGTTATCGGCTGCACGAACTTCCTAATGACATCACCCGCAAGACGACCGCCTGCTTCGAGCCGACCATTGATTACGTCGTGACCAAAATTCCACGCTTCGCGTTCGAGAAATTCCCGGAGGCCGACGACACCCTCACCACGCAAATGAAAAGCGTCGGCGAAACGATGGCCATCGGCAGCACGTTTAAGGAATCGTTCCAAAAAGCGCTGCGCGGATTGGAAGTCGGCAGCTTCGGTTTTGGTTGCGACGCCAGCGACCTGTGGGGCACCGACCTGCAGCCGAGCGATGAGGAGATCAAGGAAAAACTTTCCCGCCCCGGTCCACAGCGGGTGTGGTATTTGCGTTACGCTATCAAGAGTGGCATGACGACTGCACGGATTTATGAACTCACGGGCATCGATCCCTGGTTTCTCGATAACTTGGCAGAGATCGTCGAAACCGAAGAAAAGATTCGCGCGGTGGGGAGTTGGGACAATCTCTCGCCGGAGTTGTTGCGGACCGCCAAGCGGCAAGGTTTTTCGGATCGGCAACTCGCGATCATGCTCCACTCAACGCAGATCGAAGTCCGCGAACGCCGCAAAGCCCTCGGCATCGTCGCCACGTTCAAGTCGGTGGATACCTGTGCGGCGGAGTTTGAAGCTTACACGCCGTACTTTTATTCCACCTATGAAACCGAAGACGAAGTACCGTCGAAGGAGACAAGAGCTAAGAGTCGAGAGGCAAGAGCCAGAATTGAATCGCCTTTGCCTGGCTCTCCGCTCTCGACTCTCGACTCTCGACCCCTAACGATCATGATTCTCGGTGGCGGGCCGAACCGGATCGGGCAGGGGATCGAGTTCGATTACTGCTGCTGCCATGCAAGCTTTGCCATGCGCGAGCTGGGGATCGAATCGGTGATGGTGAACTCGAATCCCGAGACGGTGAGCACCGACTACGATACGAGCGATCTGTTGTTTTTCGAGCCGCTCACGGTGGAAGACGTGCTCAACATTTGCGACCGCGTCGAGCCGGATGGCGTGATCGTGCAGTTCGGTGGGCAGACGCCGCTCAACTTAGCTCGGGCGCTAAAATCCGCTGGCGTGCCGATCATTGGCACAAGCGTCGATGCGATCGAAGCGGCCGAGGATCGCGAGAAGTTCCAGCAACTGCTGGAAAGACTCAACCTCAAGCAACCGCCCAATGGCATTGCCCGCACGATGGATCAGGCGCGTCGTGTGGCGGCGAAGATTGGCTATCCGCTGTTAGTGCGGCCAAGTTTTGTGCTGGGCGGTCGGGCGATGGAAATTTGCTACGACCAACAGCAGCTTGAAAAATTTACCGCCGAGGCGTTTATTGTTGCCCAAGGTCAGCCGGTGCTTCTTGACCGCTTCTTGGAAGGAGCGACCGAAGTGGATGTCGACGCGATCTGCGACGGTCGCGACGTGATCGTGCCCGGCATCATGGAACACATCGAAGAGGCGGGCATCCACTCGGGCGATTCGGCCTGCGCGATTCCCCCCTACAGCTTGCCCGGTCCGGTAGTGCAAGAAATCCGCGCGGCGACTGTTGCCTTGGCCCTCGAACTCAAAGTTGTTGGGCTAATGAATGTGCAATACGCGGTGAGGTGGGAAGGGGCTGGGGACTTGGGGCTAGGGACTGGTGGTAAGGAATCCAACCCCCAATCCCCAGCCCCTACTCAATCTTCCGTCGCAACCGGATCGTCTCCTGGGCGTTGTGATTCGCCCCCGGCTCGAACGCCACCGGGATCGTCCGGTCGATAATCGCAAACTCCCGCACCCGCTCGTTCTCACCCGTCTCGATCCCATCTTCCTTGCCGAACCGATACCCATCGGGATAGACGCGATTGTAAACGTCAATACTGTCGCCGTATCTGGCTTGTTCAGCCGTGCTCAAATCTGCCCACTGTTCCACTTCCTCGACTTCAAAAAATCCAATCGTCACCCAGACGGCAAACACATTCGACCGCGTGGTCGTCATGCTCGAAAGCCGTGAGATCGGTGAGTAGCGGAAGTAAGGATTCCTTGGCGCATTTCTGAACAAATTGTCAATCGCTGGAGTTGTTGCGATGTCAGACGTGGTAGCACCGTTCAAGGGTACGGTCGTGTCATCATAATTTGTGCCCATTCCCTGCTCCAGCAGGTCATCAACAATTCCGTTTGAATTTTCATCAACATTTACGACGCCCCATTGCCCGTCATTTCCTTTAATTGGGTGATCATGCCTTCCCAGTGTGGCATCCACTCCTTGAAAAACCATGTTATTGAGTGGAACAAGAAATCCGCAGTCGGAAGTGCGAAATGGATTGGCAAAAACCGTGGGATAGAGTGGATCAAGTGTCGTAGGATCTTTGTCGTTTTCTAGGCCATACCCACGTCGAGATGCTGCAAATTTGTTGTCGGTTGGTCCGGCGTGCATATACTCATCGATTATTCCGTCACCATTCCTGTCAACAGCTCCATAAGGATTGACATCACCATGAAATAGCGCATTCCAGACGCCTTCCCCAGCGATTGTATTAATATTCACTCGCCCTGGTTCGCGTCGACTGACCACCTTGTTGAATGGCGGCTGTAAACCGTAGCGAGGATCGACCGTTGACGTAATTTGCGTCGTGGTATCGCCGAATGTCACTGGATTGAGCCATGTCTCCCCACCGACAAACAAACTTGGTACTGTGACGTAATCCATCACGCGATGAAAGCCAGCGTTACCTTGATAGTAAGGCTTGTTCTTGCCAGCCGGAGTCAGCACGCTTTCGGTCAGCGAGGCTGGATCATGGTTCATAAGCGCCCGGAAGTAATTGGGCAAATGGCCAAAGGGACCGTCCGCGGCGATCGGAGGAAAGGCGACGTTTGAATCAAGATCCCCGGGGTCGCTCGAATCGAGTAGCACTGGCGGATAAGTTCCGCGGCGAATGTAACCCCTATATTTTTCGACAAAGAATCCTTTCGTATCCTCTGTGGTTGGTACACCCTTCGACATTCCGAAGACTTTCAAGATTTGCGACGACCGGAAAGCCGGCACTTGCATGAGCTCGCCCGCATTGGCATAAGGTCTGTTGTTCCACGCAATCAACGGGAATGGTTGAGCAGGAATAAACTTGCGTTCGAGATCGTTGGCAGGATTCTGCCTTCTAAACGGTTCGTTCATGAAACCCAAAGTACAATCCGGTAAGGAATGGAAAAAATGACTTGCCGATGGCTGTGATGCAGCCCTATAAAGGCCATCACTAGCAGCACCAGCGCGATTTCCCCAAAGGCCCACCGGATACTTTAGTGCAGGTGTCATGTCCTCGCGCTTGCTGTCAACTTTTCCAATTTGCTCTTCTCCCCACAAATTCCCGGGTACAATCGCAAACGGCCGACCAGTCCCATCATTACCTTCGTGCGGATCACGAACATAATTACTAAAGCGAAACCTAGCTGGAACACTTATATCTTTCGGGAAGGCACTTGCATTGGGAAGATTTCGGAAACTTGTGTCTGGAACTTTCAGTGGTATGCCAGTACTCGTGCTCGGCTCACCAAGATGCCCTTGAGAATCACGAATGCGACCTCTTAATTGCTCGATGTCATCGATATTCATCCGCCCCCGTTGAAGACTGGCAAATGAGCGTATTGCATCAGCATTACCATAGTCCTTAACAACTCCTTCTTGACGCCGCTTTTCTACGCTTTCTTGACCATTAAAAACAGTCACATTGACTCCCATCGAGTCGACTGTCATGTAAGGGTTCACAATTTCACCAGGGCGATGCTTTTCGAAGCCCGGTAGAGGATTCCACGGCAACAAAGGATTGGCCAGCCGTTGGAGATAGAGCCAACTAAATGCAGGAATCGTCCGAACGGATGTCTTTTCCTTTTCAGGAAGCGTCAAGCGCAGTTCGTTATCCTTCTGAAGTTCGAAGGTCGCAGTTCTGTCAGCAGGCCCTGACTTCCGCATCCAGCGTGGGCTGGTAATCCCAATAATTGGCTGACCGTCCACGACATTGCCGCTGAGATAACTCGTTTTTCCCCATCTTTGATTATCAAGGGGAATATCAAGGCTGTTAGGTTTATATTCGCCATCAGGGTCGTTGTAATAGCTACCTCGCCAGTCGCTGCCAAAGACAGCGTGTGGATAACCCGAAGCTGGCTCGGATACAGAAAAGCGCCGATATTCCCAACCCTCGTTACGAACCGATGGGCCTATGCGATTGATATTCCGAAACCAAACGCTGTCGATAATGGCTACTGACGTCGTGTCAGCGGTTGCCGAAACGGCGAAGCCTGCTTGATCCTGTAGAGGTGTTCCCAGGCGATCGCGCACAATTACGCTCGGTTGTGCGCCCGTCGCAAAAGGATCCAAAACAACCGCGTGTCTTTGGTCAGTACTGGTACGCTTTTTGTCGCCAACACGAGCTTCATAGCGGGCGATATTTGGATTAACGGTTTGCGTGGGAACGACCGGTTGTCCGCCTGCATCGACGGGTATACCTGATCCCACCACCATATATCCACCAGGCCGCACAACGGCGTGATTCCTGATGTAAACGGGATTGTTCCCGTCCACAGCAGCGCGCGGTTGGGTGAGCGAACTATAGAACGCGACCCCGTCATCATCCCAGGTCGTTTCCCACTTAGGCAGTTCGGGCTTGGAACGAATGGGAAAGCGCGATTCAGGATCGAAATTCGTAAAGTAAATGCATCGATCTGGTATTCGCGGCTGCACGCGATAGTCAGGATCATCGGGATCATGATCCGGCCCACCGACATAGCGGCCCAGTCTTGCCGCCACGGATGGATTCACGCCCACGTAATCCACGGTCTTGCGAACATCGATGCGCCATACCGGCGATGTACCGTTGACTCGGTCAACAGCGACCAGATCGATCCCCAAATCATTGCCCGTGTTCGGGTCAATCAGATGAGTATCAGCACTGGCACCCGGGCTCACTCCCCACGGGTTATAAAGTTCGATGAACGTAGCGCCTTGCGGCCGGGCCCGTTGATCGTAATCGATGTCAAAATTTCCGCCGCCCGTGCCGACTTGCCCTACGTCCTTATCATCAACCTTGCCGTCGCCATTCTCGTCCGTGACAGCGTCTTCCGACACATCGTCGCCATCCCAAGTGGCACGGTCATGCCACGCCAGCGTTTCCGTCATGACAAGTTCGGGACGC
The DNA here is from genome assembly GCA_034439695.1 of Bythopirellula sp. Taxonomy (GTDB): domain Bacteria; phylum Planctomycetota; class Planctomycetia; order Pirellulales; family Lacipirellulaceae; genus Bythopirellula. The sequence goes on along the minus strand of JAWXAV010000074.1, from coordinate 4,569 downwards.
TCCATCCCCCAAACAACCTGCCGCTCGGCAATTTCATCCGGATCGGCGTCGTCGACCAAGCCATCTCCATCGTCGTCGGTACCGTTACGGAAAGCCAACTCTTCGGGATCCTCGCGATCAATCAGTGAATTTGGCGTTGGCGTGGAATCGCTCACTCCATTGTCGGACCAATTCGGCAAATCGCTGGTTGTGCGAATATCTTCATCGACCTGCCAACCGTTAAAGGGAATGGTGTCATACTCAAACGCCGTCATGATGTTGTCGGGATCGCGGTGATCGACGACATTGATCGCCCATTGGGCCAAACTGCGGGACTGCTCTGCTATCGTCTCACGATGCAGTTTGATTTTTTCTTTACGCAGGTTGACCGGAACGCTACTGAGAGCAAGTGGCGGAATCGGGTCGACGACTGCCATCGCTAGCATGTAGAGCTGACGAGCCATGAGCTGGCGACGGTAGTTATGCAGATTAACGAGGCCGACCAAATCCGTGGGATTGTTCAACGCTTGCTCAGCAGCATCGATGGTTCCATCCCCATTGCGGTCATGATCATCACGATAAATGCCGTACTGCCCCTCGAATTCGTCCTTGGCTACGTTCGCCGCCTCATTCGGTGAAAGTCGCGTATCATCGATCAGCCAACCGATTTCGCCTTCACCCACGTCAAATGACCCATTGCTATTCGCGTCGAAGTATTCGCCTGGTTCGTCGACCACAGCATTGTTGTTATCATCTCGCCCATTACCAAAGGGGCGATTGAGGTCGAGTGGCAAGCCGGCCATCATCTCGGGGGCGATGACGCGGTTGAGTTGGGTTCTTAAGGCTGTTATCCGCGTAGCATTATCACTCGCCTTATTCCAAATCGGATTTTGCGACAACCGATAACGATACTCCACCAAATCAGCGAACGTACCATTTATAGGCGGCTTGCCCATCACTGTTTCGTAGTCATCGGGTGTCCCTAGCACACCATCGATTCCAACTCTGACCCACGCCGGCAGTTGCACGCCCGGCTCGGGCAGGTCGTAGCTGTCGGTGGTCAGCAGCGTGCGCCAGTTGCGGAGCTCATCAGGGTTGGCAGTCGATTGACTTCCTTTCAAAAGTTCAAATAGTCTGGGCGAAAGTGTGCCGGAATCAAGATCGAAAACTCGCAACACCCGCTCCAACTCGGCGAGCGAGAACGGATTGTCGACGCTTGTTCCCTCGCCACGCGCGCCGGTCAAAGAAATATCCTCTTCATAAGGATTGTCTTCCACGAGCGAATGGTTGTTACTGTCTGTGGGCGTCCAAGTCGTGACGAATTGGCCAAACTCATTGAGGGCCGATTTGTAGCGACCGCGCAGATCAGATAGGGAGCCAAAATTGCTGCGCTGGGGGAGATTGAGAGGGAAACCTTGCATCTTTAACTGGGCCGACAAGTCAAAGTCGTCTTGGCTACCTGCTTCCTCATCACTGCCATAACGACCTGTCCAATCCTTACCAAACCAACTGCCACCTTCGAGCAAATTGTCATATTTGTTGCCTAAGACTGGCCCAAGCGTGATCTCTGCGACGCCGAAAGCCTGCCCGCGCGGAATGTTATCCCACTCGGTTCCCGGTGTAGGAGGCGGCACGGTTGGCGCAGGATTACTCATCGGTGGTGCATCTAAGCCGTCGCCAATACCCGCCAGTTCCCGCGTCCCATGCGCATTGACATTCAACCGGCCATCCATGTCGAGAACCATAATCGCCGCGAGCGGTTTCACCAGCCGGCCCTTCGAGCCGACCATCACCGGCGCGCCGAAGTCGACCCAAATGCTGTCCCGCACGCCGTCGTTGTCATTATCCACGTCCCACGGGCCGTAGATCGAACGCAACAACTTTTTGGTCCCTTCTTGGGCGTCGCCGCGTAGCGCCGCGAACTCGGGATTGCTCCCGTCAAAATCTGGGTGGTCATGCCAGTTGGGCCGCAGCAAAATCTTGCGCAAGAACGGCACGCCGCCGGTCAGACCAAGGGTCGCCGTGGTTAGATCGCCTGGAGTACTCGCAGTTTGATTGGCCCAGTAGTTGATAAGTTCTGGCCGATGGAACGAGGGAAGCACCAATCCGCCACGATCATCGGAGTTGCCAAATGTATCGTCGGGACCAGGGTCATTAAGTGCCGTTGGGTATGTTGTGACATTGGCGAAGTTGTGAATACCCATTTCACCCGGGTTTGGCGAAGTCCAGGCGAGGTACATATTCTGAAAGTCGGGGGCATCGTATGTTTCGTCACTGCCGCCTAGGCCGTCATATTGACGCAAATTCAGCGCGATACTCGTAGGGCTACCTGTGATGCCGTAATACAGGGGACTCGTCACGCTCCAAATGGTCGGATCAATGCTTGGCTCGAAGAAGGCCGCATTCGGCATGAGGGCGATCGGAGTGGGAAGGGTCGTTTGATCCGGCATGCCGGGAACTTGCTCCGCCGCGTTGAGCTTGGCAGTGCCGGGTGCAGCCAGCGAGTTGTATCCCACCCCCGTGCCGTTAAACGGTCGACCGTTGATCAGGATGCGCGAAGTGGCATTGAGGCTGGCCAGAAATGGCAAGCTATTGATCGGTTGGTTATTCTCGGCGGGGAAATTAAGGATTCGCACGCGGCGATTTGTGGTATTGTAACCAACAATTCTCGTCGAATAGCCTTTGGCTGGACCTTCAAGGAAGGTGACGATCATACCACTGAGGCCATTGTCGGCCGTTGTATAGGATTTGGAATTGGCCGTCGTACCGGTGGCAAGCCATTCCTTTCCGCTCAACTCTTGATAGTAATTGGGTAACGTAAATTCCAGAAATTGTCCGTTCGTCACGTTGCCAATGCCGTCGGTTACTCCTGCAAAAGCGAAGTTAATTAGCACGGGATTATTTGGGAACGCAGGCCCACCGGCAGTCAGCGATTGGCTCTTACGCGGCGCGATAAATCCCTCCGTCCCATACATATCCCGCAGCAAGCTGTGATATCGCAAGGCGGAGTTTTGGTTCGACGTGTCGCGGATGAGTTGGTTGATCACCTCGCCGAGAAAGCCCTCTTGCGAGGCTTTGAGATTCTTTTGCTCGCCGACCTTCGAGTAGCTCTTGTTCGCCCGGCGATACTGGTTCGACGAACTGATGAACGCCGTGCCGATCATCAGGAACAGCGTCAACATGCCGAGGATCACGAGCAGCAACACGCCGCGACGGGAGGAGGCGCTAGACGTGAGGCGCTGGGCGCTAGTTCTCGGACTTATAGCAACTAGCGCCTGACGCCTAGCGCCTAGCGCCTTGTTATTTTTTCTTGTTTTCATCTCAGTTTTCTCTGTCCGGCGATTCGTTGAATCGCGGCTATTCCAATTGTTCTAGCGCCTAGCGACTCGATACTAGCGCCTCTGTCACTCCACATCCACCTGCATCACGCGGGTGTAGGCGTCGATGGCCCCCGGCAGGATCGCCACCCGCAAGTTCGTGTACGAGCTCGGCGGCCAGTCCGGGCCTTGCACCATCATGTAGCGACCGTTCTGGCCGTTAGCGGGAGTTGAGCCATTGGTGACGATTTGCGTATTCTCATCATCCATCGCCTGAATCTTGTACCACTTCATCATGAAAGTGCCGTCATTTGGAGCACCCGTAATCTGGTTGACTCCCATGACGGCAATCCAGAAGGTCGGCTTGATGCCGTCGAGGGCTAAATCCACGGCGTCAGGATTATTGGCGACGTTATCATAAATCGCTAACTCGCTGCCGTTGATAAACTCCGCATCGATAAGCCGTTCGCTTCCCGGGCTGCCAACCGTACTGGCCGAAGGAACAATGTCGCGTTTGTAAAACACGACGGTTGTCACCTCATATTGTTCGTCCTTAATATTATTGTTTGAAGCAAGGCCCAACAGCGCGTTCTTATTGGTTGGTACAACTGTCGCAAGCCATGAGTAATCGCCCGTGTACTGCCGCGCAAGAAGTTGATTGCCTGTGCCGACGCTCCAACGCTGCACACTCGGTCGATCGCCAGCGTCGGGCTGTTCAACAGCGAGGTCATCGCGGAGGCGGAAGGATGTTTCAGCCGTTTGGCCGTCCATCATGGTTGCATTTGTTGGGTGACTGTTGATATCGATCGTGAGTCTTCGAATTGGCCAATTGGTCCCCGAAAGCGCCTTAAGGGGCGTCGGAGATGTACGCCAAGGATTCTGACCGTTACTCGCATTAAGTGCGAAATAGTCATATCCAACTAATGCGGGAGAAGTGATGCGGTTCGCTGCAGCCACACCCAACGGATCAAGAACAAATGCGTGTCCTTGATTCGCAGAAAGTGTAAATTGTCCAAGTTGGATAAACGGAACGGCAAACGTCGGAGCGTACGGAATTGCCCAATCTTTTGGCCGCAAAATCTTCCGCGCCTTGAGTTCTTCAAACGCGATCTGTGCTAGTCCGCTGCTGCGGTCGCGTTTGTCGCCTTCGAGGACGTAGTGGCTCGCCACCGGGAAAATCGCCGCCACCCCCATCAGGCCGAACAGCAGCACGAACATCGAGATCAGCACCTCGATGAGGGTAATGCCGGAGCGAGGGGCTAGGGGCTGGGGG
>JAWXAV010000073.1:0-4733 GCA_034439695.1 Bythopirellula sp. | reverse complement strand
CTGAGATCGTTGGCATCGTCAACCCCGCTAACACAATCGGCACGTTTGATATCGGCGACCAAGATGCTTCATCGGCTTCGTTTACCCCGAATGCCCGCTGGTTGTTCTCACCTGAAATCCCCACCGGCATGACGAGCTGGGGCTTGGCGTTTTCTTCGCCGAATACACCCATCATCGGTGCCTCAGTCACCGTTGATGGTGGTACTCAAGCATTTGTTGTTGGTGTACCTACTCCCGGCCCGGATGCAATTCCCGAGCCCGCTTCTTTGGCTTTAATGGCGGCGGCCTTCGCTGTTGCCTGCCTCAGGAGAGGGGTTCGCTAGAGCAAAGTTTTCCGACAGAGATTAGGAAATTGAGTCTTCGTCATAAATCCACTTAAGATCAGGCAATCAACGGTTGAATTGGAGTCAATACCAATGACATTCTCAGCATATAGTCGTGTTCGAGTGACCGCCCTCGTGATGCTTTGCTTCGCGGTGACATTCGGCTCTTCGCTGGTGAGCGCCGGCCCACTAGCTACCACCAATTTTGCCCTCAATGATGGCTTTGGTCCTGACGCTGGTCGTTGGCATGGTAGCGTCTCCATCAGCGGTGGACCAATTCCGTTCTTTGGCGATGTTGTTCGAGCTGAGGTAGACTGGGCTGCTTTTGGTCCCGGTAAATTCCAACTCTACTTGAACAGCCAAGCGATTGCCCAAGCTGATCCGTCTGGACCCAATGAGGTGATTTACGTTTATCAGATCACTTCCGTAACAGCCGCTAGCCCTGGTATCGATACCTTGACCGTGGGCTTAGATGCGACCGATGGGAGAGGGGTTGTGTCCGCTCCGGCTTTCGTGCCGACCGGTGCGGCCACCGAGCAGTCACCAGCCAGTGGTGGCGACAACACGACTTCCATGGCATGGTTCTTCAATGGCACTGAGTTACAAGTAGGCGACACGAGCAGCCTGTTGGTTTTCACAAGCCCGTTTGCCCCTGAATTTGATTTCCTTCAGGTTAATTCAGGTCTGGCTGGTCCCTCGCCATCTCCACTGGTCGCCAGCCCGAGTGATCGACTCTTCCAGTTTGACATTCCCGAGCCTTCTTCCATCCTTTTGGGATTGCTAGGCTGCTTGGGCTTGATTGGCCCAGGAAGAAAAGCAGCCCGCTAGTTTTGGGGTTCGCAAATTGGCCATGAGATTCGGTTCGGTCTCGGTCGGAAGATCCGACTTGGCGATGCGCACGGAGTTGCATCGAGTCATGAGCTGTCAGCTGAGTTCGGAGTATCAGACTGCCGGAAAGATATTGTGAGTAGCCAAGACGGTTACTTTTTCGGCGGAATGATCCCTCCATGCCTTCTGGCGACCGTTATTCAACTGCGATACTCTCTCAGCTATTTGTTAGTAGCTTGATTATTTTTCAGTTGGTCCATTGCGGTTCTCTTCGCGGTGAGATTATGGCCAACAATGTTCTCGTGCTCTACAACGCCGACCAAGGCGATATGGGACCGGGCCACCAAATCGCCGACTATTATCGCCAGGCTCGGCCCGGTGTTCACCTTCTCGGCCTCACAGGAATCGATTCGATCCTCACGGGCAATACCTCCGAGACGGTTTCCGCGGACAACTATCTGAACGTGATTCGGCCGCAAATCTTGTCGGCGATTGCGGGCCTTCCCGACTCGATTGAAGTGATCGTCACCACCAAGGGCTTGCCACTCAAGATTGACTCAGGCTCCAAAGCACCTGGCAGCACGGCCCTACTCTGGCGACGTTACTCGAGCCTCGAAAGCGAGCTCACGCGGATCGATTCCATCACGTCGCGGGATGCCATGGGAAACCAGTTTATCTACACGGGCTTTCCCGACCTCGATCCGACACCGGCCTCGAACCCCTACTACAACTCCAATCAACCATTCACTCGCGCAGGTTCAGACCCACTCAATGGTGATATTCGCTTATCGGCTCGGCTCGATGGATTTGATGTGGAAACGGTGAAAAAGTCGATTGAACGAGCACAAAGCGTTGTTTTGCTGCCGCAATCGTTTTCCATCGTCGCGGATGACGATCCCTCCGCCAATACCGACCAAATGATCGACAATGTACCCGGTGGTCCCGGCCCTGGTCTCGTCAATGCCGTGCGCGCGGCTGGATACAACATTCTCTATGACAGTACCGACAACGCCCTGACAACAGCTCCAAATTCTGTCAGTGGCTACGTCAGCCATGGAACCCAAGATGGCCCAGGAGGGCTTGAAACAGGTTATCTGCGTAACCAACTCGACTTTGAATTGGCTAATGGCTCGGTCTTTCTGACTCATGAAAGCTGGAACGCAAGCAGCTTCGATTCCTCCGTCGTGCAAAGCCAGGGCCAGGTGGCGGAATGGCTAGAGATCGGCGGCACCGCTGGGATTGGCCACGTCCACGAACCTTACAATGGTCCGGACAATGTCACGAACGAAGACCTGCTGTTCAGTGGGCTGCTGCCGCGGGCGGAGGCCTTGCCGGGTTCAACCGGCCTGACCTTTGTCGAGGCCGCCTGGAATGCCACCCGCCAACTTTCCTATGTCAACACCGTCGTCGGCGACCCACTCATGAAATGGCAGAAGTGGATTCCGGGCGACATCAATCTCGATGGTCAGGTCGAGTTCCAAGACTTTTACACTCTGCAAGGTAACTGGGGGGAAGATGGCACTTATCAAGACGGCGACTTCAATAACGACGGCCAGGTCGATTTAGGGGACTTTGAAATTCTGCAGGCCAATTGGCTCAGCAGCGGCGAGACGGCGGCCATGATGATGGTTGACATCCAAGTCATCCCCATAATTAACGAGCTCACGGGCCTCCCTGATCTGAGCGCGATGCTTTTATCACCGGCAAATTTTGATGGCGATCTCGACGTTGATAGCGAAGATTTAGCTCGCATCCTCAGCTCCTACGGCATCAATGCTGGAGGCGATGTTGATGGTGATGGCGACACCGACGGACGCGATTTTCTCGCTTACCAGCAGCAGGCGCTCGATTACTCCTTCACGGCGGATTTCGACATCGACGCTGAAGTTTGTGGTGAGGACTTGGAAATCTGGCAGCAATCCTACAATGAGAACCGCGGCGGCGACACCGACGGCGATGGCGACACCGATGGCCGGGATTTTCTGGCTTGGCAGAGAGAATTCAACGGAGTGCTTGTCGAGAGCACAAACCCTGCTCTGACGGTACCCGAGCCAAGTTCCCTAAGCCTTCTGCTCTGGTGCTTACCGCTTGCTCATCGGGTGAGATTGCGAAACCAGAGCCGTGACGTTAGCTCCCAATTCGCATTTTCTCTTTGATCCACGCCTCAAGTTCTTCCAGATTAACCGGCGGCAACGATTGAATATCGGGCCGCAGGCGTTTGGCTTCCCGCTCGTAAACGTGATGAATTTCGGCCTGGGTCTTATCGGTGTTCCAATGGATAAGAATCCGCACGCACAGTGGCAAACTGCCCGGAACCGCCATTTCGTGCCCGCACAAGAGCGGCACATCGAGCAACCCAAGCTGGCGGGCGGCCAGGGCCGGGAATTCGGCATCGATGTCGGGGGTGGTGGTGAAGATCGCGCTGGCTACGTCCACCGTTTCGATGCCATTCTGTCGCAGCATCAGCGCTAGCAATTGGCGAGTTGCCGTCAAAATCTCTTCGCGCTCATTGCGCTCGAGCGTGGTTGCTCCGCGAACACCTCGACAAGCCATTTTTCGCTCTCTGGTTTGCTAATGATCGTAAATTTTTCGGTTGGAACCGCAAAATAGCGGCCTGTTTGTACAGCTTAGTCCGACCTTGAATGAAAAGTAAGTTGTTCCGCATTTTTACCGTAAATCCATGGTGATTCCACCGCGAATCGCCGAATCGACAGAACCGCCAAACTCCCCGATTTAGGGCAGTTTCGCGTGGTAAACCAAAAATATCAGCCAGATATTTCGCGAGCCGTTGACAGCAGACGGACGATTGCTAGAATCACGAGTCTCACATGCACTCACTGGCCTTGCCAGGGAGTGCTCTTGCTTCGGCAGGGAACACCCTGTGAGACCTTTCAGGCGTATATTAGCTTGAATGTAATTTGCTCTTTGACAATTCGGTAAGTGACTTCTAACAATTTCTTGAAGTTGTAAGTGCTTCTTTGTAAGTACTTATGATTTTCGAGTTAATGCCAGCACAAGATTGTACAAGCGTCGGGTGCGGAGTAATTCCCCGCAACGATGTTTTCAAACACTTTAAATTTGGCTCTTTAACGTGCCTAGCCACGACGGGGCACCGTGACTTAAGTCATGGTCTACGTCGCACGGCAAAAGCAGTTTAAGTATACATTAATTGAAGGGTTTGATCCTGGCTCAGAATGAACGTTGGCGGCATGGATTAGGCATGCAAGTCGAGCGAGAAGGAAATCAAAGTTTACTTTGGTTTCCGGAAAGCGGCGCAAGGGAGAGTAACGAGTAGTTATCTACCCCAAGGCCCGGAATAGCTGCGGGAAACTGCAGGTAATGCCGGATAATATCCCCGGATCAAAGGTGCGATTCCGCCTTGGGAGGAGACTGCTTTGTACTAGCTTGTTGGTAGGGTAATGGCCTACCAAGGCTACGATGCATAGCGGGCGTGAGAGCGTGGCCCGTCTCACTGGGACTGAAACACTGCCCAGACACCTACGGGTGGCTGCAGTCGAGAATCTTCGGCAATGGGCGAAAGCCTGACCGAGCAATGCCGCGTGCGGGATGAAGGCCCTCGGG
>JAWXAV010000072.1:0-10788 GCA_034439695.1 Bythopirellula sp. | reverse complement strand
TTGGTGATTCTTAACACCATGATCAGGAACAATACTCCCTGGAGAGACCTCCATGCCTGCTAAAAAATCATTGACAAACAACACAGCCGCTGGGCTTTCGTAGCGCGCCCCTGCGGGGCTGATGGGAAAGGGGCGGTGTGCAAATACTGGGTTCTCGCGTTCGTGGGAATGACGAGAGTGGGGTGGAGGGCAAGGACGGAAGGTTCAAACGGCCCCGCGTGTATTTGAAAGCAGGACTTTCAAAATCACGCGGGGCTAAATGTTTATGGGGACCGTAGTTTCATGTAGAGCTCTTGCACGGCGGTTAGGCAGCAGCGTCCGTCGGCGGCTTGTGTTCGGCAATGGGCGTCGGGGGACTTCGATTTCGCTAGCAGTTCGCGGATGCGGGTTGGCGTGCCGTCCTGCACGTCGGCCGCCACCTCGTCGTAGGTCAAACCGAAGCAAGCGCAGAGCGGCGCGTTGAGGTCTTTTGGATAGACGGGCGCGGTGAGCTCATCTACCGAGACGACGGCGTCGAATTGATTGAAGTAGGCCACGTCGCAGCGAGGGAAATTGCAGAACCAGGCGGCGTCGCTCAGTTTGGAGCGCGACTCAGGTCGGATGTGTGCGTCCAAGGGTCCGGGCCCCACTTCAAAACCCAGCGAGTGGCAGCGCGGGCAGAACGCCCGGCCGTCATCTTCCGGCTCGCGGACAAAGGCTTTGTTCATAGCGCGGCGGGAACCATTTTTGTGCAAAAACAAAAAACCGCTGCCAGCGCGTGATGGCGACGGTCAAATCGCAAATCACGCGCTCTGCTGCGCTGGGGCTCCGCATCGCGGTTAACAGCGGCTTACGCCTTTGCGGCGTCGATGGCATCTTGGAGGCGCGTCTTGGGTTGCACGCCGACGAAGCGGTCGACGACTTCGCCGTTCTTGAACACCATCAAGGTCGGAATGCTGCTCACGCCGTAGTTTTGCGCGGCTTGCGGCGCGTCATCGACGTTGAGCTTGAAAATCTTCGCGGAACCCGCATTCTCGCCGGCGAGTTGCTCGACCAGCGGAGCGATCTGACGGCAAGGTCCGCACCAGGGGGCCCAAAAGTCGACCAAGACCGGCTCGGACGACTGGAGCACTTCGGAGTCAAAATTTGTGTCGTTTACTTCGGCAACGGAACCCATCTGAGTACTTCCTCCGCAAATCGGTCAGGCTGTGAGCAACATTGCAGCACGGCCTGTCCGAGAATCAAAAACTGTGGAACGGTGATTTATTACGTATCGTCCTGCCCAGCGGTTCGCGATGACAGAATCGAGTCAGCGGCCCACGCGGCAAGGAGTAACGATTATTGAAATTTGGGCGATTACTGTCAACGAACGGGGCCAAGCATTGCTGAAAACGCTGCGATGCTCGATACTTGCCGCTGTTCCACGATTTTGGCTGGTGGACATTGTAGGGGTAGTTTCCGCACACGCCTTTGTTCGCGAGGAGTTTTGACCATGGCCCGTACGCTTAGCACGATGTTGCCGCTTGGCACGCCTGCCCCCGATTTCTCGTTGATGAACGTCGATAGCCGGATGGTGTCGCTTGGCGATTTTAAGGGTGCACCGGCTTTGTTGGTGATGTTCATTTGCAACCACTGCCCTTTCGTCAAGCATGTGGCCGATCAGCTTGCTCAATTGGGCCACGAGTATATGCAGCGTGGCGCGGCGATTGTAGCGATCAGCTCGAACGACGTGGCGACTCATCCCGCGGATTCGCCCGAGCAGATGGTGGCCGAGGCGGAAGAACGTGGCTACGTGTTCCCTTATCTCTACGACGAAACGCAAGAAGTGGCCAAGGCGTATCACGCGGCTTGCACGCCGGACTTCTTCGTGTTCGATGCGGAGCAGAAACTCGTGTATCGGGGACAGCTTGATTCGAGTCGCCCCGACAGCGGCATTCCCGTCACGGGCGAAGATTTGCGGGTGGCGCTCGATGCCGTGCTATCCGGCAAGAAACCGGCCGAGAATCAGCGAGCCAGTTTGGGCTGCAACATCAAATGGGCACCGGGCAACGAACCGGCGTATTTTGGTTAATGTTTGAAACCGCCACTACAAGTCAACGAACTCCGGCACGACTAGCTTGGGCAACACTCCTTGCTCGTAACCCATCGCCAGAAAGCGAGCCACGGCTTCGCGGCCCGCGTCGCCGAAGTCGAGCGTCCAATCGTTGACGTACATGCCGACAAAGCGATCGGCCTTGGCGCGGTCCAGATCTCGGCCATATTTCTGTGCATAATCGAGTGCTTCGTCACGATGGTCGAGACCGTACTTGATGCTGGCGTACAAGAGTTTTTGTACTTCGTGGATCGTCTTGTCGCCCAGGTTTTTACGAACGCCGTTCGCGCCTAGTGGCAATGGCAAGCCTGTGAGTTCCTTCCACCAGACGCCAAGATCGACAATCAATTTCAGGTCGCTATCCGCGTAGGTGAGCTGGCCTTCATGAATAATCAGGCCGGCGTCCAGAGATTGCCCTCGGTACTCACCGCGGCAGACAGTGGGAATGATTTCGTCAAACGGCACGAACACATGCTGAAAATCCTGCCCCAGGCAGAGCCGCAAGGAAAGAAATGCGCTGGTGAGCTTGCCAGGGATAGCGATCACTTTGTCCTTCAAATCACCGAGCGAGCAGGCTTCCCGTGCGACGACCATCGGCCCGTAGCCGTCGCCCATGCTCGCTCCGCAACTGCAGAGCGCGTAACGATCATGGAGAAACGCGTAGGCATGGATGCTCAACGCGGTCAGCTCCAATTCCGAGCGAAAGGCGCGCTGATTGAGCGTTTCGATGTCCACCAATTCGTGCGTGAACATGTAGCGACCGGTGTCGACATGGCCGTTGGTGAGGGCGTGAAACATGAAGGCATCGTCGGGATCGGGGCTATGGCCGACGCGGATAAGTTGCCTGGTTTCGATGGCGGACACGAATGAATCTCCAATGTGTTGGGGGGGTGAACCTTAACACTGGATAATAGGGCCGTCGGCGCGAAGACGCAAGCGTTGACCGCTTGTGGTTAAGGGGTGAAAGTGTTTGCGGTTTTATTATGCCTCGAACGAGAAACTGCCGCTCGAAGAAGTTGTGTCGGCGCGAAAGTGGGGGGCAACAACCGTGGCGCGATTGACGGTGGGCATTTCTGTTCTGTCGCAAACCAGTTTCCAGGTTTCTCGCTCGAAATCGAGGAGTTTTATGCATGTGTCGAGTTTGTCGAGATTCCCGGTCAAACCGCACGCCGCTAATTCTCGAAACAGAAACGCATATTGCTCTTCGAGTTTTTGCGAAATTTCGCCGGCTTGGCGCGTGACGCTGTTGACCAGTTCTTCGACGATATCGAGGGCTTTTATCAACGCCGTCTGAAGCTCATCGGTACAGCCTTGTGAGCTCGCCTGTTGAGCGAAACGGCAATGCCGCAAGGCTCCTTCAATCAACATGAGATGCAAACGTGGCTGCGAGGCCGTGAAAACCTTGCTTTCCAAATACTGTGAGTTGGTGTTTCCTGCCATGGAACGGCCTTCTGTTGGTTCAATTAGTTGCGCGATCTGAGCGTGGAGAGGGGAGCCACGGGTGTAAACGACGACAATGCCGATTGCGTTGCTTGAAAATCAGCAAGGATGGTTTCCAACTGAGCGTACTGAAGAAGGAGTTTCTCGCGCTGCCTGTCGAGAAAGTCATTCATATCCGCGATGCGATCATTGTTGGAATCAATCGTGTCCTGCAAGGTTTCCGTGCGGGTGGTGAGCAAGCCGTTCTCGACTCCCGCCAGGCGTTTGATCGCGTCATCGAAACGTGAGACAACGCCACCGTTGTCGTCATCGCCAAAAAAGTTTTGTAAACTTGTCGGATCGGCGGCAAACGCATCTTGAAACGCGGCTTTGTCGAGTTCCAGCTTACCTTGTTCGTTGACGGTAATGCCCACATCGGCCAGCGATTGGTAGGAGCCCAAGCCGAAAAAGCTGTCGGTCACGAGCCGAGAAAGCTCGGTTTCGACGCGCAAGGCTTCATTGGTTCCAAACAGGAGCCCTGTCGTCAATGCATCCGCGTCGAAATCGGTGAGCTTATCCAGGTCGTCACGGAGGGAATTGTAAGCCTTCACGAATTCTTCGGCGGTCGCGACCAGTCCCGAGTCATTCGACGAAACGGAAACCGTAACCGCCGACGTGCTTGGTTTTTGAATCGTGAGATTGACGCCGCTGACCACCTCCCTGAAGGTGTTGCTCGCCGAAGTCACCAGGATTCCGCCACCGGATTGTTGAACCGTGCCAAATTGTAGCAGGGCATCCTGGGCCGCGGTAATTTCTTGGAATTGAAAGTTGGCCTCATCGAGATCGAGCAAGATTGCGTTGGCCGCCCCCGTTTTGTTGACGGTGAGCGACAGCCGGACTCCTTGGCCGTCGTTCAACAGCGAAGCGGTCACACCACCCTTGAAGGCGTTAATCTTGGTGACCACTTCTTCCAGCGTATCGCCTGCCTCGATTGCCAGGGAATTGACCGTGGTGCCATCGATCACCTGGGTAGGCGTGCCGCCGATATTCACCGCGACGCTGGTTCCCACCAAGTTAAGATCGGCGGCCACGGTGCCGCTGGCGTCGGCCACGGTGATCTTGCCCGTACCACCCACGGTATCGATGAGAATAATTCCGTCGCCGGTGTCGTTGAGCCGCGCTTCCACACCGACCGTGGACGCGTTAATCCGATCGATCACGTCGCCGAGTGTTTTCGCGTGATTGTCCTTGGGGTCGAGATCAATCGTTTTTTTGACGCCGGCGGTATCGGTAATCGTGATATCGCCGAGCGTCGTAATACCCTGGCCGCCCCGAATGTCCGCAAGTAACGTGGCTTCGCTGAGTGCCTGGCGATCAAGCGAACCGCTGCCCACTTCCGTGGTAGCGGCGTTGATCGCGATTCCCAAGTCTTGTGCAATGGTGGCGACTCCTACGCTCGCAACGATAAAATTGCTTGTTGTTCCCCCGGTGGTGTCCGTCAACTCAATGCCACTCCGATTGGAATTGATCGCGGCGGTGACTTCAGTGGCCTGAGCGTTGATCGCCGAGACCAACCCCGACAGGGTTTCGACGCCGGTTAAATTGATGGTCGATTGCACGCCGTCGCGGTTGGTGATCGAGAGATCGCCGAAGGTTTCAATGCCCGCGCCGCCATTGACTGAACTGAGCAGCGTGTCGCGCAGGCCCGAGGTCAGCCGCGCGCCGGTGATCGTGCTGCCGACCGCCGCCACGGAAAGCCCCAAGTCGTCGGCGGCTGTTCCCAAGAATCCGTTGGAGACGGAAAATGTTTCGCTGCCGCTGGTGAGATCGGTGAGCTGCAAGCGATTGCCGTCGGTGGAAATTGCCGCGGTCACTTTGCCGTCCAGGGCAGTGGAGTCATTGATCGCGTCGACGACATCGCCCAAAGTTTCGGAACCAGAGAGATTCAACCCAATCGGCCCGGAACCATCGGCAAACTCGAACACCAGATCGTCGATGGCAGTGGTGCTGTTGGTGAAGTACACGCCGTTGCCGTCGTTGAGCTTGCTGAGCCGCGTGTCGGCATGGAGGCGGAAAATGTCGGCACCCGTTGCGGTGGTTGTGGCCCCGGCGGCGCTGATTCCGGTGAGCCCCAAATCGGCGGCGGTGAAACCGTTGTTGACTTCCTGCACGGACAACGTGCCGGACTGGCCCGTGCCATCGGTGAGTCGAATCGTGTCGCCCACCGCCTCAGCCGTGACATTGATGGTGGTATTCGAGTTGATCGCGTTGAGCACGTCGTCGATGGTCGTGGCAAAGCGGAGATCAATGACCGCGTCTTCGCCGCTCTTGTCGGTGATGCGAATCTCTCCGAGTCGCACGCCGAGGCCGCCGTTGAGCTCATCGAGCGAGATGCCCTTGTCGACAAACCCACCGGTGCGAAACGCAAAAGTTTGCGCGCCGAAGGTCGCGTCTTTGCTCGAAAACCGTTGGCTCACCAACTGCTGAGCGCTGGCCGTGCGCACGGGCGTGAAGGAGTACGTCGAATTGACGGCCGTATTGGAGTTGGAAACCGTCGCCGTCAGCACCGTGGCATCGCTGGAGGTCGCTTTCTTGGAAGCATAGAGCGAAGTGCCACCCAGTTTTCCCATCTCGAACTGAATGCTCAGCAATTTGGCCGAGAGCGCGCCGATGGCCGTCTGCTGCGACTGTAAATCCTTGGTGCGGGCCGTGAGCACTTCGCGCGGTATCGCGGCGACGTCGATCAGTTGATCGACAATCTCCGAGATGTTGAGACCGCTGATGAGGCCCACGCCTGAGGTGATTCGTCCCATATTGATTTCGAGTCCACGCCCAGGGTTCGAGTCCACGCCCAGGGATTGCATTCCCTGGGTCGCATCACCCGGGGAGTGCCATCCCCGGGCTTACCTTGAATGCTGCGCGCAGTGCTAGCACTCTGGCCGCTGACTCTATCGATAGTATCGGTCAGAAAAGCCAATGCTAGCCAACAGAAAACCCCGTGCGAAGCAACAAAAAAAGCCGGCTCGGCCCTAGGGACCGAACCGGCTTCGTATGTTTTTCCGCCGAAATTAACGTTGGAGCAAAGCCAACACGTTCTGCGGATTCGAGTTCGCAATTTGCAGCACGGTCGTGCCCGACTGCACCAGAATCTGAGCCCGGGTGAGGGCGGCAGTTTCGCTGGCGAAGTCCGCGTCACGGATAGCGCTCTCGGCATCGGTCAGGTTGGTTAAGGTGTCGTTCAACGCATTCTTGTTGGTTTCCAAGCTCGTGCGTTGGAAAGCACCCAACCGACCGCGTAGCGAAGTCACCTGGTCGATGGCCTCTCCGATAATCCGTGCGGCATTGGTTGTATCGCCGGACAGCGAAGCCGAACCACCGGTGCCAAGCTGGAACAGCTTACCACTAGTACCGCCCAGGCGGGCCGTATTCACGCTGCCGATGCCCAAGCGAGCTTGTTGGTTCGACACGACATCGGGACCGAGTTGGAACAAGGCACCGCCGCCGGTGATTGTGAAGGAAACCGTGCCCACGAAGGCTGCCGTAACCGTGGTGCTGATATCCAAGGTCGCGGTGTTGATGGTCAAGTTGTTGCCATCGCCAGTCGCTGCGACGCCATTGATCGTGGCGACAATATCGGTACCCTCTTCACGATCACTGGTACCACCAAGGGCCGTGGTAAATGTACCCGCTGGGGTTAAGCCAGTACCTTCGGAGATGACTTTCACGTCAACAATCGCGGCGGAGCCGTAACCGGTCGAGGTCAACTCGAGAGTCGTGCCATCACTCGATGCGGACACACCCGTTGCATCCTGCACCAAATTGATGCCGGAGACCAACTGAGCAAGCGAGGTACCAGCCTCGAAGGAAAGCACTTCGCCGCCGTTAGAACCCGAGAGTTCGATCACGAGGTCGGCCGAGATACCGCCCGAGGTATTAGTACCGCCAGCAGTGTTGGCAACAGTCGGGGTCGACTGCGTGACAGCGTTGTAATTGCCGTCGCCAGTCGTGGTCACCAAGGCGGAGTTGTAGTCTGTAAGAGCATTAATCGCACTATTGATGGCACTGAGTGTGGTCGTGCCCGCGTTGTTGACCAAGACGGTAATGTTGCCGCTGCCATCAACGGTCGCGGTAGGAGCCGAGGTCGTGGGAGTAGCCGACTCGGTGATAGTCACCGTCTTGGCATTCCCGGCCGTGCCCGCAGTGGCCGCCGTGATGGTAATCACCGCAGAACCGGCATCCCGGCCACCGGCGAGACCCGCAATCGTGCCCGAACCGGTCACGGTGTTGCCACCCGTACCGCCAGAAGCAGTAAAATCGCTGCCGGCGTTGATAGCGGCTTGAATGTTAGCCACCGTTGCCACACCCGACGCCTGCGTAACGCTGACGTTGAGCGTGTTCGTGCCAGCCGTGTAGCTTGTGGCAGCCGCACCGGCGCCGTAGGTAATCGTGATCGTCGCGGCTTGGTTGCCTTCTGCCCCATCCGCGGCACCACCAGCGTCGGCGGCAATCGAGAATGTTTCGGCGCCAATGGTGACAGTACCACCGGTGGCCTGAGTCGCGGTATTCGTAAAGGTCGCCGTGGTGGTGGCCGCAACGCCAGGAACAACCACGGGAACGCTAGTAACATTAACTTGCGCCTGGGTGGCCGCCGAAGTGACGGCGATATCCACCGACACGCTGCCTGTCGAACCCAAGTTGGCTTGGTCAATCTTCAGATTCGAGAGATTCGTGAAATCGGTGTCGGCCGTGGTCGTAATGAAGTCCAAGCTGCCGTCGAGCAACTTGCGGCCTTGGAACGTCGTGGTCTGAGCGATACGGTTCAAAGCTTCCAGAGAGGAATCGATCTGGAGCTGATTGGCGGCGATCTGATCGGCACTCAACGCACCGGAGTTCGCCGATTCGGTCACGAGACCGCGTATATCATTAAGCAGGGAGCTAACCTGACCGAGGGCCGAGTCGGCGGTGGCAATCACTTGATTGGCTCGCTCGGTATTGCTGATGGCCTTTTTCACGCTGGTGATGTCGCTGCGAAGGTTTTCGCTCGCGATCAAACCGGCTGGGTCGTCCTTACCCGTATTGATCCGCAAACCGGTGCTCAAACGGGTCAAGGCTTGGTTCAGGCTCGCATTCGATCGCCCCAAAGTATTTTGGGCCACGAGCGAGCTCACGTTTGTGTTAATACGAGTCATTGCAAACACCCCTGTCTAAAAAAACCAGTTCTTTACGGAAGACCGGATCTGGGGAGTCAGATGACTCCGGCCACTAAATGTTGTCGCACGGCGCCGAGGATACCGCCTCGAGTTTCCAACACCGCTGTCAATTCGTTTGACGGTCTCGGCATCCTTATCGATATGTCCTGTTGCTGTCGCCGGGGCGACTTAACCAACTCTAGGACATGTTCCGTGCAACGTGCGCTACATTTTTTGATGTTCGCTCGGTTGGCGGTCCGTCTATGCCAAAATATCGACGCGCCCTTTTGAGCGCTTTAAGATCAAGCTGGCAATTTGTGGCCGTTTTTGATCCAAAATTTACCAACGGAACAACTAAACAGCACAGGCGTTAGAATCGTTAGGGTTTTTAGCCCCAACTCTGGAGTCCGTAGGCCGGAACGAGTTGCACGAGTTCCGGCAAGATTGCAAGATTGAAGTGAAGACATCTATCATGCCGGAACTCGCAGAACTCGTTCCGGCCTACAATCTGAGAAATCGACAGGCGGTCCGCCTGTCGCTACGATTCGCCCACTAAACCCGGTCGCTCGACATGCCGTTGGGGCCCAAGAGTTGGGTGTCGTCGGGCTTGAGCAGAGTGGCTTGGCGATTTTCGCGGAGAATCGCTTCGTAGACCTCGCGGCGGTGGACCGAGATTTCCCGGGGGGCTTCGATACCCAATTTCACCTTGTCGCCGCGCACGTCAACAATGGTAATAACGACGTTATCGCCGATGATAATGCTTTCGTCTCGTTGTCTCGACAGAACCAACATCGCACTCTCCTCGGCGTTCTAGTCCGTCATTCCCGCGAAGGCGGGAATCTAGTTCGTACGGTCTAGTGTTCTAATACTTCGCATACTCTCGTAATCGTCAATCCAACCACAGGCCCACTGGTTCCCCGCCTTCGCGGGGATGACGGCAATTCTTCACTGCTATCGCCGAATTCGGCGTTCTCTCCCTGTCTACTTAAGCAATGCGTCGCAATTTCAGATTCTGCAAGTCGAGCGGATATTGCACGGGGTGCTCATCCTTGGCTATGACCTGGCAACCAAGCCGCTTTTCGACGTTGATCACCAGCGGGGCGCGTAAATTCAAGGTCAGACCCGTCGAGTCCTTTCCGTCATTCCCGCGCAGGCGGGAATCCACTGCTGGGCTGGGCTGGCGGCTGGCAATGACCACGACTTCCGCATCGCGAATCGTCACGAGGCCCAAAGTACGCAGATCGGCGCGGTCCACGCGCAATTGATATTCCGGCACAAACCGGCGCGGACTGACCACGCCCAGGGCAATGTGCCCCTGGTCAAGATTCTGCAGCCAACCGAGCGCGGGGTTATTCGAATCGGTCAGGACGACCCAACGCTTACAATCCTCCAACCCGATGAGGCCTTGTTCAAAGACGATCTCATCGTGCGGTTGAACGGAGAGAACTCCAAAGCGGGTGGTGAAAACGTCCATTGGTCTGCCCAGCCTTCCTTGACCAAGTGCTGCCCCCGACGACCGCCTCGCCATTTGGCGGCCCAACTCAAGAAAACAGCGCATACATCGGCACAACGCCTACAAGCTGTATCGTCGCTGGGGGGATGGCAAAATCAGCAAAACTGGCGAAATCAAGTAAGGCGGGAGAGTTATCCACTCCCATCTGGTGCCAGTAAGCGGCCTGGGAAAATAAGCTTTTTCGGGAGTTTTCGTGGGTGATTTTAGCTCAAAGGGTCTGCTTATCGGGGGAGTATGCATGGTTCGCGACTCCGGTACCCCGCAGGGGTTAGATATTTTAGCCCAGGGTTGGTCGCTCCTAGCGACTACCCTGGGTAGGTATCCCGCACCCCCCCAGGCAACCCTGAAAGGGTTGTATCAGTCGTAGACGTAGCGTTCGTCGATCACCGCGCAGGTCCGAGACAAGGTCAGGAGCGTAAGTGATGCAACCCTTTCAGGGTTGGCACTTGTCTGGCTCTCGTAACCCAGGGTAGTCGCTAAAGCGACCAACCCTGGGCTGAATGATGGTACCCCTGCGGGGTAAAGAATTCGTACGTCATGTTCTCCAGTTGATCTATGCTCTACCCACGAAAAGTCCTGAAGAACCGAAAATAAGA